>JBHHTX010000030.1:0-14963 GCA_046753585.1 Mariprofundaceae bacterium
AGCCAAGGTGCCCAGTATCCTTCCATCACTGGCCACAACCGGCTCTGACCAGCAGGCGCGGAGTTTATGGGGCAGCGCTATATTCTTATAATCCACCCATAGCGGATCGCTTGCAATATCCTCGACAATCACTTCTTTACCAAGAAAAGCCGCCGTACCGCATGAACCGGCGCAGGGACCAATTTCCCCGCCGTCAATCGCCCTGGAATATTCATCAGGCAGACTGGGCGCGCTGCAATGAAACAGCCGGTTTCCTTTCAGCTTCAGAATGGAGATGCGCATTCTTGGGTATATGTTTTCATACATCCGACAGATGGCATCATAAACCTCATAAGCAGGACTTGATGTCGCCATCATTTCAAGAATCTCGGACGTTCGCCCGGTAAAATATTCACCACGTTTGCGTGCAGTGATCTCATAAATGATGGTCATCACTGCTGGCGATCCATCGAATTGTATAGGCATTGACCTGAGATCAACATCAATCTCCTGCCCATCCGCTGTTACGCCTTTGATCTGAATCGGAGTAATACTTTCATTTCGCCTGATTAAGCGTTGAATACTTAATCTGGCAAAGTTTCGGTAACGCGGATGCACATAATCAAAGATCGATTTTCCCGGCAGGGAGTCCTTATCTGGAACCTTAAATATTTTTCTGGCTTCAGTATTGGCGTACAACAAATGAAAATCTCTGTGCACAATAAGAGCGTAACAGTCAGCTTCCACAAGGTTACGGAAATTGGCCTCACTGCTGGCCAATGCTTCTTGCGTCCGCATGCGCTCCAGTTCGGCGGTGGCGCGACCGGCAAAGGCAGAAAGGAGATCTTCAGCAGGCTCCCGCTTTGGAACAGGCTTGTCATCCATAATGCCGATATGACCGATAGCATAGCCCCTGTTATCGAGCATCGGAACACCCAGATAGCTCTCCAGCCCGGCTTCCGCCAACCATTGATCATCCGGGAATGCCGCCTGCACGCCTTTGGCAATGAATACGCTTTTCCCTTTGGCTACTTGCTCGCATGGCGTGCCGGACAGTGTCCAGTGCATATTTTCAATAAGTTCTTCACTGCTCCAGATCGCCAGTGAGCGCGCACTGGCAGTTCCGATTGAGCTAAATTCGGCGGCAAAAGCAACTTTCACGCTCAATAACCTGGCCACAGATTCAACTAGCACTCGAAAAAAATCTTCCCCGGTCGACTGCACGTTCAATTGGGCAATTGCCCGCAGTTTCTCCTCCGCCAACTTGCGCTCGGTAGTGTCATAAACACTGGTCATGACGGATGCTTCCCCGTCAAAATCGATGGCTGAAAGCGTTACTACTGCCCAGAAAAGCGTGCCATCAGGCCTCTGCAGATGAACTTCATGCGACTGAGTTTTGCCCGCCCCTGCCAACTCCCGCATCATCAAGGCCCGCTCTTCGGGATGTACAAAATAATCTGGTGTTTGTTTGCCAATCACTTCCTTTTCAGAAATCCTGAACAGTTTTGCAATCGGCTGATTGGCATATTTAACCAGTCCATCGGACATGCGGGTGATAATGGTTGGCACAGGGTTGCCCTCAATAATACTCTGCAGGCGTTTCTCACTATGCAGTAACTCTGCCTCCGCTTTATTGCGCTCGCTGATATCGCGGCTTATGCCGGTAAGCCCAATCACAGTACCATCATTGTTTCTCACAACCGAACCCTTGAAGTGATATGGAACAGGTCCGTTGATCGTATGACATAGAAGATCCTCTTCCGCTTCTCCAGTGGCAAATGCTCGCTCAATGGCCTGTTGTAACCTTGGCCAGTCATCTTTATGGATAAAATCAGCAGCCGGTCTGTTCAGTAACTCATCCGGGGATAATCCCGTAATCTGTTCGACATGTTTATTCCACCAGATAACCCTCGCATCCGTATCAATCATATAGAGCACATCCGAGACCGTTTCCGTCATTGCCTCAAACTTGATGTGTAGGTTTGCCAGTTCAGCAGTGCGCTCTTGGACGCGATGTTCAAGCTGATCGCGATACTGATTGATTTCAGAGATATAATGCCGGTTATCAAATGCCAGGGCAATCGTATTGGCTACGTTCTGAATATGCGGCTTGTATCTGGCAAATGCCTCCGCATCGTCAATGCCAAATTCAATAACGCCATATTTCGTATGTCTTGAAGCTATGGGAATGCAAAGTGCAAGTTCATCACTGGAAGCATTCTTATCAGGGCTTTCAAGGTACGATACCGACTCCACGCCCGGCACCAGCAATAAACCTTCGCAAACAAGACCAATAACGCCCTGTTTGTCAGGCATAACTTCAAGTGTGCTCTGCAAAAAGAGCAGCTTTCCAAGCACATTCGCATCAATTTCTTTGTTGGGCACTGGTTTTATGCCTCCATATCCTCAGGCATGGAGAAAAACGGATTATGCACAACCTGCCCGCTGGCAATGACCAGCGGATGTACACGTAATACCTCCATAATGGTTTTACCATCAAACAGGTTGGTATTGTACTGACAAATGGCAGTCACAGGAGATTTCTTCAGTGCCAAGTTCACTTTTGCCTCATCTTCAAGCAATCGATCAGAGCCAGGAACATCCTGCAAAGCCCATCCCATTTCACCACTGACGCGGGCACCGGCAAATCCCTTTTCCAAACTTTCGGAATAAAACGCATGCAAATTGCCAATCATTTTATCCGGATCAAACACACCCTCGGGATGATAGGTCGATTCAGTGCTGCTTAAATGAAAATGGCCTTCTCTTTCCTCGCCGGGGACATCTACACCCATGCTTTTCAGACTGCCAAGCAGATCGGGCGCTGGTAGAAGTTGGGCAAAATAACCAGTTCGCTCATTCGTATTCAGGCCACTGGCAATAAATTCGGGGATAATTGACCGCCGCTCTTCATCATCATTGTAGAAATAACACATGTGAACGCCCTGTGGAAACATTTCATCGGTGAATCCCAGCGATACAGAACGGGAACAATTGCACATGCTAACCTCCCTTGCTGATCCAAAAAGCCAATACCAGGTTCAGGGTTGGAAATCATGCCAAATTTCTCTTCTTATTACTATATTTGCAGGCAAATACTGCCGACCGGATGTAATTCAATGCTCTGAGGTGGTCGCGCATGATTGTATGATTCCTTGTTTATTTGTCTGTTCCGGCATCTGAATCGAAAGCTAATCCAATATGCAACCACGCCCTTCAGTATCTTCTGTCACACATTCAATATTGCCGAAGTGGTTGCTTGGTTTCCTACTGATTCATGCGTTCATAAAATTCAGCATTGCTTTTGGTTTGCCTCAGTTTGTCCAGTAAAAACTCCATGGCATCCACGGTGCCCATCGGTGTAAGAATCTTTCTCAGAATCCAGACCTTGCTGAGATCTTCACGATCAGTAAGCAACTCTTCCTTGCGCGTACCGGATGGCGCGATATCAATGGCCGGGAAGACACGCTTGTCGACAAGTTTACGATCAAGGTTGATCTCCATGTTTCCAGTGCCCTTGAACTCCTCGAAAATCACCTCATCCATCTTGCTGCCGGTATCAACCAGGGCCGTCGCAATAATGGTAAGCGAACCACCACCTTCAATGTTTCGGGCGGCCCCGAAAAATCGCTTTGGACGATGTAAGGCATTGGAATCCACACCACCTGACAGAATTTTGCCGGAAGACGGCACAACGGTGTTGTAGGCACGAGCCAGGCGCGTGATGGAATCAAGCAAAATCACCACATCATTACCATGCTCCACCAGACGCTTGGCCTTGGCGATCAGCATTTCAGCCACCTGTACATGACGTTGAGCCGGCTCATCAAAGGTAGAAGAAACAACTTCTCCCCTCACCGAGCGAGTCATATCTGTAACCTCTTCGGGACGTTCATCGATCAGTAAAACCATCAGGATCACATCGGGGTGGTTTGCCTCAATGGAATGGGCAATTGATTGCATCATCATGGTTTTACCCGTGCGTGGAGGAGCAACAAGCAAGCCCCTCTGACCTTTCCCGATAGGAGAAACAATATCAATCACACGGCCGGTAACATCTTTGGAACCTTCCACTTCCATACGGATACGCTGATCAGGATAGAGAGGCGTAAGGTTATCAAACAGCACCTTTGTAGTAGCAACCTTCGGGTCCTCTCCGTTGATGGTATCAACAGTCTTGATAGCAAAATAACGCTCATTTTCTCTTGGTGCCCGAATCTCACCGGCAACCGTATCGCCCTTACGCAGGGAAAAGCGCCGCACCTGATTATGGGACACATAGACATCATCAGGTCCCGCCAGGTAATTTGCCTCCGGTGAACGCAGAAAGCCAAAGCCGTCCGGTAAAATTTCAAGAACGCCCTCGCTATATAAGGTTCCACCCCTGATCGCGTGCGCCTTTAAAAGGGAAAATGCCTGTTCCTGCTTTCGCATACCTGCCGCGTTCTGAATTCCCAGAGAGTTAGCCAGTTCCAGCAACTCATGCGGCTTCATGGCAGCAACTTTGCGCAGATGCATCTGGATACCCTCACGTTCATGTCTATCGATATCCGGGTCAATTTCATGAACCTGATTTGGCTCGTTCCTTTTCCTTCTCGCGGAGGATTCAGAGTTTCGCCGGCGTCCTTTATGCTGATGCCTTGCTTTCACAGGCTTTTCTTCAGCAGGCGGCTGATCGACCGGTTTTTTTTCAGTGGTCCCGCTTTGGGGAGCAGTCTGCGTAGTTGTATCCATTCCTTGATCTTCCTTGTGTTCGGGAACAATTTCCGAGGTTCATGATGATTTTTGAGTTGAGAGGAATCCCCGCAATACGGACAAAAATACTGCGGACGGGAAACCTGCCAGAAAAGGCATCGCAACCTTGCTACACAGCTAAATTGCTGTCAACTACTAGATGAAAAGCGATTCAGTAATTTCTCATGAGTCTGAACAACCTGTGAGCGTAACACATCAAGACCGCCATCATTGTACATAATAAAATCAGCCTCTTGCAAGCGATCTTCATCCTGACATTGTCTCCGTATGATATTATCAAAGTGGGAAATCGCCGGGTGCCCCCGCGTTTTAACACGATGGCGGCGTAGATTACATTTGCTGATGATGGCAATAATAGCGTCCACACGCCCTGCGCCTTTCGACTCAAGCAATGCAGCTGCTTCGATGATAGCATAAGGAACATCAAGGCCAGATAGCCAGATTTTCTCCTGCTTCCAGATCAATGGATGGATGATCTCGGTTAACACTTTCAGCTTGTTCTCATCGGAGAAGGTCAGTGAGGCCAGTTTCTGTCGATCAAGCGTACCATCAGCGAAAAGAACGGCGGAGCCAAAAGCAACAGATATCGCCTTTAAACCTTCCTGTCCAGGACCGGTTAGCTTTCTGCCCACTTCATCCAGATCAAGCACAGGCACCTCAAGCTCGGCAAACATCCCCGCAACTGTACTCTTGCCACTACCAATCCCGCCAATGAGTCCTACCGTCGCTGTACGTTGTACTTTCATCCGAGCATCATATTCAGATAGAGGTGAACCCACTCAGGGCCCCAAAGCAACCACAATACCCCGGCCAGTGCCAAATAAGGGCCAAAGGGTATTTCCGCCCGGGCATGTCTTGCCGAGAAAAGCAGGTATATGCTACCGATGACAGCCCCGACCAGCGAGGCCGTAAATACGATAAAGGGAAGTGCCTTCCAGCCAAAGAATGCCCCCAGCATAGCCAGTAATTTGAAATCGCCATAGCCCATACCTTCCCGACCTGTGACCAAAAGAAAGGTTCTGGCTACGAGCCAAAAGAAACCGTAACCGGCGACAGCTCCGATCACGCTATCGAGGAAATGGCCGAACCAGAGTCCGAACAGGCAACCCATGAAGATACCGGGAAATGTCAAAGCATTGGGAAGAAGCCCCGTCTCAAGATCAATAAGAGTTAAAATCCAGAGCATGCTGACCAAAGTCAAAGCCATCAGCAGATCAATGGAAAGGCCATAGCGCCAGGCAAGGGCAGCCCAACTAACACCCATCAACAGTTCCAGTACAGGATAGCGTAGCGATATCTTCGATTGACAATGGCGGCAACGACCATTCAGAAGCAGAAAAGACAGTAGTGGAATGTTATCAAACCAGGCAATCACCTTACCGCAAGTCGGGCAATGGCTGCCAGGAAGGATTATTGACTTCCCTTTCGGCAACCGGTGCACGCACACATTGGCAAAACTTCCCACGATCAGACCGAAAAGGGCACAGGTAAATATAAACAGCCCCGTCATTCGTCGTTGCCGTGCAAACCCAGCTTATGAAGTCGATACCTGAGCGAGCGGAAACTGATGCCTAAAAAGTCTGCAGCCCGGGTTATATTTCCACCGGACCTATCAAGGGCCTGGCTGATAAGATTTTTTTCTATGTTATTCAGCCAGTCATCCAACTGGATATTCTGCCGACAAAGTGCATCCAGAGAGACCTCGGTATGATTCGGGTCCTCCTGTCCAGACTCATTCAGCAGAGAGCCATCCAGTAAGCCACCATTGCTTAAGGCAAGCATCCTCTGCAAGAGGTTCTCAAGCTCACGTACATTACCAGCAAAGGGTAGCCCCTTCAGCTTCTCCAAAACATTGGCATCCAGTTTTGGCCTTGTTCCCGGGTCTGACCATTGGCCGATAAAATGTCGGCTAAGTTCTTCAATATCTTCACGGTGATAGCGCAAAGGAGGCATATATATGGGGACAACATTCAGCCGATAAAACAAATCTTCCCTGAATTTGCCTGATTCCACTTCATGAGACAAATCACGATTGCTGGCGGCTATAACCCTCATATCAATTTTCCTTTCCTTTTCCTCGCCAAGGCGCCTTACCTGATGATCCTGTAACACCCTGAGCAGTTTAACCTGGGCTGATTTTGGCATTTCACTGATTTCATCGAGAAAAAGCGTGCCTCCATTTGCACTTTCGATCAAACCGGATCGATCCGAACCGGCACCGGTAAACGAACCTTTTTTGTAGCCAAACAATTCGGCCTCGAACAAATCCATGGGAATAGCCCCACAGTGGATTGGTACGAAGGGACCGGAGGAACGATTAGAGAAGCGGTGTACCATTTGAGCTGCAAGCTCTTTTCCGGTTCCTGACTCCCCGAGAATGAGAACCGTGAACTCGCCCCCTGCCACACGGATGATACGGTCACGAAGTCGTTCCATGAGCACGGAAGAACCAATCAGTCCGTTTGCCTCTGCATCAACAGGAACCGATTTGGAATCATTCCACGGCTTCCCTTCTCTGTCAGCAAGACCTCGCTCAACCGCCGAGGTCAGATCTTCAGTAGAAACCGGTTTAGTCAGATAATCAAAGGCTCCTTCCCGCATCGCGGCTACAGCTGTATCCAGACTGGCGTACGCGGTTACCAACAGCACCCGTGCATTTGGCTGCAACTCGGTGCTTTTCCTGATGATATCCAGACCGGTGTCCCGACCATGCAGACGCAGGTCGGTCAGAACAATGTCATATATTTCCTTGTTGAGAAGCTTGAAGGCATGCTCTGAGTCTGGACAGTCATCAACTTCATGTCCCTTGGTCTGGAGGGATAGGGATAGTATACGCCTGGTGTTGGCTTCATCCTCTACTAGCAGTATTTTAGCCATGCGTCTCCCCCGGGAGGCATCCCCTGATTAAGCTTGTCTGCCGGTAACCCGGATACAGGTTCCATACTTCAAAGACTTGACAGATATTTCCCAGCCATTGGCTTTGCATACCTGTTGAACGGTTGCCAATCCCAAACCGAAACCACCTGGATGTCCAGTCACAAACGGCTCAAACAGGTTGTGGCGAATATCTTCAGGAATACCCCCACCCCGATCTTCTACCTCCAAAGCCCAGCTGCGTTCACTGTAAGAACGCAGGCGTATTTCCACACTGCCAGGTTCCGGACTGGCGGCAACTGCATTGGATAGAAGGTTATCCAGCACCAGCCTGAAATGATCGATATCAATTTCCAGATATTCCAGCTCGTATGTGTGGACTATCCGAAATACTCCACTGATATCCACCTGCTGCACAGACGAACGAATGATAGCAGGCAAGCAAACCCTTGATGGCTTCGGTTGAAACGGACTTGAAAAATTAAGCATCTCCGTAACAAGACGGTTCAACCTCTTCATCTCGGATGTAATGATCCCGTGCACTTCATGGTCCTGAGCAGTTGTTCCAACCGGCATCAATTCCACCGCCTGCCCAATTGTTTGCAAGGGGTTCCGCACTTCATGCGCAAGGTGAGCTGCCATACGTCCCAGCGTGGCCAGCTTGTCCTGTTCCGTCAGCCTGCGTTGTAAGGCTCGCAATTCACTGACATTGGCAATCTGCATCAGCCAGATGGGTTCACCATCTTCTGGCAGGCGACTCATAGTGATAAGCCAGGTGTGTCCCTGATCTGACCACTCTTCACGGTAGGTTTTTTTGGATGCGGATCTCACAAAGTCTCTAAGTCCAGCGGGAAGGGCGATCAATGTCTCGAGTTTCTGTTCAAGGATTTTTCCGGATAAGTGTAAAAGGGATTTCGCAGCAGCATTGATATCCTGAACTTTCAGGTTTTCATCCAGCACCAATAAACCTTCCTGCATACTTTCTGTAACCCTGGCATGCAACTCCTGCAAACTTCGATGCTGGCTCCGGACTACACGTCTTTCGGCTACCAGTTGCTGCCTGCGCCTTGCCATGGCAGCCACCATACCGGTAACGAGAAGCAGAACTGAAGTCTGCAACATGATATGTAGAGTTTGCTCACTTGTTACGGGGATAACAAAACGCCAGGAATACAAATGGACTGTGCCCAGATAACATATGCAACTGATAAGGCCAATCGCCTGAACGAGTAATGGATGTGCCATACTGCCGGCAACTACGACAATCAAGCCGTAAGCGAAAGCAAACGGGCTGGAAATTCCACCCGTAGCAAAGACAAGACCTGACACCAGAAGCAAATCCGGAAAAAACTGAACCCCAAGCTTATATGGTAAGGCAATACCTGTTCTTAACAGCCAAAACTCGAGAATAATGAATACAACAAAAGATGCTGCCACCAGCAAGAGCACCTGCCTTTGCAGCACGGGTATGGGCTGAAAATAGAAGTAGATTGCAATGACAAGTAACAGACCTGCAATCAAGGCCCTGGAAATCAATAGCTTGTTGAGGTTGGTCTGTTCCCTGTGATTCACGACCAGGTCCCTGTTTTCCAAAATAGTTGTACCTCTCTCTGCCTTATGGGTTCAAGATGTTAATCATTCTAATAGATCAAGCTGCTCAACACACTGGCACATTGCCTTGGCCAGTTGGTCAAGGTGACTGTTGGTAATACGCTATGCCACCTCCTGGCTGGGTCTATAGCATCAAACTCATCCCGAGGGATCACTGTAAACGCTGGATGACCGTTCATTTCGATGATCCGGTCGTCAGTATATTCTCTCGCCTTCATTTTTCACGTTCGTAATATTGATGATATTAGGAAGTTGTTATGTAACCCTGATAATCCCCCATCAAGATTCCACCTCTCGGGTTCAACCCCATTTGTATGATGCCGTAAAAGCAGGGTAGAACCGAGCAGGCAGAGTTTATTTATAAGTGTATCGAACAATTCGTAACACATTGTTTGCAGCAAGAGCTGGAATACCTGAGTGCATTTGAAGAAGCCAAGCGTGTCATCGATGATGAACATGATATGCCAGATAAGGACTTAACCTTGCTGGTAAATCTCTGCGTTCAAAATAACGGAGATCTATCGAACAAGAAAGGCAAGCTCTTTGAGCAACTATCCGACGACGACATTGCTTTCGCCGGGAACACGGTCAAAGAGAGCTTTGCTGGTTACTTTAGGATGAAAGGGTAAAATCTGTTGGTATAAATATCTACCCCAGTCAAGAATATATCAATATTTGTGATGCTATATAATTATATCCATTCCAGTTCGATCCCGTCCTTGCCCACCACTTTCATCGCTTGATAGCAGAAAAAAACAACCTTTCCATTTACTCTGCGGCCGGAGAAGGTGAAGCTACAGGTTCCACCCAGTCATTGTCCTCTGCATCTTCCTCCTCTTCAAAATCATCCTCAAAGTCGTCTTCAAACTCCTGTTCAGGTGGATTCCCATCATAAATCAGGAATGTGCGATGCTGTGTCCAGGCTTCACGTGTAAAGATGTACGGATCAAGGGCCATTTCATTGACAAAACGCACCGCATTTTCCGCCCGTGAGCGTTCGTCAATAACCTTCAGGACTGTAACAGGTATGGTTACATAAGAATTAAGGTAAAAGGCAGCGTAAAACAAACCATTCGTCACCGTACTTACAACCAGATCAGGTGTGTCCCTGACCGTATTCGGGCCAAGCAGAGGGTAAACCAGGTAGGCCCCCTGAGTAGATCCCCAGACGCCAAGAGTCTGACCGAAGTCCTCGTCATGCTCCTTCAAGCCCATACCTGTCGCCACATCAAATAATCCACCCACGCCAAAGGTGGTATTTACAATAAATCTTCCGATATCTGAAAAACCCTGGCCCCCTTTGCCTTGCAGGAAACTGTTAAGAATAGTGTTGGGGTAGGTAATATTATCAAAAAAGTTGGATACGGAAGTACGGACAGGGCCGGGGGTAATATAGATGTAACCATCTGATAGCGGATTAAGCAGGACGGTATCAATAGCATCATTAAGACCATAGAAACCACGGTTCATTTTTTCCATCGGGTCATAGCTTTCTTCCGGATTAGGTGAACTGGCACAACCACCGAACAGGCTAATCAGCATCAGCAACAACCACATTCGCATTGCAATTTTTAAGCTGCATTTCAGATTATCAGCGTACAAGCTAGACCGGTTCATGATTTTTCCCTCCGTAAACATACCAAACCCCCTCGGATGGGATGCAGGCTCTCTCAGAAGAAGATGCATTGCATCATTTTTTTCTCAGACTTGCCTGAAGCTCCCTTAAATGTATAAAGAGCCCATGATCCGGATTATTCATAAAAGCAAAAGTCTTTTTCATGTCCAGCCTGCGTGATGCGCTACTACTCTTTGGCTATTGTGGGCTGATCTTCTGGCTTTCTGATCAGCCCTCTCTGCCAGTTCCTCCACTCTTCCCGCAACAGGACAAATTCGGACACATCGCAATATATGCACTCATGGGATGGTTTAGCTGGCGTATGCTCAGCCACTGGCCGCTGAAGCGATCAAGTATAGCTCTGGCAAGCCTTATATTCTGCTCACTTTATGGACTGAGCGATGAGTGGCATCAATCTTTTGTGCCCGGCAGAGATGCAGATATTTGGGATTGGCTGGCCGATTTTTCGGGTGCCGTGATGGCGCTTGCGACCCTGATTTTTCTAAACAAAAGGAAGGCTGGGCAGGAGATATCTTGAAAAATCAGCGTGCATCAATGGGCGTGTAGGAATCACCGCGCTGACCACGGTAAATCTGGACAGGGCGATATATTCGATTATTGCCCAGCTGTTCTTTCCAGTGAGCAAGCCAGCCTGATACTCTGGCAATAGCAAAAATTGGTGTGAATAAATCTATGTGTATGCCCATCTTGCGATAAACAATGCCTGAATAGAAATCGACATTAGGGCACACTCCCTTGGCCCCCAGAGTGCTTTTTGAGAGATCCTCGATATGCATGGCAATATCATAGGTCGGATCAGCGCCGTATTTCTTTGTCAAATCGCCATAGAGTTTTTGCAACAGAGTTGCCCTTGGATCTTTGGTCTTGTAAACACGATGGCCAAGGCCCGTAATCTTTTCGTGATGAACAAGCTTCTCAGTTAAATAACTCTCTGCCCGCTCCACTGATCCAATATCATCCAGCATCAGCAGCACTTCTTCATTGGCCCCGCCATGCAGTGGCCCTGAAAGGCAACCAATAGCCGCGCTGACGACAGTATAAGGGTCAGCAAGCGTAGAGGCCGTGACCATGGCCGAAAACGTACTGGCATTCATTGTGTGTTCGGCATGAACAATAAGTGCCACATCCATAATGCGTTCCATGAGAGGCTCGGGTTCTTCGCCAAAAAGCATGTAGAGGAAATTCGCCGCATGGCTGAGATCGTCCCGTGGAGCTATCGGATCATCTCCATTTCTTATTCTGGCGTGAGCGGCAACGATAGTCGGCATCTTGGCAATCAGACGGACGCAGGCATCACGAACAAATCCCGGATCACTGGCCCCACCATCCTTTTTCTGCGGCAAGGGATAAAACATACCAAGAGCGGCCACCGAGGCCTGCAAGCCATCCATGGGATGGGCCGACTCGGGAAAACATTTGATGATGTCACGAATGCGGTACTTGAGCCGCCGGTGATGACGCAATTGGCTGTCAAACTCTTTCAGTTCTTCAGCTTTCGGTAACACACCATAAAGCAACAAATAAGTTGCTTCTTCAAAAGAACTTTTTTCTGCCAGGGTTTCAATATCGATGCCCCGGTATTCAAGGTGTCCCTTGTTTCCATCAACGTGCGAAACAGATGACTCGGCTACAGGTATGCCGGCCAATCCAGGGGAGTAACAGGCAGTGTCGCTGGCAGATGCGTAGCCAGGCTGAGTTCCGGATTGATTTGATGCCATGCCTTCATTCTCCTTCCATGTTCTTGACCGGGATTATTTGCGAATCGGGATCATAACAGCTTTTCAGGATTTTACCCGGACTATTCATGAATCACCCTGATCCATTGCCGAGTGGATGGACCCTGTTCACTGCTTCGCGCAGGCGAGCACGGCTGATGTGTGTGTAAATTTCGGTTGTGCTGATGTTGGCGTGCCCGAGTAACATTTGCACGGCTCGAAGATCGGCGCCGTGATCCAGTAAATGTGTAGCAAAGGCATGCCTGAGCGTATGCGGAGAAGGCGCGGGTGAAATACCTGCTTGTCTGGCCAGTAAACGGATTCGCAACCAGAAGTTCTGCCTGCTCATAGCCTTGCCACCACGGCCCGGGAAAACATAAGGATTGCCCTGCATATCTCTTTGCCGAATACGCTGTGCCAGATATTTTTCCAGCCAGAAGCTTGCTTCTTCCCCATAAGGAATAAGCCGTTCCTTGTTGCCCTTGCCAATCACGCGCAGACAGGCTGCCGCCTTATCCAGACTGGACAGTCTCAGGCCCGCCAGTTCACTGACCCGCATACCCGTGGCATACAATAATTCCAGCATACAGCGGTCACGAAGTCCGACATTGGTGGCTTCATCCGGGGCGGCCAGCAGAGCATCAACATCAACCTCGCTCAGGAATTTTGGCAAACTGCGCCTGCGGCCCTGGGTCGGAATAGAGCGAAGCGGGTTATCACTTCGGATATCTTCATTCATTAGATATGAGAACCACACGGAAAGAACACAGCGACGTCTCCGAATCGTCGCATCCCGCAGACCACGACGCCTCAACCCGGCCAGATAGAGGAGCAAATCATCCTCTCCCGCAGTGAACAGGTTTTTACCCCGCTTGTGGATCATGTCCTGAACATCCAGAAGATCGGACTGGTAGGATTCAAGTGTTTTTGATGACCAGCCGCGCTGCATGGCCATTTCATTGAGCAGAAAGGTAACGTGTTCGTCATCCTGCGAAATATTCATAAAATAACCCACTGCAGGTTTATCATAGGCAAATTACTAGCACAAGCAGCTGCAAACGTGAAGAATGCGGGCTGGTGAGCTCAACAGCTCAGGGCTTTTACCGTAGCCACTGTCCCGATAGGCTCACATCCAGCTCGCGATTGTGCGGCACTATTTTCAAACTACCACCTTTCTTCTTCAGAATGCTAAGATCTGTGCCAAAGAAGGCAAGGTGATTGCGATTGATTGCGATTTGTAAAATACTGCAATAAGCTTGACCCTTTAGTTTGATCTGTTTATACATTTCGTCACAAGCTATGCGATTGATTCTACGGATCAAATGAAGCAGTTGATGATGTTATATTAATACATATGCTACTACGGCCCTTTATAGTCCGGGCCGTAGAAAATATTAAAAGGGAGGTGATATGGGAGTTGATTTAAACTGGTTGGGGAAAGAAGTTTTCGGTCAGGATCTAACAAAAGAGGAGCAGCAGGTTTTTGGTTTTCTTACAGAGAAAACGTTCAAGAAAGGCGAAGACATTTTGAAGGATGGTCAGGAAGGTGGATCTCTCTATTTTATACGATCCGGGAAGGCCAGTGTGCAAAATTATAACAGATATGAGGGTCGCGTTTCGATTGCAACGTTGGAAGAGGGCGATCTTCTGGGCGAAATGTCCTTTTTCAAGAACAGACGTGTATCAGCTCAGGTCAAGGCTGAAGAAGATTGCGTCCTGTATAAAATGGAAAAGGCCGACATGTCTGCCTTAATGAAAGACCATGAAGATTTGGCCTTTACCGTCATGCAGGCGATTTTGAATCACGAGAGTAAAATTATTATCTCCCGGGGCCAGAGCCTGGCGCCTCTGCTGCGTCAGATTACAGACAAGGCAGCGGGATTACCACTGGCCGTGAAGGTGTTACCTATCGCCTTTATTGTCATCTATTGCCTGGCCTTGCTGTACACCCAATTCAAGGATTTTGAATATTAATGAAAGATCTGGCCCGGACTATTTGTGAGTAGTCCGGGCTAACTTTTCCTTGTTTATATCGTAGCTCGTTCAACAGAGCTATTTAATCAGATCCTTGTATAGTCTGGTGATTTCATGAATGATTGTTTTGGCCTCATCTCTTAAATCTTCAGGAACATCCACAGATACTTTTGACAAGGATGCCAAGTGATCGCTCATCCTGTCGAGATCATTCTTGGTGGTAATAGCTTCGATCATGGTGTTGATATCTGTTTTTATACCAGCCGGGATTTCGTTCTTGAAAATTCCCCATATCTGATCCATCGAATGTAGAACAGCTTTTACCTCTGTTTCTGTTTTGACAGAGGCGGCTCTGACCCGATCATCTCTCATCGCTGCAATAATGCCCAGGAAAATCGAATCCTCACCATCTTTAACCG
>JBHHTX010000031.1:0-14852 GCA_046753585.1 Mariprofundaceae bacterium
GAAATGTTGCCAGCCGTAGCCCAGGGGGCAATCGGTGTGGAAACACGAAGTGATGACAAAAAGATTCATGCGTTGATAGATGTCCTGAACCATGAGGATGATGCAACCTGCGTATTGACCGAACGCTCCTTTCTGGCGCGTCTGGAGGGGGGTTGTCAGGTGCCAATTGCCGGCCACGCTACGCTCATAGCAGGAACCCTTTACCTGGAAGGTCTGGTTGGTGAGGTGGATGGCTCCAGAATCTTTCGCGAGCATATTTCGGGACCGCGCGATGAGGCGGTAGACCTGGGAACGAGGTTGGCGGATGCGTTGCTGGAAGCCGGAGGAAAATCGATTCTGGACAAACTTTATTCTCAGTAGCCCTGATATTTATGACTGAAAATCCTCTCATTGCCTCTTTGAAGGCAGATCTGCCTCTTTTTGAACAGGTTCGGCCGAAACATGTTAGCCCCGCTTTGGAAAAAGCTCTCATTAAGAACAGGGCCCAACTGAAAAAGCTTGGCAAAATAAGTGGGCCTACCTGGGAAACACTTATGCAGCCATTGGAGGAGATGGAAGAGCGTCTGCAACGTCTATGGGGGCCGGTCACCCACCTCAATGCTGTTTGCGATTCTGATGAGTTACGTCCTTTTTATAAGGGAGGGCTGAAAAAAATCGCTGCCTACGAAACCGAACTGGCGCAGAACGAAGCAGTGTATGCCCAGGTCAGAGAAATCCAAGCTGGCCCAGCCTTTAAAGGTCTGAAAGACGAGCAACAACAGCTGATCCTCCATATCCTGCGTGATTTTCGCCTGAGTGGCGCCGAACTTTCGCCGGAGAACAAGGTCAGGTTCAAGGAAATACAAATACGGCTTTCAGAGCTGGGCACAAGGTTTGAACAGAATTTGCTGGATGCCACGCATGCTTTTGAGCTTCATATCAGTGAAAAGGATGACCTGGCCGGGCTTCCTGAATCCGTCCAGGCCGCCGCCGCCCAGCGTGCCATGGAAACGAAAAAGAGTGGCTGGCTCTTTACGCTTGATGCTCCTTCCTATATCCCCTTTATGCAAAATTCTGCCAAACAGGAATTGCGAAAACAGTTATATAGCGCTTACGTTACCCGATCCAGTGACGGCAGATTTGATAACACGTCTATCATGGTAGAAATTCTTCAACTGCGTCAGGAGTCAGCGCATTTACTCGGCTTTAGCAACTACGGTGAATATTCTCTTGAATCAAAGATGGCCGACGATACACGGGAGGTCATTCATTTCCTGCGTGAGCTGGCTGCGAAAAGCAGATCTCTGGCGAAGGAAGAACTTTCTGATCTGAAGACTTTTGCTGCTGAAAAACTTGGTTTGGAGAGTCTGAATGCCTGGGATATAGCCTATGCCTCGGAGCAATTGCGACAGCAACGTTATGCCTATAGTCAGGAGGATCTAAAGCCGTACTTTCCGGAGAATAAGGTGATTCGGGGGCTCTTTGCGGTAGCAGAACAGCTTTACAGTCTTACATTCCGAGAGCGTAAGGATATTCCACGCTGGCATAAAAGTGTTCGCTATTTTGATATTGATGATGCAAACGGTGAGTGTATCGCCGGCTTTTACCTTGATCCCTATGCAAGAGCGCATAAGCGCGGTGGCGCCTGGATGGATGAGTGTATCGTCCGCTGGCGGCGGACTGACGGCTGTCTGCAAAAGCCTGTGGCCTACCTGATTTGCAACTTCGCGGCACCCGTTGGAGATACCCCTGCTTTGTGGACGCATGAGGAGGTGATTACACTTTTTCATGAATTTGGCCACGGTCTGCACCATATGCTCACTAAAATGGAAACGCTGGGAGTTTCCGGAATAAGAGGCGTACCGTGGGATGCGGTGGAGCTTCCCAGTCAGTTCATGGAAAATTATTGCTGGCAGGGCCAGGCCCTGACCCTCTTCGCCAACCATTTTCAGACAGGTGAATCTTTACCTGATGCCTTGTTTGAAAAGATGCAATCAGCCAAGAACTTCCAGGCTGGCCTGCAAATGCTTCGGCAGGTTGAGCTTGCCCTGTTTGACTTTCTGTTGCATAGCGAGTTTGACCCACAAGGCAATGAGAATGTTCAGGATCTGCTCGATCAAGTGCGAAATGAGGTGGCTATCTTGGTTCCGCCGGAATTCAACAGATTTCAAAATAGTTTTTCACACATCTTTGCTGGCGGATATGCGGCTGGTTATTACAGCTATAAATGGGCTGAGGTGCTTTCCGCTGATGCCTTCGCAGCTTTTGAAGAAGTCGGAATTTTCGATCCGGAAACTGCGCAACTCCTGCGTGATCAACTGCTTGCTGTCGGGGGTAGCCAGGATATTATGGAAGCCTACGTAGCATTTCGTGGCCGCAAACCTACGGTGAAGGCCCTGCTCAGGCATTCGGGTATTACAGACAAACCTCGATAAACCCAAACATTTGGCTACACTTCGCCACACTTGAAATAGAGGAAGACTGCAATAGTGAAATATCAAACAGATGATTTGCGTATCAAGGGGATCAAGGAGGTCATTCCTCCGGAGTTGCTGCATCATGAGCTGCCAATTGGCCCACTCGCCGCAGAAACAACCTTCAGTGCCAGACGGGATATCCATCAGATTCTACAGGGTCGGGATGATCGACTTCTTGTCGTCATTGGCCCTTGCTCCATCCATAATCCTGATGCGGCCCGGGAGTATGCGTATAGGCTGAAACAAGTCAGAGAAGGTTTGCTTGACGATCTGATGATTGTGATGCGGGTGTATTTCGAGAAGCCCCGTACGACTGTTGGCTGGAAGGGTCTGATCAACGATCCAAATTTGAACGGAACGTTCGAGATTAACGAAGGCTTGCGTCTGGCCCGCAGACTGCTCCTCGATATCAACGAAATGGCCGTGCCGGCAGGTACTGAATTTCTCGATCTGATTAGTCCGCAATATGTAGCGGATTTGATCAGTTGGGGCGCTATAGGTGCAAGAACAACTGAATCTCAGGGGCACAGGGAGCTGGCTTCGGGTTTATCCTGTCCGGTGGGATTCAAGAACGGTACACTGGGTGGGTTAAAAGTTGCGATTGACGCCATGCACTCAGCATCTCACCCCCATCATTTTCTATCCCTGACCAAAGCGGGACGTTCAGCAATTTTTTCCACAAACGGCAACGATGATTGCCATATTATTCTACGTGGCGGCAGGAAACCTAATTACGATGCCGGGAGTGTTGATGGAGCAGCAGCAGATATGGAACAGGCTGGCTTGAGACCCAATATTATGATTGATTTTAGTCATGCCAACAGCAACAAGCAGTACGAACGCCAATTGGAGGTTGGTCATGATGTGGCAGACCAAATTGCAAATGGTGATCCCAGAATTGTCGGTATTATGATCGAAAGTCACTTGCTGGCAGGCAGGCAGAATATTGTGCCGGGCAAGGAACTTGCCTTTGGCCAAAGCGTTACGGATGCCTGCATCGGTTGGGAGGAGAGTGAATCTATGCTTCATGAGTTAGCAGAATCCGTCCGTAAACGGCGTGATACAAGGTTAAACAAATGAAAATTGATATTGACAGACTGACAGTAAAAGAACTGATTGATCTTAATCATAGAATAGTAGAAAGGCTCAAATTTCTTGAATCCATGAGGGCACACGCAGACATGATGGAATTCAGTGTCGGGGAAAGAGTCAGCTTTCACCATTCCGGGCACGGTGTTCTGCTAGGAATTCTAATCAAGTATAATAAAAAAACAGTTACGATTCTGACGCAGGACGGTCAGAAATGGAATGTATCTCCTCACCTGCTCAGCAGGGTAAAGGAATGTGTAAGAAAAACCAGGAAGCCGGATAATGTTGTTGACCTCAAGCTGGTATGAGCCCCGTAAAATATACCGATATACACTTGAGCCACTTGATTCATTAAACAGGAAGATCCTGACAACAGCACTGCTGATAACGTTAGGTGCACTGTCAGCATGTTCTCCCGAGGAGCCGGTTGAACAGGAAATAAGCCATATAAGCGATGAAGGCCCGTATGGTGGGCATAGTATACGGTGGTACAAAGTACACTGGAAAACCAAAACGACAGATCAAAGAAATTGGTGTCGCCGGCAGGAGGAGTCCACAAAGCTTTTGCAGTCATGTATCGATGCGAATATCGGTTGGAAGCAAGGTCGGGCGGATCCGAAAACAAATCCCCGGCGTAGCTGGAAAGATGGCCCTCGGCTTGACGGATAAGAAAAATAAGCAGCAGCATAACTCTGATATAGAATCATGGGGTTAAATTTTGGATATGCTGGAGAGGGATCTCAGGTAGAAGTTAAAGCCGGGGTGGTTGGGGGTTGCTTTCGCGCATGATGGAGGCTTATGCTTTGCCCGTGTATCATCAATACGCTGTTTTTCTCAGCTCCTGAAGGATTTCTGTACTGGACACACTTTACATTAAAACTTATGGCTGTCAGATGAATGAGTATGACTCAGATCGTATTGCCGTCTTAATGCAGGAGTCGTATGGCCTGCGGCTTGTGTACGGGCCTGAGGATGCCGATGTGATCCTGCTCAACACCTGCTCGGTTCGCGAGAAGGCTGAGGAGAAGGTGTATTCTGAACTTGGTCGGTTCAGGCCTTTGAAACAGGAAAACCCTGATCTTATCATTGGAGTTGGCGGTTGCGTTGCCCAACAGGAAGGCGAGCGCATCCAGAAACGTGCGCCTTACGTGGATATTGTCTTCGGACCGCAGAGTTATCACAGACTGCCCGAACTTGTTAAGCGGGTTCGGCGGGATCGTGTGCGCCTTTCCCTTACCAAAATGCCGGAAATTGAGAAATTTGACCATCTGCCAAAAGTGGAGGCTAAAGGCCCATCTGCATTTGTCACAATCATGGAGGGATGCGATAAATTCTGCACTTTTTGCGTAGTGCCATACACACGGGGGCCGGAACATTCCCGGCCTGTCAATGATATTGTTGAGGAAAGCCGTGCCCTGGCCGATGCAGGTGTTGTAGAAATAACCCTGCTGGGCCAGAACGTGAACAGTTACAAGGGGCTTGGCCCGAATGGCGATATTTGGGATCTGGCCAGACTTCTTGATGCCCTGGCCAACATCGACGATATAAAGCGGCTTCGTTTTACGACCAGCCACCCGCTGGATATGAGTGAGAGTCTGATTCAGGCCTTTGCTGACAACCCCAAACTTATGCCATTTCTGCATCTGCCGGTGCAAAGTGGATCGGATCGTATGCTGAAGACCATGCATCGCATGCACAAACGGGATGACTATTTGAATATTATCAGCAGGCTGCGCCAGGCATGTCCGGATATTGCCTTGTCTTCCGATTTTATCGTCGGCTTTCCGCGTGAAACCGAACAGGATTTTGAGTTCACCCTTGATCTTGTAAGAGAGGTTGGCTTCGATTCCGCTTATTGTTTCAAGTATTCGCCTCGACCCGGCACCCCTGCAATCCGCATTAAGGAAACAGTTGCGAAAGAAGTGAAAGATGAGCGCTTACAGCGGTTACTGGCCCTGATGCGAGAGCAAACAAGGCTGGCCCACAGCTCGCAGACAGGTAAAACTGTCGATGTTCTGGTTGAGAGGCCCGGTCGCCAGCCCGGCGATATGCAAGGCCGCACAGCAGATTACAAGCTGGTGCACTTTCAGACTTTACGGCATCAACCCGGACAAATTATCGCTGTTTCAATTACCGATTCCTATGGTCAGTCTTTACGTGGCAACATCGTTAACTGACCCGGATGAAAAGTCTGTGACTGCAAATCTAAGCCTTCCGGATTTAAACCCCCAGGTACTGCAAGTGCTATGCGGTGCTGGCAACCGGGTACTTCACAGGATTGAAAAACATTTCAATGTGCTTCTGCTCGGCCAGCCCGGAAACTGGCATATTGAGGGGGAGCAGGCCAGCCGGGCTGCCTCAGTTTTGCAAGTCTTGGCAGAGCGAGCTGAAACAGGCCACCTTGCTGACACGGATGTAGAAGGTCTGTTGCGCGACAGCACTGCGGATCATATCGGTGATGAGATATTCAGCCAGGATGGCCTCAAGCTATGCGCTGGTCATAAAGTTATTGAAGGCAAGACTCGCAATCAACGTAGCTACCTGAGAAGTATTCATGATAACATCCTTACCATCGCTGTTGGTCCGGCTGGAACCGGCAAAACCTATCTTGCGGTAGCCGCTGCTGTAGTAGCCTTGGAGTCACACCAGGTAGGTCGTATCATCCTGACACGACCGGCGGTGGAAGCAGGTGAACGATTGGGTTTCCTGCCTGGAGACCTGCAGCAGAAAGTGGATCCCTATCTGCGCCCACTTTACGATGCCCTGACAGATATGTTGGGTGTTGATCGGCTTCTAGCCTTGATGGAGGCGGACCACATTGAGGTTGCTCCATTGGCATATATGCGAGGGCGTACTCTGAACGATGCTTTTATTATTTTGGATGAGGCTCAGAATACCACCAGGGAACAGATGAAAATGTTTCTGACCCGACTTGGCTTTTCTTCCAGGATGGTGGTCACGGGAGACATAACACAAATTGATTTGCCGCAAAAACATCAAAGCGGTCTTTTGCAAGTACTGAAAGTACTTAGTAAAGCTGAGGAGATTGGTCTCTGTCACTTATCCGCTAATGATGTAGTACGACACCCTCTGGTTGAACGCATTGTCAGCGCCTATGAAAAAGCTGAAAAGAATTAGCAATGATTGAGGTCTTAATCGATGAAGAGGTTGCCGATCAGGGGGTTCCTGCCGAGAGCTGCCTTAAGCCTGCAGTTGCCGCAGCTTGCCGGGAAGCAGGATTTAATAATACCGAGCCGGACTTGTGCCTTCGTTTTTCCGGCAATGACGTGATTCGCGCATTGAATAAGCAGTGGCGAGGCAAGGATGAATCAACAGATGTTCTTTCCTTCCCCATGCAGGATGGGCCTGATTATGATTCGGATTCCTGTTTGGGTGATATCATTTTCTCCTGGCCATATATTACTCGGGAAGCTCAGCGGCTTGGCATTAATCCGGAAGCGCATGCTCAGCATCTAACCATTCATGGCGTCCTGCATCTGTTAGGGTTTGACCATATTACTGACGCTGAAGCTATAAACATGCAATGTAGAGAAAGTCTGGCTATGTGTGCATTAGGACTTCACGATCCGTATAATCCGGGAGGTTATGGAAAATGATTGTTCACAATATTTGTTTTCGACACTTCTCCGCCTTATTAGGAGCCAAAGATTTTACAAGCAACTGAAAACTGGAAAAACAACCTCAGGACAACTCTGCTAAACTTTCTTCGGCCCGGCAGGGATAGTGACGAATTGTCAGGCCTTATTTCAAGAGCTGAGGCCGTGCAGTCCGAAGATCACCGGCGCATGCTCACACAACTTATTGGTTTTGATGCAATCAGGGTGCGTGAGTTGATGGTTCCAAGATCGGACATTAAGGCCGTAGAAGCAGGTATGAATCTCAGTGAAGTGGCTAAAAAATTTGCAGATACCGGCTTTTCACGGATGCCGGCTTATACTGCTGACCTTGATCATATCGAGGGCATTATCTATGCCAAAGATGTCTTTATTGCTATGCAGAAAAATAAAGATATCCATATTCCCGATATCCTCCGCCCCTGCCTGATGGTTTCGGAATCGCAGCGATTGCTTGGCTTACTTTCCCGGATGAAACATATAGGAAGCCACATAGCTATCCTGCTGGATGAATATGGAGGCACTGAAGGGCTTGTTACGCTATCAGACCTGCTGGAAGAAATTGTTGGGCCAATTGAAGATGCCGATGACGATGCTGACAGTGAAGAGTATGAGCGTCTGGCCGATGGCAGCCTGTATGTGCAATCCCGAATGCATGTGGAGGATCTTGAGAGATTGTTGGGAGTGTCCCTTCCTGAGGGCGATTACGATACTATTGCCGGCTTGATTCTAGGTCAGTGCGGACGCATACCAGGAAAGGGAGAAAGGCTTGATATCAAGGGGTTAACCATGCGCATTATTGAGGCTGAACCACAGAGAATTCTAAGGGTGCACATTGAAACGTCGGATTCAACTCTGGAAACGTAAGCGCATAAAGCCACGGCATAAACCATTGCCGTGGTGGCGTATTGGAGCCGCTGTCTTTCTAGGGGTACTCATGCCCTACGCCTTTTCGCCATACGATTTTAAGGTTGTCGCCATTTTTGCTTTGGCTGCATGGCTCCACCTGCTTTGGCGAGGCAATGCATTTTTTATCGGCGTTGCTTTTGGTCTGGGTTGGTTTGGAGTTGGCGGTTGGTGGCTTGTTGACACCTTCCATCAGTATGGATCGATTGCCTATCCGTTGGCTATGCTTGCACTATTGCTGGTGGGATCAGGATTAGCATTTTTTACCGGCGTCTGGGCCTGGCTTTGCCTTCGCCTAGCTCATAGTGATATATCATTACTTCTCTGGTTTCCTACGCTGGCTGTTTGCATCGAATGGTTGCGAGGCTGGTTGTTCAGCGGTCTGCCCTGGACGACGCTGGGAAATCTGATCCTGGATACGCCGGCAATAGGCTGGGCTGCTTACGCAGGCGTTTACGGATCAGCCTTTCTACCTTGTTTCCTGGCCGCCGCTATCTTCCTTATCCTGCGACAGAATCGCTTGCAGTGGGGGATATTTGGACTGGTCATGTCTGCCCTGCTACTCTGGTTTTCCCCACCTCCTTATCAAGCCAGGGGAGAGGCCGGCACGGTCGCCCTGATCCAGGGCAACATTCCTCAGGATGTCAAATGGGATGCGGGTTTTCTGGATGAAACAATGCAACGCTATGTCCGTGCCTCTGAACGGGCAGCCAACCATGCCGACATTATTATCTGGCCTGAGGCTGCAGTACCACTCCTTCTCTCCAAGGCGACGGCATGGGATGAATGGCTTCGGCTGAATATGCAGTCCTGGTCTATTCCAGTTCTGTTTGGTGGCCTGAAATGGTCGGGCAATGCGGATCAGGTCCAAAATGGAATGTATCTCTCTATCCCGGGTTCGGATTGGCGGGGCTTTGTTGGCAAACAACACCTTGTCCCTTTTGGTGAATATGTACCCGCATGGATTCCATTTTTGAGAAAGATGGTAAAGGGCATTGGTGACTTTCAACCAGCCGGAGGGAGCGGGGTTCTGCAACTTGGAGATAATATCTATGGCTCGCTTATCTGTTACGAGGCAATTTTTCCGGAGCAGACAAGGGCAAGGGTCAGGGAAGGAGCCAATGTGCTTGTAAACATCACCAACGATGCCTGGTACGGGCATTCCCCTGCCGCCTGGCAACACCTGCAATCGGCCCGTATGCGAGCTGTCGAATCGGGGCGCTATATGCTTCGCGCTGCCAATACCGGGATAACGACTATCATTGCACCGGATGGATCACTTACAAGCAAAGCGCCGTGGTTTATTGAGACAGCCGTTTTTGGAACGTTTTACACTTCGAATGCAATTACGCCCTATCAGCGCTGGGGAGATCTGTTGCTGCTTCTTTTTCTTTTGCCTGTTGCAACCATTAATCTGTTGCGGGTACGCGCAGACGGGGACGGAGATTGAGAAGGTCCTCCGTCTGTGTCATTGGTGCCGGATCGTGGGGAACCGCCTTGGCTATGGTACTTGCAGCTAACAAGCAGGAAGTTCGCCTTGTGGCCAGGACTGATGAGATTGCTTCAACGATGCAGATAACACGTGAAAACAGCACCTATCTTCCCGGCATTTTATTTCCAGAATTGCTTTCCGTAACTGGTGAGATCAATCAGGCATTGGCTGGTGTAACCGCAGTAGTTCTTGCTGTTCCCTGCAAGGCCTTGAATGTGTACCTGCCAACTTTGGCTGAAGCATGTGAGGTTCCGGTCATTGTTGCCAGTAAGGGTTTGCACCCTGAAACCCTGGAACGTCCAGATGAGCTTCTAAGCCGTTTTCTGGGGGTGAATAGAGTTGTTTTGTTATCAGGTCCTTCCTTTGCCCTGGAAGTGGCCCAGGGACTTCCGGCTGCCCTCACCATGGCCGCCATCGACGAACAGCTTGCCAGACAGACAGCAGAACTTTTTTGTCATACAAATCTTCGCATCTATACAAGTAATGACCCTGCCGGTGTCGCCATGGGCGGATCCTTAAAAAATGTTATTGCCATTGCAGCGGGAATCTCGGACGGACTTGAGCTCGGGCATAATGCCATTGCTGCCCTTATCACCCGTGGCCTGGCTGAGTTAACCCGCCTGGCCACAGCCTGCGGGGGTAAACAATCCACGATTATGGGCCTGTCGGGATTGGGAGATCTGGTTCTAACCTGTACCGGAGATTTATCACGCAACAGACGCTTTGGATACGCTCTGGCCAAAGGTGCATCTTCCAAAGAAGCAAAGCAGAAAATCGGGCAAGCCGTCGAGGGAGTACAAACGGCAGAAGCGGCCTGCCGACTGGCCCGGAAGCACCATGTGGATGCACCTATCATGAATACCGTTTATCAGCTTATCAAAGGTGAAATAACACCGGCAAATGCTGTTGAATCCCTTATGCGAAGGTCAGGGAAATCCGAATACATCTAGGGCCTGTTCACACTAATTTCGATGGCGGCGATTTGGTCATTTTTGTGTCCCTGCAAGGCTTTTCGAGCGTTGCGTGCTTGTTGCACGCAAGCGAACAGTAACGCAGCAGGACGGAAAAATGGCCAATCCCTGCGGGCTGCGCCCCAAATGAATCCACTCGGCGTTGCAAGAAATTCGTTTGGAGTCACCAAACTTCACTCCTTGCGCCTTGATTGGCTTCATTTGGGGCAGCAGCGCCAACACCGAAATTAGTGTGAACAGGCCCTAAATAATTCCATGTTGGTGAGCGCCCGACAGCAAGGTCTGTGTCATCCAAAAGAGCGAAGAACAAACTCGACGGCTGAAGGCTTGTATGTCTATACTACAGCCATGAGAATTCCGATTTACTGTGCCCTGCTTCTTTTTTTCCCCTTGAGTGTTTTTGCTGCCAGAGATGCATCAGAACTTCCTCCCCCAACAAGCGTAGAAGATACGCCTGCGGCCCGAGAAACTGTTCAGCTTTCCGACAGTGATTTAGATCTGCATGAAGAGCTCAAACCTTCGGATTCCGGGGAGGTAGATATTCGTGTTTATCAGCGCAAAGATGGCGCCACTGTCGAAGAATATTCGGTTCATGGACGGGTATATATGATACGCGTCAAGCCCGGAGGCAACATACCCACCTATTATCTCTACGACAATGATGGTGACGGAACCCTGGAAAAACGTTTGCCGGGCAGCTATAAGCCGACAACACCACCCACCTGGGTAATTAAGAAATTCTGAACGGCTTTATACGTCTCAGTTACCATCCCGGACTATTCTTACTGTAATGTCCACACATGAGGAACATCTCTTTCGTCAGGCTATGAGCGGTGTCAAGCAGCTTCAGCAGGAAGCAAGAGTTTGGCCTGTGGAGAGAAAACAGGGAAGGCCCATTCTCGATACAGGGTTTGAAAAAACCTCTCCAGGCAACTGTGCGGGGTCTCTGAGATCTGATGCGCCCTGGGTGCTAAAGGCAGATGGAGTCTCTCATGAGCAGCAGCGGCGACTATCGTCTGGTCAGTTAGCTACAGATTTTGAACTGGATCTGCACGGGATGACTCAAGAAGAAGCCTGCCTGGCTCTTTCCAACTGCCTCTCCACAATGCTTTTAAATGGCGGGCGCGTATTATCTGTCATTCATGGTCGGGGACTACATTCTAAAGGGGGTAAGCCTGTGCTCAAGAAGGCTGCCTATGACTGGTTTCATCATGGTCCCTACGCAGCCTGGGTACTTGCCGTCGTTCCAAAGCCCGGGACAGGTGGAGGCTCCTGCAAGGTTCTTTTACGCAGGTCTCGCGAATAGTACTCCATTGATTTTTCTTCCCAGGCTGCTGTTGATTACGGATGGACAGCGTATGCCGCCACAACATTTTTTCAGGGTAGCCGAGGCATCTCTCCACGGAGGGGTAGATACTATACTTGTCCGTGAAAAACAAATGGACTCGGCTCGGCTGCTTGCCTTTTCTTCACGTATGCGGGCCTTGACCCGGGATGCTGGCGCACGTCTGATTATTCATACCCGGGCAGATATAGCCCGGGCGGTGGAAGCAGATGGCGTACATGTTGAAACTGGCGGAATGGGTGAGTTGCCAGCTATTCGAAATTGGGCAGAAGGATTTCCCTTGAGCCTGTCAGCATCATGTCATAATCTGACAGAGATCAAATGGGCACATGCAATGGGTGCTGACTTCGCTCTGCTTTCCCCTGTGTTTCCAACTGGAAGTCATCCCGGAAGTTCCAGTTTGGGCGAAAAAAATTTCAAGAAATTAGCTAAGGCTGCCCTCATTCCCGTTATTGCCCTGGGTGGCATCAGACCGGAAAACAGACATCTGATCAACAATTTCGGCATAGCAGTGATTAGTGCTATCCTGGATGCAACCAGTCCTGAAACTGCTGCGAGGAACTTGTTGGAGAAGAGCTGATGAACAATGAAAACAGGAGAACAAGTTGTTGAAAAATCATAGGCAAGTCGTGGATATTGTTATATTCGGTATTTGTTTGTTTATTGTTTTGTTGCTTATTGAGTATAGACAGGAGATCGGCCTCACTTTGATGTGGGGAATTTCCGCTCCTCTTATGCTAGTTGGAATATTTTTTGGCTACCGTGCCTCTAACCTAAGGGTTGATGACGATTAGTCTGAACCCTTCGTCAGCACTTATTTCCCAGCATTCAGTTTATTCTGGGCAACTCTCTCCAACTGTTCCTCAACGGCAACAAAAAGTTCCTCGGAAACCTTCCTCTTCAGGGGTCTGTTAACCCAGTGATTGTTGATAAACCCCTGGGCAAGCGTTCGAATTTCAAGACGAGCCTTATCACCATCAGGGAAGATGCGGACTACAAAACGATGGCGGGTGATAATTTCGCCCGAACCAAATCCTAAACCAGTTAAAAAGTTTGGACTATCTGCACCTCTGCGGATCCAGTCAGTCGTGATGGTGCCACTGGCTGAATCCACACTTTGTACCGGCATGTTCAGGGCCGTCATCGCATCGACAACGGCTGAAAAAACTGACGTCGACAAATGCTGATAGAGCCGCGCATCAAGTGCAACGGCCTTACCCGCGACCCTGGAAGCATAAACTTTCTCTTTATCCAGTGCCTGATCGGCAGCCGATTCAGATGGTAAACTTACGCCACCGCGCAATTCCGGTGGCACGTCCAGTGGCTCACGGATGTCATTTTGACCGCCGGCGTTGGAAGATCCGAGTATTTCCTGGCCAGCGCTCTTGTTTTCATCATCATGTGAGTAGAAAAAATGTCGACCTTCACAGGCGGAAAGGGATACGAGAAAGATGAGAGTAAATAGGTAACGGTAATTCATAGGGGCGCATTGAACATTCTGATTGGCGTAAGGTCAACCCGCAACCTTACCGTGATGCAAACAGGGTGTTTATTTCTTTCCCGGTTGGCTATCATGGCGGTATGGAAAGTTCGTCACATGCAGTAAGCCCTGAAACTGTGCGGCTTCTTGTTTCTCAACATATTCCAGATAGTCAAATTTTCGTGCGAACGTACCAGGGTGATGACCATTTTGAGGTGCAGATTATTTCTCCTTCTTTTGTCGGAAAAACGCTTATTGCCCAGCACCAGATGGTTTATCAGGCTTTGGGGGAGCATATGCAACAGAATATTCACGCCCTTATGCTAAAAACCTATACACCGGAGCGTTGGGCTACACTTACTGTAAAGGAGCAAGAATGACTGAATCCATTCGGAAAAAAATTTCCAGCCTGGTTCATGACCACCATATAGTGCTATTTATGAAGGGAACCCCTGACTTGCCTCAGTGTGGTTTTTCCCAGAGAGTCGCAGCTATTCTGCAAGCTCATGGCGCACAATTCACAGCAGTGAACGTTTTGCTCGATCCCGCCATCAGGGAAGGGATCAAGGCATATTCAAACTGGCCAACTATTCCACAACTGTATATCAACAATGAATTTGTTGGTGGATGCGATATCATTTCAGAGTTGCATGAGTCAGAAGAGCTACATGCCATGTTGCAGCAATAGCCGTTAACAGTTCAATTGCGGATGCACTTGTAAGGCGGGCCTTCTTGTACTATACAGAGTGTTGTGGTGAGAAAGTCAATGTCCAGGTCAAGGCTGTTTATGAGAACAGCACGGACTGGCTAAAAAGCCAATGAATGGGAACCGCTCAATCATTTTCTTTAGCATTTCGGTGTGCAATGCTGGGTCTCGGCCTTTCCCGGACACTTCAATATTGAGCTGCACCCTCATGATCAGAGAAAGTTTGCATGCAAAATAAACTGTCCACCAGGCTCGGTCAACGTCTGGCACTTACGCCCAGGCTTGCGCAAAACCTGAAGGTGCTATCCATGAGTAATGCAGAACTCGATGCCTATGTTGAAGAATGTCTGCAAACCAACCCATTGCTAGAAACTGATACAGATATCCCGGAAAAGACTGACGTTGTCTATCAGGATAAAACGGACTTTGAACCAGACAATCTGTGGCGCGAATCCGGTGACGATCGTTGGGAGAAAATGTACCTTTCCTCCGCCGGACAAGGCTATCAGTTTAATGACGCTCAATTACCACAGGAACAGTGCCTGAGCCGTTGTTTACATGAACAGGTAAATTGTGAGCCTATGTCCTCTTCCCGGCGCCAAATTGCTCACGCCATTATTGATTCTCTGGATGAAGATGGCTATTTCCGTGCCAGTGAAACCGAGCTTGCTGACCAAATCCGGGTTGAATCCAGTGAAGTGTTATCTGTTCTTGAAGGTGTTATCCACCAACTGGAACCAGGCGGCATAGGTTCAAGATGCCTTGAGGAATG
>JBHHTX010000032.1:0-14784 GCA_046753585.1 Mariprofundaceae bacterium
CAATGTGGGATGCACCCGCATTTCAATGTTATCACCATTTGGTCTGGCTACACCCAGAAGTTTGATGCGAAAGCCAAGTTCATTGGCAAAGGCAATATCAGCCGGTTTGATGCACCGAATTCCTTCGGTAAACATCCCTTCGAAACCAAGGCGTGAACCGAAGGCCATAGCAGCAAGAATGGACAACTTGTGGGCAGTATCAATCCCGTCCACATCAAAACTCGGATCTGCCTCGGCGTAACCAAGCTCCTGTGCCTGTTGGAGCACTTGCTCAAACGGCAAGCCTTCATCTTCCATCTTGGTCAAAATGTAATTACAGGTGCCGTTGAGAATGCCATGAATCGATTCGATTCGATTCCCGGCCAAACCCTCGCGCAGCGCCTTGAGACAAGGAATGCCGCCACCCACGGATGCCTCAAAAGCAACGACAACACCTTTGCCGGCGGCCTGCTCAAATATCTCTTCACCATGTTTTGCAATGAGTGCTTTGTTGGCGGTAACCACATGCTTGCCATGATTGATTGCCTGCATGACAAAACTCTTTGCGGGTTCATAGCCACCAATCAGTTCGATGATGATATCGATATCTGCCGCAGTCGTAATATTTTCAACGTTCGCAGTAAGCTCAACATCTGATAAATCAAGCCCTCTGTCATGGCTGATATCCAGGTCACAGATTCGCGTCAGTTTAAGGCGCTTGCCAAGTCTCCTGGCCAGCAAATCCTCGTGTTCCAGAAGCAACCTGGCAACACCAACCCCAATAGTTCCCAGACCTAAAAGTCCGACACGAATTTCTGACATGCTTATCCTCCGGCGTTGAGAAATCGTCTTATACCACGCAGGGCCTGACGCGTTCGATGCTCATTCTCAATAAGAGCGATGCGAACATAGTTTTCACCGTTACTACCAAAACCAACACCGGGACTGACAGCTACCTCGGCCTCGCTCAATAAACGTTTGGAAAACTCTAACGACCCCATCTCTTTAAATGCATCGGGAATTTCTGCCCAGACAAACATGGTCGCTTTGGGAGAAGGTACTGCCCAGCCGATATTGTTCAATCCCTCAATCAGTACATCCCGTCGCTGTTCGTAGGTAAGACGTATTTCCTCAACACAGTCCTGCGATCCATTCAGGGCTACAGCCGAGGCAATTTGCAGCGGCTGAAAGGCTCCATAGTCCAGATATGATTTAATCTTGGCCAGGGCCCCTACAATTTCCCGATTACCGACCATAAAGCCGATACGCCACCCCGGCATATTATAGGTCTTTGACATGGAATAGAATTCCACAGCCACATCCTTTGCCCCCGGCACCTGAAGAATAGAGGGACATTGATAGCCGTCAAATGTGATTTCGGCATAGGCGATATCCGAAACCAGAATCAACTTGTTGTCCCTGGCAAAATCAACAAGCTTTACGTAAAAGTCCAGGTCAACAACCTGAGTGGTTGGATTGGATGGAAAATTTACCAGAACCAGCTTGGGCCGTGGCCATGAACTCTCCACGGCCTTGCGTAACTCCTCTAAATAATCAAGGCCGGGGCCGATTGGAACATGGCGTATGTCAGTGCCGGCAATGATAAAACCATAGGGATGAATTGGATAAGCCGGATCAGGGGACAAAACCAGATCGCCGGGAGACGTAATGGCCAGCGCAAGATGAGCAATCCCCTCCTTGGATCCGATCGAAACGATTGCTTCTGTCTCCGGGTCAAGGTCTACATCAAATTTTTGTTTATACCAACTACAAACCCCGCGCCTGAGACCGGGGATACCTTTGGAAAGGGAATAACGATGATTGCGGGAATCTCTGGCTGCCTCGCAAAGTTTGTCAACAATATGCTCGGGTGTCGGCTGATCCGGGTTCCCCATACCAAAATCCACGATATCGTGACCGGAACGGCGTAATTCCATTTTTAACTGATTCACCACATTAAAAACATAAGGTGGAAGCCGGTTGATTCGTTCAAATTCCCGCATATTGAGAGTCAACTCCTAGCCTGCATTATTCTTGAAATTGAATAAATAGCAATGGTTTGGGTCAAGAAACAACAACGCCCGCTACGATGGCGGGCGTTGATTCAAAAAAACAATGGACGCTAGTGTTTGATGTCTTTCCAAACTTCCCGTTTGAGCAAGTACAAGACGAGGGTGAGCAAAACAAGAAAGCCCATGACCCAGACACCAATAGCCTTCCGCTCAAGCTGGTGGGGATCACCAATAAACACCAGAAATGAAGCAACTGTCCGGGCCTGTTCTTTCAAGTCAGCCTCATCATCCGGATCATGATCATACCAGCCGAGGGGATCAGGCATGGCAATGCGATGGCCGGGAAAGTATTTATTATAGCCTCCTTCAGGAATTTTACCTTCCGGGTCTGCCTCATAACCGGTGAGAAGTGCAGCAATATACTGGCCATGTCCTCGGCGTCCCGGGGCAATAACGGAGAGATCAGGTGGTACCTTGCCGTAAGAGACTGCCGCATCTTCGGGGGTCAGCTCTGTAATCAGGCCGGAAAGCAGGGGTTTATCCCCTCTGAGTTCATCGACTTCAGCTCGTGATAGCCCAATCTCCGGATAGGCCATCAAACTCTGGTAGGTCAGATACTTGGCTGAATGGCAGCCCATGCAAACATCGGTGAAAACCGTAAGCCCGGCCCGCAAAGTCTTCTGATCAAGACTGATATCGACATGGGGCAAGTGAACACCCTCCGAAGCAATCACTGCAGGAACATTCAATACAAGTGTAAAAACCAGTGTGAAGTACAAGCATAAACGTTTCATTATATCTGCTCCGGTTCAGGTTTGGTCTTTTCGAATTTATGCACAAACGGCAACAACAGGAAGAAGCCGAAGTAGATGGCAGTAGCAATGCGCCCTACCAGTTTCAGCGTTTCAGTTGGGGCGCTATGCCCACAGTAACCAAGGACAAGGACAGAGATAAAGAACAGAATTACCATCTGCTTGTAAACCGGTCTGTATCGAGCCGATCGCACCTTGGAACGATCCAGCCAGGGCAACACAAACAGGATGGCCAAAGAGGCACCCATGGCAATCACACCGATTAATTTATCAGGGAATGAACGCAGGATCGTATACCACGGCGTCAGATACCATACCGGGGCAATATGGGCAGGCGTTTGCAAATTATTGGCCGGAACAAAGTTGTCTACCTCAATGAAGTAGCCGCCGGCGGTCGGGTTAAAAAACACGAAATAACAGTAGAACAGCAGGAACACGCCCACTCCAAATGCATCCTTGATGGTGAAATAGGGATGAAACGGAATGGTGTCACGTTTGTGATCAATATCCACACCATCAGGATTGTTGGAGTGAGCAACATGCAGAACATGCACATGAGCTCCTACAATCCCTGCAAGCAGCAGTGGAAAAAGATAATGTAGCGAGAAGAACCTGTTTAACGTCGGGTCACCCACGGCAAAGCCACCGACCAGCAGTTGACCAATGTAGTCGCCCAGCACCGGAATGGCGCCAAAGAGGTTGGTGATCACCGTAGCTCCCCAAAAGGACATCTGGCCCCAGGGCAACAGATAACCAAAGAAGGCTGCACCCTGCATAATCAACAGGATCACCACACCGACAATCCACAATATCTCTCGGGGATTCTTGTAAGAACCATAGTAAAAACCACGGGCCATATGCATATAAATAACAACAAAGAAGGAGGAAGCACCCACGGCATGCATATAGCGTATCAACCAGCCAAAATTAACATCACGCATGATACGTTCAACCGAGTCAAATGCTACCGTATACCCGCCAAGGGTCATTGCCGCAGATGGTTTGTAATACATTGCCAGGAAAATGCCGGTTATGATCTGAAGAACCAGCACAAGCATGGCCAGAGAACCGAAGTTCCACATATAATTGAGATTCTTGGGCGTCGGATATTCGGTAACGTGTCCCCGAATCATCTGGCCGATATTCGTTCGATCATCAACCCATTTGAACAATTCGCTACTCATGATTTTGTCAATCACTTTTTCCTCCCCATATTAAGTTGATCAGCCAATGAGAACCGTGGTATCCGAGATGTACTTGTAAGGCATAACATGAAGATTGTGTGGTGCAGGCGAGCCATTTACCACTCTCCCCGAAAGATCATAATAAGAACCGTGACAAGGACAATGCCAGCCTCCCGGCCAGTCCGCCGGAACCGAATCACCCCATTCCTTGCGTCCTGCAGAAGGTTTGAACAACGGGATACAACCCAGATGCGTACAACTTGCGACCAGTATCAGTATCTCCGGTTTGATAGAGCGGTTCATTCTCTGCTCGGGAGATTCCATCCATTCAGACTGAACCGCATCAATGGTTTCAGAATTTGGATCCTTGAGGTTGTCATCATGACCCGTAATATGTTTCAACATTTCAGGGGTACGGTTCACGACAAATACGGGCTTACCCTGCCACTGAATAACTACAAGCTGACCAGCTTCCACTGTGGAAACATCAAATTCGGTTTTTGAGGCAGCTAAAGTGTCTGCTGCAGGAAGCATGCTGCCGATAAAAGGTACTGCAGCAGCTCCTGCCGCTATACCGCCAAGACCACCGGCTGCAACATATAGAAAGTTTCGCCGAGCCAAATTCACTTTCTCTTGCATTAAAACCCCCCTTGATGCTCTGGCAACAATATCATCTTTTTAAAATCTTCAAACTCCCCCGTATAGAGGAGTACGAGTCAATATAATTTAAGCGCGCTCTGCCAAATCACGCAACTCACTGATCGCCTGTTCGTAGTCGGCCTTACCATAAACAGCGGAGCCAGCGACAAACGCATCTGCCCCGGCAGCAGAAACCTCTGCCATGGTCTCAACATTAACTCCACCATCCACTTCAAGATACGCCTTACAACCCGCTTCATCAAGCATCACGCGCGCTTCTCTAACCTTGTCAGTGACAGCATGAATATACTTTTGGCCACCATAACCCGGGTTAACACTCATCAGAAGCACGACGTCAACACAGTGGAGAATATGGCGAATCGTTGAAACAGGAGTAGCGGGGTTCAGACTGACTCCGGATTTCACTCCAAACGAACGGATATACTGCAACGTCCGCTCAAGATGAATACAAGCCTCCTGATGCACGACGATAAAATCCGCTCCGGCTTTGGCGAAAGACTCAACATGCCTGTCCGGATTAACAATCATCAGGTGAACATCAAGGGGCTTATCAGTATGCGGGCGAATGGCCTTTACAATATTGTCACCAATAGTAATCGGCGGCACAAAGCTGCCATCCATGACATCCACATGTACCCAGTCACAACCTCCTTTGTCTATAGCTCTTATTTCCTTGCCCAAATCTGCAAAGTCGGCTGATAAAATGGAGGGTGCAATGATCACTTTTTTCATGGGAGCGATTTATACCTTGCTGCAGCCCTTGCGTCCAGACTTAACATTCAACCAGCACGACGATCCGGCTGACTGAATCACCCAGGGCTTGGCGGAGGCTGAATGATCCACCGGCTAAAGTTGGTGGCTTCGGGTTACGGCTATAAGCCGGATCGGTCGACTAGTTACATCTATTCAAAGTCATCATCCGGTTCCAGCGGCTTCTGGTTCTAAATATACTCTTTCCATACATCATCCGTCACATTGCTCCTAAAACAAACCCGGTATCCCCTGCCCCACAAATGCTGGCCCCGGTAACACTTGCGCAAATGCCGGTACTCCGACAACAGTTTGTGCGAACTTTTCCCCTTCAGGTATTGTTCCGCACGAGATACGGATAAGTTCGGTGGGATACCTATGAGCATATGTACATGATCACGGTTTATTGAAACCGCATAGATTAACATCTCTTTGCTACGTCTCATGTAGCAATTCACGGCAACGCTTCCCTACGTCGCCGTCCAATATCTTGTACCGGTTCTTCGTCGTCCACAAAACATGATATTTGCAACCCCAAACAGAGTGGCTGTCACGCTTATCGTCCTGCATACCTCATAACACTACCTGTCCTCGCCTAAAGGCGAGGGGTTTACGCCCCCCCTATCGGGGACTATAAACTACCATGCCAAGGGGGTTCCTTGTTATTTCGCCCTAAGTCAATGTGCGGATGGGAGGGTAGCCGTACTAATACGTTATTATGTATAATCCCCCCATACCAGTGAAGGAGTTCAATGTGAAAATATCCGTATTTCGGACAAGCCTTGTTGCTTTTGTCACGATCGCTTTTGTTGCCTGCGGTGACAGTGAAAACACACAACAGAGCGATGGTTTTCTAGGCTCTACTCTGGCATCCATGCAGCGAGACACCCAACGGGGGGCCGGCCTGACACGCCGAAAGTGTGCCTCCTGTCATAATCTGGAGAGAAATCTGCGCAAGGTTGGCCCGTCTCTCAAGGGAGTCTTTGGCCGGGTTCCGGTTATATCCGGTGTCCCTTTCGAGGTTTGGGATGAGCAAGCACTTGATTTATGGCTGGCTGGAGCCAATAAGGTTAAGCCAAACACAACCATGGCCATTCCCGGCATCAAATCCCCGGAAGACAGAAAAGCCATCATCAATTATCTGAAACAGATATAGCGCCCTATGATGATGCCGAAGACAAAGCTGCGATCATGATGAATAACATCATCCTGAATTTCGTATAAATAATGGCAACAACAAGCGAACTCAAGGCCGTGATCATCACAGGGTGAAGCTTTGGTTTTTTTATAGCCATCCTGGGCAACAGAATAAGCCCCCCCATCACCCCCGAACCAATGGATTGCAGGACAACAATGAATGTTTTGATGCTGGATATTTCCGGCAACTGATCCAGGCCACCAAAAACAACCATGGCCAGAGCAACAAAGGCAAACCAGGGAACGTAGATGAATAGGTATTCAACCCGGTGCCACTGCACTTTTTTTCGGCCACGTATCATCACCGGAATGGCAATCAGGTTGGCGGCAATCGCGTAAAGACAAAAAGACAGCAGGTAATCATTCATTTGAAATCACCGAACTTCTCCCCTTTGCAATATTCTGATCGCTTGATCCGCCTTAGTCGCAGACAACGGCCATCGCATTACACTCGGGCCAAAAAAGTTCAGTCCTTGGCTTCGGCTTCCCTGAGGAGGTGTTGAATATCCTCAGGCTTAAAGTGCCGCTTATCCACTTTCAGGTAGGCAGCCTCTTCCTCAGCCACAACCTTGGCTTCATGAACACCTGGTAGCTTGAGAAGTTTTACGTTCAATGCCTCCGCATCCTGGCGGCTCACTTGCTCGATATGCGCCATATAAGATGATAAATAGGTCGGTACACGCATACCGAAGGCAAGTATCCCCCACAGGCAGGCTATGCCCGCGCAGGCATAGAAAACAGCTTCAATTCCCGCTGCACCATACAACCAGCCACCAAATGCACCGCCAAGGAAAGCACCAAAAAACTGGGATGTAGAATACACGCCCATGGCTGTACCTTTGGCATCAACTGGCGCCAGCCGGGAAATCAAAGATGGCAGGCTTGCCTCTAGCACGTTGTAGGCAACAAAAAAGAGCAGCAGGCCGAGAAAGACATTTGAAAATGTGGTGTGAGACAAAGCCAACATCAGTTCTGATAGGGCAAGCAAGGCAATGCATAAAATAAATACTTCTCTCATTTTCTGCTTCTTCTCGGCAATGATGATCAGCGGCAGCATACCGAATACCGACAGCAGCAAGACCGGCAAATAAAACCAGGCATGTTCTTTGGATGGCATATCAAGAAAATCACGCAAGACAAAAGGAAGCACGGTAAACATGGCCATCATCAGACCATGCAGAGTCAAAATACCCATATCCAGCCGTAACAATTGCCTGTCTTTTAAAATACTTTTGAATTTTGCGGGAACCGGCTCAACGTCGCTATGCATTGAACTTCGATCAGGTTCAGGAACGACGAGATAAAGGGTGGCAATGGCCAGCAGAGCCAGCGCCGCAGTGAGCCAGAAGATCCCTCTCACCCCGACCATATTGTTCAGAAAAGGGCCTAGTATCAACGACAGCATAAAGGACATGCCAATGGAGATACCCAGAATAGCCATCGCCTTGGTTCGTTCTTCTTCACGTGTCAAATCGGCCAGCAGTGCCATCATGGCCGCAGCAATGGCACCGGAGCCTTGCAAAGCTCGACCGATGATCACGCCCCAAATGGTGTCAGACATGGCAGCAACGATGCTGCCGATAGCAAAAAGAATCAGACCGACGGCAATGATTGGTTTGCGGCCAAAACGATCCGAAAACGCACCAAAAGGAATCTGAAAGATAGCCATGGTCAGACCATAAATCCCCAGGGCAAGGCCAACCAGGGCTGGCGTTACTCCCTCAAGACCTTCTGCATAAAGAGAAAAAACGGGCAGAACCATAAACAGACCCAGCATCCGCAGGGCATAAATACCCGCTATGGAGAAAACGCTGCGACGCTCAGCTATATTCATCATTGCGTATTAAGCACAGAACCCAGAATCAGCCATTTTCTCGGGGCTGGCGCAAAGTGTGAAGAAGAAAGAGGGCCGCAGTAAAAAGGATCATGGATCCACCCTGATGCGTAACGGCAAGTGCTACCGGAATCGTCAAGACGAGGGTAAATATTCCCAGCAGAACCTGGATAACAGTTGCAGCCAGCAACAGATTCATCCCGATCTGGGCTCTCTCTGTCAGAACATAGCGTCGAGAGAATAACCAGAGAGAAAAGACCAGCAGCAGGACAATCTCCGCCAGAAATCTGTGATCAAATTGCACGGCTGCAATATTATTAAACAGATTTAGATACCATGGCTCAAACATGAGGTAGCCATCTGGGATAAAGCTGCCATCCATCAACGGAAAGGTATTGTAGGCAAAGCCTGCCTTCAATCCAGCCACAAAACCACCGGAAGTAATGGTGATCACAATCAAACCAAGCAGCAAAGTGGTAAATCGACGTAATGCGCCGACATTCACACATGTTGTTTCAGGCTTGGGAAACAGCAGGCCCAGAGCAACCCAGAAGATGTAGCCGTAGAGAAGAAAGGCAAAGAGCAGGTGAGCAGTCAAACGATACTGACTGACATGAGGAGCATCAAAGCCACTGCTGACCATATACCAGCCCATCAAACCCTGTAGCCCGCCCAGCGCAAATATCGCTACCATTTTTAGTCTCAGTTTTTTTTCAATCTTTCCGGAAAAAAGAAAATAGAGAAAAGGTAAGAGGAAAATTACGCCAATAACCCTTCCCCATACACGATGCAAATATTCCAGCAGAAATATTTTCTTGTACCCTTCCAGATCCATATACGGATTCAATTCATAGAATTCAGGTATTTTCTTGTAATGTTCAAAGGATACCTGCCACTCCGCCTGGCTTAAGGGTGGTATCCAGCCCATGAGCGGATCCCAGGTCATCATGGACAGGCCGGAATGGGTTAATCTGGTGGCACCACCAAGTACCAGCATGATCAGGATGGCCAGACATACAATGATCAGCCATATGGCAAGCTGCCGATTGTTTTTTATACTGGTCTGTAAATGTTCTATCACCTGACTCATGTCTTCACTTCCTGCTTGCGCCCTTTGAGCATAATGGGCAATACTACAACCGCGAACAGGATGCCGCTAAGCACAGCAATCACACCACCGATGCCAACCAGGTCCTGCGGAGTAATGAAGGCCTGGATACCAATATCCTGCGTCGTTCCCACTACTTTTCGTTTCATGCCATGACCACCACCCCAGGCCAGACCAATGATATGGATAAACTGGCCAATACCGTATGTATAAATCTGGATTGTGGCCAACCGCGACCTCGGCTCCGCAAAACCGAAATAGGGTAACAGCACATAGGTCATTGCCATGAAGGCCATGGTTATCCCTGTAATGGATCCGTGATAATGGGCTGTGATCAATGTGCTGCTCTCTGCAATAAACATACCGAGAATGCCACCAAACCCAAACAGAAAGATCGAGAACAGCAGGCCTGCCTTCAGATAATGGTTTTTAGACTCGGCGCTGGCGCCGGCCAGCCCCCAAAGAACAGCAATTGCCAGGGGCACTGCCGCCAGACTGTTGCCATCACGCATGAGCCAGACAAACCACTTCATGAACTCAGCATCCCCCACCTCATAGGCAATAAATGCCCACGGGGTAAAAAGAATTGAAGCCACACCCAAGGCAAACAATATCACAATAAGACGAGGTGAAATGGGAACCCTGGCACCACAAATACTGGCCAGCCAGAGCCAGCATATGGCCATGACAGCCGTATGGACAAATTGCAGGACATGTCCACCAGCCCAAAACAGGGTTTCATAATAAGACCTGCCTGTCAGGGAATCGGGCATGGTAAGCCAGGTCCATATCAATGCGACAAAGGCAATAAAGGCGGCAAGCACAGATGTGAATGCGCCAAAACGCAAAGCACCTTCCGGTGCTGTCTCCCACATCTCTTTCCAGAGCGTGGATATCATGCTGCTAAATACCAGAATAAAAACACCGGCTCCAAAGACAACAAGCCCCTTGATAAAATAGCGATTCTCAAGAATCGGCACATAATTATTTGTCAGGGGATTGGATTCTCCTGTCAGCGGGGATATAGCTGCAATAACTCCGCCCAGCACAACCATGGCCAGGGCCCACCAGCCAACGCCCTTCCAGCGAGAAGAAGCATTCAGGCTCCAGAATACCCCTGCGAACGCCACCAGCCACCACAATACGGTGAAGTCTACGTGCATAACCAATGCCGTGTAGAAAAAATCCTTCCAAGGCATTTCATAGGTGGTACGGGCCAGGGCCAGCAACAAGGGATAGATACCCGAGGCCAGTAGAAAGCCAACGGCAACGGCCAGCCAGCCAATAGCAAGCTTTTTCTGGGCTTCATCACGGATCGTCAACAGATATGGTGTATTCATGATTTCACTTTTCTCACAGGCCTTTAAATTCGGTGCGAACTGTAGCACCGAAAAGCTGACGGTACAGCCCCGCGCAGCAAGTCGCCAGGTAGTCAATCAGCAAGGCCCATCGGCGCAAGCATGCCACAGCAATACCAAGCCGGTACGATGCATCGGATAGCATCCCGTATCTGCGATACAGCACCTGGCAAGGGAGCATATCATTTCCATCGCTCCGAGCCTTGATCCGATTCGCCTGCGTCGAAGCTGGCATGCTTGGGGTTGCGCAGTTAAGCTTCTGACCAACATCCAAGGGAGGAATTTTCTGCGTGAATTTTCAGGATTTGATACTAACCCTGCAACGCTACTGGGCCGAGCGTGGCTGTGTAGTGCAACAGCCCTATGACCGGCCCATGGGTGCCGGCACCTTCCATCCCGCTACCTTTTTGCGTTCTCTGGATGATAATCCCTGGTACGCTGCCTACGTTCAACCATGCCGGCGCCCTGCTGACGGGCGTTACGGCGAGAACCCGAATCGCATGCAGCACTATTATCAGTTTCAGGTGCTTCTCAAGCCGGCACCTGATGATATTGTTGATCAATATCTGGGTTCCCTGCATGAGATTGGCATTGATACAGGCGTACATGACATCCGCTTTGTCGAGGATGATTGGGAATCTCCCACACTAGGAGCCTGGGGACTTGGCTGGGAAGTGTGGCTCAATGGTATGGAAATCACCCAGTTTACCTACTTTCAACAAGTTGGCGGGGTTGAGTTACGTCAAACTCCGGGTGAAATCACCTACGGCCTGGAACGGTTGGCCATGTATTTGCAAGGTGTAGAAAATGTCTTCGACCTGACCTGGGTGGAAACTCCTCAGGGTGAAAAGGTAAGCTACGGAGAGGTCTTCCACCGCAATGAAGTTGAATTCTCAAGCTACAATTTTGACGAATCTGATCCGGTTTGGCTGCATGGACAATTTGATCAGGCCGAGAAGGAATGCAGGCGTTTACTTGACAGAAACCTGGTGCTGCCAGCCTATGAGGAAGTGATGAAGGCCAGTCATGCATTTAACCTGCTCGATGCTCGCGGTGCGATTTCAGTAGCTGAACGGCAACGTTTTATCGGCCGTGTGCGTGGGCTTGCCAGAGCGGCATCCCGGGCATATGCAGGAAGATATTTATGAGTGAAATGACCCCTCTGCTGATAGAAATTGGCACCGAAGAAATCCCCGCCGGAGTCGCTCCCCGTATGGGTGAGGCCTTGCAAGAAGCTGTTAAAAAGTTGCTGACCAACGCTGACATTAAAGTTAAGGTGATCAGGTTGGGGATAACGCCGCGTCGGCTTCTTCTGTATGTGCCGGCCTGCCCTTCCATGCAGGAAGATCGTGAAGAAACGATTTGGGGGCCTCCCGAACGTATTGCCTTTAAGGATGGTGAGCCGGGCAAAGCCGCCGAAGGCTTTGCCAACAAGCTTGGTTTGTCACTAGCCGATTGCATTCTTGATGACAAAGGTGATGGCAAGGGCCGTTACATAAAAGCGATTCGCAATACCGCAGGCAGGCCGGTAGCTGATATTATTGCGAATGCAATGCCGGATATTCTGCGCAAGCTGCCGAGTCCGAAAACAATGCGCTGGCAGGATGGGAAAACGAGAAATGATTCCTTTATCCGTCCCGTGCGCTGGATTGTTGCCCGGCTCGGTAATACTGTTATTCCTTTTTCTTTTGCCAATATAGTTTCCGGCAAGGAAAGTCGTGGCCACCGTATTCATGGCAGTACGGGTGAACTGGATATATCGAATCCTTTTGCCTGGCTGCAGGAGCAGGGTGTTATTGCCAATCGCGAGCAGCGTATCGCTTCTATCCTGGAACAACTTGAGTCCGCTGCCAAGAGCGAAGGGGTTACCCTTGTCGCCGATGAGGATCTTCTGCAGGAAGTTGCTGATCTGACCGAATGGCCGCAGGTGGTAAGCGGACGCTACGATAAACAGTTCCTCCGCCTTCCCCCGGAAGTCAGTCGTATCGAGCTGAAACATCATCAGCGTTGTTTTGCCAGCAGGAATCTAGACGGCAGTACCAGCAATGTGTTTTTCGCTGTCGCCAACATCGCATCGGCAAATCCGTCTATTGTAGCTGATGGCAACGTTCGTGTGGTGAATGCAAGACTGGCCGATGCCGCCTTCTACTTTGACCGTGATCCGAAAGATTCATTGGAAACGCGTGTGGAAAAACTCAATACGGTTGTGTTCCAGGAAGGACTTGGCATGGTCGGTGATCAGGTTCGTCGAATACGTACATTTGTACTCGATACCGCAGACAAGCTGAACTTGGATGCAAACGTAGCGCAACGCGCAGCCTACCTGTGCAAATCCGACTTAAGCACGGGGCTAGTCGGGGAATTTCCTGAGTTGCAAGGATACATGGGTGGCATCTATGCGCGTATTGATGGTGAGCAGAAAGATGTAGCTACTGCCATTGCAGAGCACTACCTGCCAGCAAGTGCTGACGATGCCCTGCCTGAAAGCCCGATTGCCCGTGCCATCAGTATTGCCGAGCGAGTGGATAAGCTGCTTGGCTATTTTCATATTGGCCGTATTCCAACGGCAAGTGCCGACCCCTTTGGCCTGCGCCGCTCTGCCATCGGCCTGATTCGCCTGCTTGCCGATGAAAAAGTGGCCGTGAACATGTCCCTGAAGCAGGCCCTTGAAGAATCTGCCAGACAGTGGAACCAGCAACGCATTACCATTGCAATTTCAAATCAAACACTGGAACAGGCTCGTGCGTTTATTTTGGAGCGCCTGCTCGGCATGGCTGACAGCCTGTCATTGTCCCGTCCGGCTATCGAGGCAGCGATTGGATCCAGCCAGGATCGCCCCTTATACAAGACCCTGTCCAGAGCCCGTAAACTGATGGAATTCATCGAAACTGACATTGGCCAGGCAGTAGCCGAAGTACACAAACGAACGTACAACATCCTGAAGAAAAATGAAGTAGGTGCACAGCCCATCTCAGCTACATTGTTTGAATTTGAGACAGAGAAATCTTTTTACGCTGCACTGAAATCTGTTGAGGCGGGACTGCCCGTCGATGAGATTGACAGGGAGCTTCATCTTCTTGCCAGCCTGCGCGAGCCGGTGAACCGTTTCTTTACCGATGTCATGGTTATGGTGGACAACCCGGATATCCGCAACAATCGTCTGGCTCTGTTGGGCAGTCTGCACGCGCTGTTAATGCGTGTAGCTAATTTCTCTCGTCATTGATGGTTTGGCCGGATACCGAAACTCTGACAGGGCTTTTGGCAGCATGGTTACTTCTGCTGGCTGTCAGCCTGTGGGCGGAGAGGGAAAAGCTTGGTCTGACACGGCGGATGCTTGGTGCCTCACTACGTGGCTTGTTACAGTTGCTGCTGATCGCATCCGTCTTACATATTATTTTCGATATCGAACATATAGCAGCCCAGGCAGGAGTCATTTTGTTGCTTTGCCTGATCGCTGCACGGGTAAGTGCAGGCCATTATTCTGCAACATTCGCGGCCTGGAATGCTGCTGCGACGGGGTTGATAGGTGCCTGCCTGTTAACACTTCCCTGGCTGGTGCTGACCGGCGCTATCAATCATGATAGCCGCGCCCTGATTCCTCTGGCCAGCATGGTAGTGGCAAATGCCATGAATGCGATATCCCTGATGCTGGATCGTATCAATAGCGGACAGGATATTGCTACCGGTATCCGGGGAGCGCTGATCCCTCCGGTGGATAGCTTGCGTGTTGTAGGGCTGGTGCACCTGCCCGGAATTTTTGTCGGTATGATGCTGGCCGGGGCTGATCCCATTCAGGCGGCTGGGGCACAACTTATCGTGCTGTATATGATTATTGCCTCAACGTTTACCGCCTGTATCGGTACCCGATATCTGTTGCTCTGGCAGCAAAG
>JBHHTX010000033.1:0-14422 GCA_046753585.1 Mariprofundaceae bacterium
CGAAGGTGAGGTTAGCGTTCAACTCGATGCAGCAGTTGTGCCGCGTTTCTTTTATCATAATGGCATTGTGTTCTCGGCCTTCTCTGAAAGTGCGCCGCAGGCATTGTTGTACGGGGGACGGTATGACAGTTTAATGGCCCAGCATGGTCGGGATATGCCGGCAACAGGATTTTCCTGTGATCTCTGGGCCTGGCTGGATGCCGGCGCCATGCCGCCGGAGTCATAATGGCTAATATCATTGCTATAGGCATTCAGTGGGGCGACGAAGGTAAAGGCAAAGTCGTTGATCTGTTAGCCCCGGAGATGGATGTTGTTGCCCGTTTCCAGGGTGGCCCGAATGCCGGACACACACTGGTAATCGGCGATCAGAAAACGGTACTGAATCATATTCCCTCGGGCATTCTACATGCAAATATACTCAGCCTGATTGGTAACGGTACGGTGGTTGATCCGTTTCGCCTCGTTGAAGAAATGGAAATGCTGCTTAAGGCTGGAATACCAGTGAATGAACGCCTGCTCATTTCTGATCGTTGCCAACTCATTCTCCCCTATCACCGTGCACTGGATGCGGCGCGTGAAACAGCCAAAGGTGCAGGTAAGATCGGCACCACCGGGCGCGGTATCGGCCCCTGTTATGAGGATAAGACTGCTCGCCGTGGTATCCGTCTTGTTGATCTGGGATGTGATGATCTGGATGCACGACTTGATGAAAACCTGGATTTTGTGAATTTCATGCTAACTGAATTTTTAAATGCGAAGCCGGTCAATCGTTCTGAAGTGGATAAGGCACTTGACCTGGCCCGTGAACATCTTGTACCTCTAACGACAGATATTCCTTTGCTTTTACAGGAACGGATCAAGGCTGGCGACCGGGTTTTATTTGAAGGTGCACAAGGCTCTATGCTTGATATTGATCATGGCACTTATCCCTTTGTCACCTCATCGAACACTGTTGCCGGAGCAGCTTTGGCTGGCCTGGGTGTCGGCACCGGTCAGGTGGATAAGGTGCTTGGTATATGCAAGGCATATACAACCAGGGTAGGGGCGGGCCCATTCCCGACGGAACTCTATAATGATGAAGGCATGGATGACATCTCCGGCAAGCATATGGCAGAGAAAGGTCAGGAGTTCGGAGCAACGACCGGACGCCCGCGACGCACCGGCTGGTTTGATGCTGTCGTTGTTCAACATGCTGTACGTATTAATGGAGTGACCGACTTAGCTATCACCAAACTCGATGTGCTCGATGGGCTCTCAGAGATAAAGCTGTGCGTGGCCTACAAGTGGAAAGGGCAACGACTGATTTCAATCCCTGCTGATTGCACTACTTTGGCTGAATGCTTACCCATCTATGAATCGCTGCCGGGATGGTCCGAATCTACCTTTGGTGCAACCTCGACTGATCAACTTCCAGCCAATGCTGTAGCTTTGATCAAACGCATTGAGATGGTCTGTGGATGTTCAGTCACTATGCTTTCTACTGGCCCGGATCGAGAGCATATCTGCCATATATAAGTAGCTGCATTCAGCTTGATCACATGAAAGACAACTTCTTCTTTGCATCAACACCGCATATTCACTTCGGCGCAGGCAAACGCGCCATGATTCCTGAAATTATTGCTGAATTCGGCCAGAGAGTGCTTCTGGTAACAGGCTCCAGTTTCTTTGATACTTCGGTACCGGGACAGGGAATCTTACAAGCTCTCGATCGCTTTGATCTCTTTCGCCTTTCTGTTCCCGGCGAACCTTCACCAAGTCTGGTAGACGATGCAGTCAGGGAATTTCATCCGGAACAGATAGATGTTGTGCTGGCGATTGGTGGAGGAAGCGCCATTGACGCAGGAAAGGCAATTGCCGGACTTGTATGTCTTGGCCATTCGGTTATGGAATATCTCGAAGGTGTGGGAAAGGGTCTGGACTATCATGGGCCATCAGTTCCCTTTGTTGCGGTTCCTACCACTGCAGGAACAGGTGGGGAAACCAGCAAGAATGCTGTCCTCTCTGTTCAGGGAGCAGGGGGATTCAAGAAGTCATTCCGGCACGAAAAGCTGGTTGCCAGATCAATCATTGTTGACCCTGAGCTAAGCTTAAGTTGTCCGCCCGGGCTGACAGCGGCCTGCGGTATGGATGCTTTTACACAACTGCTTGAATCCTATGTTTCTACCAAAGCCAGCCCAATGACAGATGTTTTGGCAGAAAGTGGCATTAAAAGGGTGCGCGATTGCCTGTTGGCTGCTGTTCTGAAGGGGGATACTGACATTGAAACCCGAACTGGTATGTCCTACGCGGCCTTTGTCTCCGGACTTACTCTGGCCAACGCAGGCCTCGGGTCTGTTCATGGCCTGGCCTCACCCTTAGGTGCCCTCTTTCCCATCCCGCACGGTGTTGTCTGTGGAACACTTGTTGCCGAAGCAACGCGTATCAATATTGAGGCCATGCAGTCCAGAGAGGTGGATAATCCTGCCCTGGAGAAATATGCGAATGTGGGACGCTGGCTTTCAGGCGAAAATAGCCTAAACAGTGATGTTGCCAGAGAAAGATTGCAGGAGACATTGAAAAAATGGACGAAATCTCTCGAAATGAAAAGGCTTTCTACCTACGGGGTGAGCGCAGATGATGTTCCTGAAATTGTTACCAATAGTCGCGGATCCAGCATGCAGACCAACCCTGTTCTTCTGACTGATGCGGAAATAGCGGCTACAGTTACAGCTCGTCTTTAGCCTTCCCTTCCGACTTCAACAGCTTGCTTCCAAACAGTTCGTCCCAAGTATCACGTAAATATTCGTAAGCAGACCATAGTGTCAATACTGAGGCTATCCATAGCAGGACAGTTCCAGCCAGGTTCATACTTACACCAAGAATTCTCTCATGTAAAAGCAGAGTGATGATCGCAGCCATCTGCATACCTGTCTTCCATTTTCCCAGCATAGATACATGAACCGTTGTTTTATGCTGAGCCAACCATTCACGTAGCGCACCAATAACAATTTCACGACCGATAATGATTGCGGCGAGTAGGGCAGGGGTCCGGTCAGCTTCAACCAACAGAACAAGTGCGGTAGCAACCAGCAACTTGTCTGCGACCGGATCAAGAAACCTGCCGAAAGGTGTTTCCTCATTACGGCTTCTGGCAAGATAGCCATCAAGCCAGTCAGTCAGGGCAGCCAGAGAGAAAAGAAATGTGGATAAAATATACCCCCACATGCCGGGAAGATAAAAACTGATAGCGAACAGGGGAATCAGCAATACACGCGAAATAGTAAGCTGGTTGGATAAGGTCCACTGCATCACAGGTTTATGACGTAAGATGAGTTCCAGGTAAAGTGTTTTTTTAGAGTCCCCGATAGGGGATCCGTAAACCCCTCGCCTTTAGGCGACGGATAGGTAGTTTTCCATGTTATGCAGGACTATAAGCGTGGCAGCCACACAGTTTGGGATTGCAAATATCATGTTGTATGGACGACGAAGTATCGTTACGAGATATTGGGCGGAGATGTAGGAGTTTGATGCCGGGAGTTGTTGCGTGAGATTGCCAGGAGCAAGGAGATGGTGATCTATGCGGGCTCAATTAACCGAGACCATGTGCACATGCTGATAGGCATGCCTCCGAATTTATCAGTATCGAGGGCGGTGCAATATCTGAAAGGGAAGAGCTCCCATAAGCTATTGTCGGAGTACAGGCATTTGCGCAAGCGCTACTGGGGCCAGCATTTGTGGGGCAGGGGTTACTGGGTTTGCACAAGCGGCAATGTGACGGATGAGGTATGGAAGGAATACATCAAGAACCAGAAGCCTCCGGAACCGGATGATGACTTTGAAGTGGTGTAGTCAGTCGGCCGCATGGCCGACCGATCCGGCTTTAGCCGGTGGAGAACACGTTGCTGCGCAACTCACCGCTTTATTGCCTGATTCTTAGAAAAGCTCACGGCAATCTGAACAGATGCATGCCATTTTCTCATTGTGCAAAAAAGGCCAGAGAAACAAAGGCACTGCATCCACAAAGACTGTGGATACAATTGTGGATAACTGTGCTGAAACTGGCCTTGGGCAGGTTATCTGCCACAACCATGAAAGATGCACAACAATTAAGCATCTTATAAAACCATTTATTAATAATGAGTTAGCTTATTACCCTTAGGCTTGTCACGATCATATTAAGCGATCTTAATAAAATGTGATGTTCTTGCCCGATCAGTGGATATCTGTGACATGTTTTGTGCGGAGGTGGCTATTTTATTTAAAATCAGCTGGCTCGCATTGCCTCAATGCTTCATAGACAGCAATACCGGTAGCGGTTGACAGATTCAGTGAACGTACGGGCACCTCCTGCCTGAGAGGAATCCGAATGTCGACGAGCTCCTCTCTGATTTCGGGGGGAAGTCCGGTAGTCTCAGATCCGAAAACAAGCACATCTCCCGGCTGAAACCTGGCATCCCAAAGTGAGTTCTCTCCCTTGGTTGAGAGTGCGAACCAGCGTCTATATCCACCCAGATAGTCCCGGGCTTTCTGCCAGTTAGCGTGCTCTCTGACATTCAGGTAAGGCCAATAATCCAGCCCCGCTCTTCTCAATCTCCGGTCATCCAGCTCAAACCCAAGAGGATGTATCAAATGAAGCTGGCAGTTGGTGCAGGCGCAGAGCCGAGCAATATTGCCGGTATTGGGCGGTATCTCGGGCTGATAAAGGATCACGTGGAGTGGATATTTCATGCGCCTGCACGATGAGGGCGGATGCCGTCATTCACAAGGGGTATATCCGGCGGGCTTAGCCTGCCGGGCGAGGGGAAAGTTATTTCCCCTTTGCAAACAAACCCGGCGCAGAGCCGAGCAATATTGCCGGTATTGGGCGGTATCTCGGGCTGATAAAAGAACGACGTGTAGCGGAGCTTTCATAAGTTTGCACAATGGCGGAAATAACCGCCTCTGAACATTCTGAATTAGGCGCTGTGTTCCCCGATAAATTCCAGCAGCTTGGCCTTGCTCATGGCTCCTACCTTTGTTCCCTGAACATTGCCGTCACGAAACAGCATCAGGGTAGGGATGCCGCGCACGCCATATTTACTGGGGGTGTTGGGGTTATCATCAATGTTGATTTTGGCAATACTGAGCTTACCTTCCATATCCGATGCTACTTCATCAAGAAGAGGAGCAATTTGTTTGCACGGACCGCACCAGGGGGCCCAAAAATCTACAAGCACTGCTTCCGATGCCTTCAGCACACTGGATTCAAAATTTTCATCGGTAACGTGATTTATGTTGTCATTTGATGCCATGGTATATCCTCATCTAGTATGGGAAGCTCTGAAAATCATCATCCCGTTATGGACTAAACGGTAGTGGGAGGAATCAAGGGCGTCAACCATGACTGATAGAACAGAGCAGCTTAACACGATTATCAGGGATCGCATTCGTAAAGGCGGAGGCTGGATTCGTTTTGATGAATTTATGCAGGCAGCATTGTATGAGCCGGAACTGGGCTATTACGAAAGCAGCCAGGCCTTTGGTGAGCAGGGTGATTTTGTTACCGGTGTTTCAATGGGTCCCTGGCTTGCACTGGCTTTGACTGATCTGATTTACTGGGGATGGAAGAATATGGGAGAGCCTGAGCAATGGCATCTAATTGAGCAGGGTGGCGGGGAAGGAAAGCTTCTGCTTGATGTGGTCAATATATTGCAAGACAGTTCGATGCCACAACCGGCACAAATTATTGCGGTGGAGAGCAGCAAGATGATGCGTCAGCGGCAAAAAAAGCACTATGATCAGGCCGGGGTAATTGTTACACAGTATTCCAGGTTGACGGATGTCAGCGTCGGTGAAAATTGCCTGATGTTCTGCAACGAGCTTCTTGATGCCATGCCGGTTCGCTGTTTTGAATATTCCGGGAATGGATTGTATGAACGTGGTGTGGTTAATCATGCGCATGGGTTTGGCTGGCAGAAAAGAACCGATCCGCTTGAGGATAGTACTGTGATTCCAGAGACTATCACATCGACCTGGCCGGAAAAATATAGCAGTGAATGGAACCCTAATCTTGAACTCTGGCAACAGGATGTGGCCTCGGTTGTTCAACGCGGTTATGTCTTCTGCGTGGATTACGGTTACGCCAGGAGCGAATACTACCGGAGTCAGCGACATGAAGGTACGCTTCTCGGGCACAAACAACATCAAGTATCTGAAGATGTCCTGAGTTTACCCGGAAGCATGGATATTACGGCTCACATTGATTTCAGCTCCCTGCGCGCATCAGGTCTGGCTTATGAAATGCAGCCGATCGTATTCATGACCCAGGGAGCCTGGCTGGCTCAAAGCCCCTCGGTACAAAAAAAGATTGAGAGTATGGCAACCGAACCGGGACAGCATCTTGATGAAATAGCTCATATCAAACGTTTAATGCTTCCCTTTGGTATGGGTGAGTTGTTCAAGCTATATCTTCAGGCCAGGCACGTCCCCAATAATACTCCGCCCCATCTTTCCAGCTTCAATCGACTCGGCTTGCTCTGATTTTCCTGTGAAAGCGCATAAAATACAATTACTTTCTGGAAAAACGGAATACATCCTCCCCGGTGGAGAGGCCTCAGTACGATGTAGAAATGCTATCTACCTTGTAGCCAACACCCTGCCCGGCGAGGAAATTTTATTTCTGAACAGAGGAAAACGGCGTGGCGCTGGAAGAGGGGAGCTCCGGGAGGTTCTTCATGCCTCGCCTCATCGCGTTGCTGCCCCGTGCCCCCATGCCGGCACCTGTGGCGGTTGTTCCCTCCAGTTCCTGCACGGAAAGCAGCATGCCGGCATCAAATCCGGGTGGATCCGGCAGGCGTTTTCAGCCTTGATATGTTCTGATACCGTCTGGCTGCCAGTTTCATCCCCGGCTGTGACAGGTTTGCGGCGAAAGGTCCGCTGGCATCGGGGCGAAGATGAATCAGGAAGCTTTCTTGGCTTTAAGAGTCGGGCCAGCAACAAGCTTGTTCGGCATCATCATTGTATGCTTCTGTTACCGGAGCTAAACAAGCTACGGGAAATTCTGGAAAGAAACCTTTCCGATATTGTTGATGCTGTTTCCATTACCGCACTAGCCGATGGTCTCCACGTTCTTCTGGAAACTGAGTCAACGATCCAGCCTGAATTGCCTCATGCCTTGCTTGATAGAAAAGATATCCAATGCTGGTGGCAGCACGGTGAGTGCATCAAGCCTCTTGGCAAGAGTTCCCTGGAACTGCATGACCGTCTTCCTTTTGGGAACGATATGTTTGAAATACAAATCGGCCCCGGAGATTTTGTTCAGTCAGAAAGTGCGGCAAATGGTAAAATGATTCGGCAGATACAGAACTGGGCAGATGATCCCCGACGGGTAGTCGATTTGTTTGCCGGGGCGGGCAACTTTTCCCTGCCTCTCGCCATGCAGGGCGCCGAAGTAATCGGAGCGGATATCCGAAGAAACAGTGTTCAAGCTGCCACGGCCAACGCCCGTAAATTAAAGCTGGATGTCCGCTTTGAGCAGGCTGACCTGCTGAAGGATTTTGATCCGGAACCTTTTGCGGGTGCTGATTTGCTTATTCTTGACCCGCCACGCAAAGGTGCCAAACGTATCTGCGGGGCTGTCAATGCTCTCCTGCCTCAGAAGATAATCATGGTATCCTGCAACATTGCGACAGGTGCCCGTGACGGATCAATTCTGGCCAGCCACGGTTATCGCCTGCAGGCTCTGAGAGGACTGGATTTGTTTCCCTTTAGTGGCCATGTTGAGACTATGAGTCTTTGGTTACGTTAGAGATGTTCAGAATCTTCATCGTTGCTCTGGCATTGTTCTGTGCTGCCTGCTCTGCTGAAAATCCTCCGGCAGGAGAACTTCGTGTTGGTGTTGCCCGATCAGCGATGAGTCTTGATCCGCGTTTTGCAACCGATGCAGCTTCCCATCGTATCCAGGAATTCATCCATCGTGGCCTTGTACGACTGGATGATCAGTTCCTTCCCCAACCAGACCTGGCCAAGTCCTGGAAACATCCCGATCCGACCACCTGGTACTTTACCTTACGGGATGGTATTCGTTTTCACGATGGCACAAGCCTGAGCGCAGATGATGTCGTTGCTACCATCCGTTCGATTCTGAACCCGGAGCTGGCCAGCCCGCTTCGGGCGGGCTTTGCCTCAATCCGCAGTATCAAGGTAATTTCCGACAAAGAACTGGTTATTCACCTGAGCAAACCAGACGCTTCCATTCTGACACGTTTAAGCTTGGGGATATTGCCTGAACAACTGGCAGAACTTCCCCATTCAGCCAAGAATACGGTCGGTTGCGGGCCTTTTCGCCTGCTTGGCTGGGATCAGAACAGCCTGTCTCTGAAACGCGTGAATAACCGGGCAAAAGAATCCATTACACAAATTCGATTCCTGACTGTTAAAGATCCGGTTACGCGCTGCCTGAAACTTGCACGTGGTGAAATTGACTTTTCCCAGAACGATCTGCCACCGGCCCTGCTCACTTATCTGCGCCAACAAGCACATTTAACAATTCAAACAACGCCATCTACCACCTTCAGTTACATCGGTATCAACCTTCATGATCCGGAATTGGACAACGTCCGTGTCCGTCGGGCTTTGGCCATGGCTATAGACAGGAAAAAATTGAAAAAGGTACTGTTAGGAAATCTCCCCGTTTTGGCTGAAACAGTTTTGACACCATCGCATTGGGCTTCAAGTTCGTTGCAATCCGGAACTTTTGATCCCGAAGCCGCCGAGGCAATACTTGAGGCTGAAGGCTATAAACCAGATGCTGGGGGAGTGCGCCTGCGTCTTGGCTACAGAACCAGCACAGACCCGGTCAGGCTGCAGCTGGTTACTGCTATTGCAGCACAATGGCAAAAGATAGGCGTGTATATCAAGATCGAGTCGATGGAGTGGGGTGGCTTTTACGCTCGCATCAAGAGAGGTGATTTCCAGCTCTTTTCCCTGTCATGGGTCAGTATTCAGGACCCCGATATCTACCGCTGGATCCTGCACTCCAGCATGTGGCCTCCAACTGGTGCGAACAGAGGTCGCTACTCAAACCCCAGGATGGATTTATGGCTGGATCAGGCCAAGGAATCGGAGAGTAAAGAGGAAAGAAAAAGACTTTATGATCTGGTGCAAAAGCAGATGCTTAAAGATATAGTGTATATCCCTTTATGGTATGAACCTGTCATTGCCGTATCCGGTTCCAGACTTGTTGGATTTTCCCCTTCTGCCAATGGCAGCCTGCTCAGTCTCCTTCAGGCAAGGTTCACTGATAAACCCCTATTTTGATTTTGTATAAAGCCCTGTTTCCGGATGAAAGGTTGCCCAGGCAAACCAGTACAGAGTGATAGTTTCCAGCACTCTACCCGAACCCTTATCGGTGATCTCAGCGTGATTTCCTGCAGACTGGTAGCGGATATGCAGATTTCGCCCCTGCCATGTTTCATGCACTCCACCTGTCTTTTTCAGGCCATCGAGTGGCCATGCACGTGTTTTTCCATTCATCTCCAGCCCAATGACCCAGGTCTTCAGATGCAGCCTGTTATCATGGTGCTGAACCGGGAAATAGATAGATTTGTCTGACTCATAACCGGCATAAGGATCACGGTTGTAGTCGCGGCTATAGCCGGTCTGACGGGAGAGCACCGAGGTATCAGGATGTTTTTTGAACCAGTATTTCCATGTCGTGTGCAAAACAGGCAACGTTTTCAGTTTTTCACCCAGGCGTTTCCCTGTAATCGCCTTGCTCTCCAGTTGTGACCACAGGCTTTCGGTTTTTTTGTCATAAAGCAGGACGTCGGATTGATACAGCAGGCCGGAAACTCCAAAATTATCTTTCGAGTCGAATACCATGCCACTGCCACAGAGAGGACAATAGGTGACAACAAAACGTTTACCTTTTATCTGATCATTGACGATCTCATGCCAGTTAAGAATACGAATGGGGTAGGCCCGTGCCTGGTCATTGATGACCACACCTATAACCCGATCTCTTTCTTCCATCCAGCGATTGGCCGATTTTCCCGCCTCAATAACAGGGTCAGTGAGGGCGGGGATGCCATCCTTACCCGGCCCGCCGGAAATAATATCCTCGGCCGGAACCAGGCCCGGACTTAAACTAAACCCGGAAAGCAGCAGCCATGAAACCGCGCCAAGCATTATTATTTTGGCCCCGGCTCCTGTCTGGATTAGCTCCAACTTATTCATATTCTTCAGTCGGACGTGCAACGACAGAGTTACAATCCACGATTCAATATTCGTAATGCGTCTACAAGGCGTGCATCTTGACCACGATCAAACCATCGAGGGGATATAAATTCAGAATCCTTTCCTGTAAACGGACAAATCTGCGGCCTTGTGGTTAGGAACTTGGAACGGTCAAAATCTCTGCGCCATCTCGGGTAACAGCTAGAGTGTGCTCAAACTGGGCCGAGAGTGATTTATCGCGGCTGACCACTGTCCATCCATCACCCAGAACCTTCACTGCATATTTACCCAGATTTACCATTGGTTCGATAGTGAAGACCATACCTTCTTTGATCTTCAAGCCTTCTCCCGGTTTGCCAAAGTGCATAACCTGGGGTTCTTCATGGAAGTTACGGCCAATACCATGGCCACAGTAATCACGTACTACCGAACACTTTTCAGATTCCACGTATTGCTGAATAACATGGCCTATATCACCCAGGGTAACACCGGGCTTGACATGCTCGATGCCGATTTCCAATGCGCGTCGTGAAATTTCCGTCACTTTTCTGGCCTTGATAGATGGCTCCCCCACATAAAATGTCTTGCTGGTATCACCGTGCCAGCCATTGATAATACTGGTTACATCAACATTAACGATATCACCGTTTCTCAACTTCTTCGGAGACGGAATGCCATGACAAACAACGTGATTGACCGAGGTGCAAACCGATTTGGGAAAGCCGCGATAATGCAGAGGGGCCGGAATGGCACCAGCTTTAAGTGTGAACGTATGCACCAAGTCATTGATCTCATCGGTGGTAATGCCGGCTTTAATGTAAGGCTCAATCATCACAAGGGTGTCTGCCGCATGATGGCAGGCAGGCCTCATCGCCTCGATTTCTTCGCTTGTCTTGAAATGGACCATCCTATCTCCTCAAGGCAGTGCATCTTTATGTCGGCAAGACCGAAATGCAAGCAGACGTTAGACTATGCCTGTGCAGATTAAATTTCCCAACCCAGAGCACGCCTCAGCAGAAGGTTTTCTAGCGACAGGCGGGAACCTGCTTCCGGAAACGCTTCTAACAGCTTACAGCCAGGGGATTTTTCCCTGGTATGATCGGGCTGGGAGTTCGATCCTGTGGTGGTCACCTGACCCGAGAATGGTGCTTTTTCCTAAAGAATTTCATCTGTCCCGCAGGCTTGGGCGGCGCATAAGACAGGGAATGTTCCAGATCAGTGAGAATCAGGCTTTCAAAGCGGTCATGCAAGGCTGCGCTGAACCGAGAAAGGAAGGGGCGGGAACCTGGATTCATCAGGAAATGCTGGATGCCTATTGCCGTTTGCATGATCTTGGCTATGCTCACTCTGTTGAGGTATGGGAGAACAAGTCCCTGGTAGGAGGGGTATACGGATTGCACCTTGGTCAGGGCTGGTTTGCTGAATCAATGTTTTCACGTTGTACTGATGCCTCAAAATATGCACTGGCCTTCCTGGCGGAGAAAGGGAAAGAACACAATTGGCTGTTCATCGACTGCCAGTTCCACACAGATCACCTTGCCAGCCTTGGTGCTCGGGAGATTCCTCGCAGCGAATATCTACGGATGCTAAAGGAGGCGATCAGGAGTCTGTCGGACTTAGGGTGATCGTAGCGGGCAGGTGGGGGAACGAGTCAAAATGAGCATGATTTTGAGGCGCATAGTAGTAACTCTGCAACGATGAATCGGTGTATTATAGGCCGTTGTCCCTGCCGCATAGTCGATTTCTCATAAGGCCGACGGACTCCTAGCTCAGCTGATATTGGTTGCAGTGAACTGGAATGCTGCCACCGTTCCCTCCAAGCAAGGTCAGGGCATGTGCGCTACCTGTCGCCTGCCAAAGATCATATGCAGCCAAGGGATCAAGCCCTGACCTTTCCTCCCTGAAATTGCGAATAATTTGCAACACATCAAGCATCATGCCGAAACCGGCAGAGAGCTGTACATACATTTCACTGTGTGACTTCTTGAGAGAAGTGGCCAGCTGACCATAACAACTACGGCCTATCCGGACAAAGTAACTGATCGTTACCATCCTCCGGCGAGCCTGTTCCGGAAAGAGCCCTGCCAGCAACAGGCAGCTATCTCCGGCATCTCTCAAGCTATCAAGTCGTGAACTACCGCATTCACTACCGGATGTAAGATATTGAATAGCAACAGATTCTTGCAGGCAGTGTGACCTTCTGTTGAATCGGCAAAGCAGGAATACCAGATAGCTTTCCATCACTTCGGTCAAACTGATTTGGGCGCGATCTTCAGCATCCAGAACAAGATCCAGGAAAAGGGCGCTTACGGTTTCCGCAGTATAAATAGATTGGTTATTCTGCCTGCTCATGTAGGATTATATCGCCGATTGTCCGGTAAGATTTAATTCGGCTTCTGCAAACCTTCCCGGCCCCGGCTGGATATGGCAGGAAAATTGATGATTGAATTTCAATTGGATTTGGGGAACGATTAAAGAACTGGAGGGATTTGCCATGCAACAGCATCTTTATCTTGGGCGGCAGCCTATCATGGACCAGTGGTATGAGGTTATCGCCTATGAACTGCTCTATCAGGCTGAGGGAGCTTCCCAACAGGATGCAGATGGTCTTGCAGCGCAGGGCCTTGTGGCTGGCCTGGTAGACATCGGCCTTGATAAGATCTCAGGGCATAAGCCTGTTTTTATCAATCTGCCCGCTTCCCTGTTACAGGGTGATGTTCCCGCTTTGCTTCCTGCCGATAAGGTAGGCATTGAGATTGGTCAAAATATCAAACTGGATCAAACGATTGTCGAGGCCTGCAAGGCGTTAAAGCAACAGGGTTTTACCCTTCTCCTCGATGGTTATAGGCACAATCCAGATGTCGAATCAATTCTTGAACTTGTTGATTATGTTAAAATAAACTTTCAATCCGGAGAAGACATGGCTGAGCAGCTTTCAGTCATTCGTCGATACCCTGTAAAATTGCTGGCGAAGAAAGTTGAAACGCTTGAAGAGCATAACCGAGCCAAAGCCTTGGGAATTCATTATTATCAAGGTTATTTCTTTTGCAAACCGGAACGCATGGAAAACGAAACCTTGCCGGACTCAAAGCTGGCAATTTTGCGTGCCCTGCAACAGGTGATGGAAGCTGAAGCCATTGAGGATATTGAAGATGTTATCAAACAAGATATTAACCTCTCATACCGCCTGCTAAAATATATTAATTCAGCGGCTTTTGGCATGCGTCGCGAGATTGAATCTGTTCAACAGGCCCTAAGTTTATTGGGTCTGAATAATATTCGTCGCTGGCTTTCGATTTTGGCTCTGGCTTCACTGGGTGAGCATAAACCTCTTGAGTTGGTTCGCATGGCTATGTTGCGTGGAAAAATCCTAGATGGCGTAGCAAATTCAATGAAGGAATCGCGTTCCTCTGATTATTTCATCCTGGGAATGTTTTCTCTGCTCGACGCTTTGCTGGATCAGTCCATGGATCAGGCCCTGAGTAATATTGCCCTGCCAAGTGATATCCGCGAGGGATTGTTGGTTGAAGGTAGTCAGCTAGGACTTCTGCTTGATATGATACGATCACTTGAAAAAGGTGAATGGGCAAAGGTTGATGCATATTGCAAAAAGAATAGTCTAAGCTGTGAAGATATAAGCTCGATTTATACTGAAGCTGTTCGGTGGACAGACGAGTTTGCGGCACAGTTGTAGGCGGGGGTTAATCGAGAAGCTTATATTCTCCGGAAAACACGGAACTGACCTCCCCCTCAAGAACCAGATCATCCAGAGTACCGGAGACATGCACTTCACCTCCCGGCATGTGTAAAAAGGGACGCCACCACTGCTGAGCTTCCGCTCAGTTTAGCGGACATTTTAATTAAGTGGCATACTTGGCCTCAAACTCGGCTGGGCTGATATAGCCCAGAAACGAGTGTCTTCTTCCGCGGTTGTAGAATGTCTCAATGTAGCGAAACAAACTGCGCTTCTCCAGAACCTTTCGTTCAATAATCCTAATCGTCAACCAGTTCGGTTTTCAGGGTGCCGAAGAAGTTCTCTGCCACGACACTATCCAGGCACTTTCCCTTACGGCCCATGCTGCAGGAGAGATTGTGCTTCTGGAAGCAGACACTTCTGTTCGTCTCATCTCTGATTACCTCGACGGTAATTTTTAGCACATTTGGGACTTGATCTTTGATGCTCATGTAGATGGTGAACTAAAGGAAGTATGTTTGGATATTGAGAAGC
>JBHHTX010000034.1:0-14400 GCA_046753585.1 Mariprofundaceae bacterium
TCCGGATTCTTCGCTGCCATGCCGATACAGGCGCGAAATGAGAGAAAGGGGTCAGGACTTGTTTCGCGGATTTGGTTGTGTAGGGCGACTGCATGGCAAGGCCGTTACGAATCGAATATGAAGGCGCTGTTTATCATGTGACATCGCGTGGTAATGCTCGTGCTGATATTTATCTGTCAGATGATGATCGGAAGATATTTCTTGATGTGCTGGAGCATGTGGTTGATCGGTTTGGCTGGCAGTGTCACGCTTACTGTTTAATGACAAATCATTTCCACCTGATGATTGAGACTCCGCAGGCGAATCTGAGCCGGGGCATGAGCAGAAAAGGGGTCAGGTCTTGTTTCGCGGATTTTGCCACCTCCCTCGCACCCCAAGCCATTTCAAACAAGTACTAATCAGCCCGCGGCGAAATGTCATATTCGATTTCAACCACTCTATTTACGGAATCTTCCCGGAGTAACGAAAGAGATCTGGACTTCCTTGGCGGACTCTTCTCCGCGTCAGGCCACCTTCGGCAGACGGGCAAGGGCTGCGGCAATCTGATCTTCCGGATATTCATAATCCTCCAGCTGGCCTGACAGAAAGCGGTCGTAGGCGGACATATCAAAATGTCCGTGACCGGAGAGGTTGAAGAATATGGTCTTTTCCTCTCCTGCTTCCTTGCAGCGTATAGCCTCATCCATGACGGCACGGATGGCATGATTCGATTCCGGTGCCGGAATGATTCCCTCCGCTTTGGTGAAGGCGATGCCGGCTTCAAAGGTTGCGACCTGGGGTACTGCTACTGCCTCAACGATACCCTCGTGATAAAGCTGAGAAACCAGGGCTGAATCACCGTGGTAACGCAGTCCACCGGCATGGATACTCGGTGGTACGAAGTCATGACCGAGGGTGTATTGCAGCATCATCGGTGTAAGTCCGGCTGTATCACCAAAATCATAGGCGTAGTGGCCCCGGGTCAGTGTCGGGCACGAAGAAGGCTCCACGGCCACAAGACGAATATCCTTGCCGGCGGCCTTGTCGGCCAGAAAGGGAAAGGCTGCACCGGCAAAGTTTGAACCGCCGCCGCATGGGGCGAAAATCACATCCGGATAGTCGCCTGCCTTTTCAAACTGCTTTTTGGCCTCCTGTCCGATAATGGTCTGGTGCAACAACACATGATTTAGCACTGAACCCAGGGCGTAACTGGTGTCTTCCCGTGTAGCCGCCTCTTCCACTGCTTCCGAGATGGCAATGCCAAGGGAACCCGGTGAATCTGCATCCTGAGCCAGAATAGTACGACCCGCTTCTGTCCGGTTTGTCGGGCTGGCAAGAACTTCCGCACCCCATGCCTGCATCATCGAGCGGCGGGAAGGTTTTTGTTCATAGCTGACCTTCACCATGTATACCCGCACCTCAAGACCGAATATGCTCCCGGCCAGAGCCAGTGAGGACCCCCATTGGCCGGCGCCGGTCTCGGTGGTCAGGCGGTTGATTCCGGCCTGTTTGTTGTAATAGGCCTGCGGAATGGCCGAATTTGGCTTATGAGAACCGGCGGGGCTTACACCTTCATATTTGTAATAAATCTTTGCGGGGGTTCCAAGGTGTTGTTCCAGCTTATGAGCCCGAAAAAGAGGTGAAGGCCTCCACATCTGAAGGGCTGTCCGCACCTCGTCGGGAATCTTTATCCAGCGATCCGCGGACATCTCCTGCTCAAGAATTGCCGGTGGAAAAATTGCTGCCAGAGCTGCCGGATTTATCGGTTTCCCGTCTGGCCCGAGTGGTGGTGCCGGTGGATTCGGCATGTCCGCGATTACATTGTACCAGTGTGTTGGAATTTCGGATTCATCAAGCAATATCTTTGTTTGCATAGCCTCTCTCCCCTGACCGGAATGCCGGTTCACCGAGTATGGCAACGGGGCGTACGTGAAACAAGATCAGGAAGTCATCAAATCCCGGTTGGTGCGGATCATGCTCTGAATATCCTGAACATAGGCCTTGCCGCGTGATGAGTATTTATCCAGACCGTTTGCCAGTGAAATTGCACTAGCCTGTTTACCTGCCTGCCTGGCATTGAATCTGAGTTGACGAAGCTTGCTGTAGGCTCTGGTGGTATTCAGATTGTGAATATAATTGCGTACGGACTCGTTGGCGGAAGCATAGGCGGCGACCTCATGGCCGGCTCCTTCTTTTCTCTCCCTGGGGACAAGGCCGCAGCCTTTGCTGTAGCACCATTGGCCAAAATAATTGTTTCCCTCCCGGGCAAAACGGGAACGTCCCCAGGAAGATTCATTGGCAGCCTGAGCCAGGGCCAGTTCAACCGGCACGGTATCCACACGCATAAGCAGGCCCCTCCAGAAGTTATCGCTACTAAAGTCATTCTGTTTCAGGCTATAGGCACTGGCGAGATCACGAAGCCAGACCTGATCACGTCGGGAGAGTTTATGACCAGCATCATGTCTGGCCTGCAATTTTTGTACTTTTTTACGCTGCTTCATCACGGCATTGTTTTCAGCCACAATCACTGGCCGCATGAAATCAAAAAATCGGCGTTTTTTCTCCGTCACATCCTGATTTGGAGCTTTAGTCTGAACTTCTTTTTTCTGAGTCGGATATAAAGATTTCTTACTGGCGCAGCCGCTGATAAGGGCAAAGGCCAGCATAAGCAGAAGAGTTGAGGCGGGAGTCACAAATTGTTTTCGAACAGTGGAGATCAGTATCATGCGGATAATCATGTTGATTGTATTAGCTGATTCCGTGAGTGTCGTCACGGTAGCAGTAGTGCAAGCAGTAGAGAGATTGTTTAGACTTACCTCATGGCAGTTCGTTATAGCATCATAGCGGCAATGAGTGATAACCGTGTGATCGGCAGAAACGGAACCCTGCCATGGCGAATGCCGGCTGACCTTGCCCATTTCAAGCGCATTACCATGGGCCACCCCATACTCATGGGCAGGAAAAACCATGAGGATATCGGCAGGCCTCTGCCGGGCCGCAGCAACATCATTTTAACGCGTCAGCAAGGTTTTCAGGCACAGTCCTGTATCGTGGTACACCATTTGAAGGAAGTGGAAAGCGTCGTGCCCGATGACACTGAAATCATGGTTATTGGCGGTGCCGATATTTATGCCCAGTTGATGCCCAGAGCCAACCGTATTTACCTCACCCTCATTCATGCCCAAATCGAGGGTGATACGTTCTTTCCCGAATTCGACCAGGCTGAATGGGAAGAAACAGAACGTCAGGATTATCCTGCGGATGAACGGAACGCCTGTTCCTACAGCTTCCTTACTCTGGAAAGAAAAAGGAACCGCTGATACGGCAGTTATGTGCCAATGATTTGAAGGTTAACTGTTCGTTTTTTCGGCCCGTCCAGTTCGATCATCATCACGGCTTGAAAAGTACCAAGTTGAAGCTTCCCTTCGGCGATGTGTACAATCTCACTGCTGCCGAACAGGATGGCTGCAATATGTGAATGAGCATTCTGCGGTTCGCCTGGCGGGACATTTTCCCTTAAGTGCAGGTCATTGTGACGGTATTTCGCATCCTTTGGCACGAGCTGTTCGAAAAATGTACGGATGTCTTCCAGTAGCAGGATTTCATGTTCGTTGACACACAGCGCAGTAGTTGAATGTCGTGATGTAACAGTAACAAACCCGTTCCGGATGCCGCTTTCCTCAACATGTTTGCAAATCAGTGGCGTAATATCGTGAATGTTGATTTCAGTATCTGTCTCCACCTCAATACTGCGATGTTTAATTTTCATATACCTGCCTTCCAAACCAGAGATTGAGTCCCAAACCTGCTGTAAATTCGCTTACCGTCAGTTCGGGCATCGTCATTTGATGCTACGCACCTTTGCCTCAGCAGCCTGAGGCTGGCTTTTCTTCCACTCGAAGAACTGTTCCATATCAAAATACTTTTTGCCAGTGCTCCATATCTCATGCTGCTCAGCGAGCATGGCACCGATCAACCGGATAGCTGACGCTTCGGTCAGAATTAGTGTGAACAGGCCCTTATTTAACCTGTCGCCATCCGGGATGAATTTTCCATGTATTCAGCATCCGGGGCTGGTAGGTTTCACAGCATGCATATCATTCGATCATGGCAGGCAGCGGCAGAAGAGCCATCCATACAGGGTGGAGCTGTCACCGTCGGAAACTTTGATGGCGTGCACATGGGCCATCTTCAGGTTTTAGCTGAGCTTAAAGGGCATGCTCTGGCAGCCGGAGGGCCGTCAGTAGTTGTAACATTTGAACCCCATCCCCGCGCCCTCCTCTATCCCGGGGAGGCACCACGGCGCTTATGCCATTTGCACGAACGGCTTAATCTGATCAAGCAGGCTGGCGTCGACGCAGTATTATTGATGCACTTCAACCTGAAACTTGCGGCCTGGACACCGGAGCACTTTATCAGGGAGCTTCATACGAACATTCACTTTCAGCATATGCATGTCGGTTATGATTTCGCTTTTGGCCATGATCGTGCCGGTCACATCCATGATCTGAGGAATGTTTCCGATGTACTTGATTACACGGTTAGTGAGGCCTCTGCTTTCGAGATGCGGGGTGCCGTGGTTTCCTCCAGCCGTATCCGCTCAGCCATTGAGGCAGCCGATTTTGGTTTGGCCAGTTCTCTTCTGGGGCGGCCATTCAGTATCAGTGGCCATGTTGGCAGAGGCGATGGCAGAGGACGCAAGCTTGGTTTTCCTACCGCGAACCTGGATGTAAAAGATCTGGCACACCCGCCGGCGGGTATCTATGCCGTCTATGCCGAGTGTGAAGGCAGGCGTTGGCATGCTGCCGCTTATCTTGGCATGCGCCCCACCTTTGCCGGGCGCACGCTGATCCTTGAGACCCATGTTCTGGATGATTCGCCGGACTTCTATAAAAAGCGTCTAAACGTTACTTTTGTGCGACGTATCCGTGAAGATCGTGCCTTTACCGGGCCTGATGATCTTGCCCAACAGATTGCTAAAGATTGCAAGGCTGCTAGAAAGATACTAGACACTGATGGCCACTGATGTGATCGTCCGGAATTGTGTTATCCTGGAATTAAAGGCCGTTGATAAACTCCAGGCTATCCATGAAGTGCAACTGGTTAACTACCTGAGAGCCACATGTATGGTAGTTGGACTGCTGATCAATTTTGGCCGGAAGCTAGATGTGTGGTGTAGTATTTTTACACTAGAATGATGATTCTTCCTGCATCTGTATCTGTCTGCATTAATCTGTGTCTGAATATTGGAGAATACCTTGCCTGATCAAGAAAAGTTTGATTATCGACCGACTGTTTTTTTACCCAGGACGGAGTTCCCGATGCGCGGGAACCTGCCCCAGAACGAACCGAAGCGGCTGGCTCAATGGAATGATGAAAAGCTGTATGAACAGCTGCGCCAGTCCAGGAAAGACGCACCAAAGTTCCACCTGCATGACGGGCCGCCCTATGCCAATGGAAATATTCATATCGGCCATGCCGTTAACAAGGTTCTGAAAGATATCGTTGTGCGTTCGCGTACCATGATGGGTTTTGATGCACCGTATGTTCCGGGCTGGGATTGCCATGGTCTGCCGATCGAGCTGAAGGTTGAAGCGAAATTTAAAAAGAAAAAGCGGAAGAAGGAAGATATTAGCGATTCCGAGTTTCGCACTGCCTGCCGCGAATACGCCAGAGGCCAGATTGATGTGCAGCGTGAAGAGTTTAAGCGCCTTGGTGTAATTGGTGACTGGGATCATCCGTATATCACCATGGATTACCATTTTGAGGCCAATACCGTGCGTGAGATCGGCAAGTTTCTGGAAAATGGCAGCCTGTATAAAGGCGCAAAACCGGTACACTGGTGTGTCTCCTGTGCCACTGCCCTTGCCGAAGCGGAAGTGGAGTACGAAGACCATACCTCACATTCCATCTTTGTAAAATTTGCCTCAGGCGAAGACTTGGGCGATATCGATCCCGCTCTGAGCGGAGACCCTTCCGGCCAGATCTCCATCGTGATCTGGACAACAACGCCGTGGACCATTCCGGCTAACCTGGCCATATCAGTTGGGCCGGACATTGAATATTCAGCTGTATCCATTACCGGTTCTGGCGAAAACACCAATCTGAAAGCAGGAGAAATCCTTATTCTGGCAGAAGACCTGAGAGAGAAGGTGTTAGCCGAAATCGGCGCAAACGGGCAAGTTTTGGCGCGTTTTAGTGGTAAAGTGCTCGATAATCGTAAATTTCGCCATCCCTACCTGGATCAGGATGCACCCATTCTGGTCGGCGATCATGTGACGCTGGAGGCTGGCACCGGCAGCGTGCATACCGCCCCAGGCCATGGCCAGGAAGATTATGAAATAGGCATGCAATATGGTCTGGAGGCATTCAATCCGGTTGACAGTACAGGCATTTTTGAAGCTGGCACACCAGTAGTTGAAGGACGACATGTTTATCAGGCCGATGCCCTCATGGTTGAACATTTGCAGGACTGTGGTGCCTTGCTGGAAACCAGTCAGGTGAAACACTCTTATCCGCACTGCTGGCGTTGTCATAAACCGCTCATTTTCCGGGCCACACCGCAATGGTTCATATCCATGGACAAAAACAACTTGCGCAACAAAGCACTGGCAGAAATTGCTAAAACAGTATGGACGCCGGAGTGGGGCGGGAACCGTATCCGGGCCATGGTCGAGCAGAGGCCGGACTGGTGCGTATCGCGTCAGCGAAACTGGGGCGTGCCGATAACGGCCATTCGCTGCGCTTGCGGTTCGCACAAGATTACCACGCCCGAAGTTATTGAAGGCATTGCCCGGCAGGTAGAGCAAAACGGTGCTGATGTCTGGTTTGCCAAAGATGTCTCTGCCTTTCTGCCTGACAATGCCAAATGCCCCGATTGTGTCGGGAAAGTTTTTGAAAAAGAGACCGATATTCTTGATGTCTGGTTTGATTCGGGAAGTACCCACGCCTGTGTGCTTGAACAGCGCGACGATCTGGATTCACCCGCTGACCTTTATCTGGAGGGAAGCGATCAGCATCGCGGCTGGTTTCAGTCCTCATTGCTGGAAAGTGTTGGTACGCGCGGCATTGCTCCGTTCAGGGGTGTCCTTACGCATGGTTTTGTGGTCGATAAAAACGGTAACAAAATGTCGAAGTCCAAAGGCAATGTGATTGCACCTCAGAAAATTATTCAGCAGATGGGCGCGGATATTCTGCGTATGTGGGTTGCCTCCAGTGACTATTCAGCTGATATTCGTATCTCGGATGATATTATCAAACAGCTGGCCGAAGCCTATCGCAGAATTCGAAATACCATTCGTTTCATGCTTGGAAATCTGGACGGCTTTGATCCGCAACGTGATGCAGTCCCGCTTGAAAAGCGTCAACCGCTGGATCAGTGGGCTGCGCATCGTCTGTCTCAGGTTTCGCATAACGTGAATGATGCCTATGCAAATTACCAGTTTCATCGCATCCATCAGGAAATACACAACTTCTGCACCGTTGAACTGGGAGGCTTTTATCTCGATGTTATCAAGGATCGCCTTTACTGCGATACACAGGACTCGGATCGCCGTGCTTCATCTCGTGCTACGCTCTATGACCTAGCCGACACACTGATTCGACTGGTTGCACCGGTTGTAGTCTTCTCAGCCGAAGAGGCATGGGGTCACCTGCCGGGATCAGACGAGAAAAGCATTCATATGCAAACCTTTTACCCTGTAACGGATATTCAGATTGATGAAGCGGCATGGAAACACTTCTTTACTATTCGTGAGCAGGTCAACACGGCGCTGGATCAGGCCAAGAAGGATAAGATTGTTGGCTCCTCCATTGCTGCTACGGTAACCGTACCGAACCTGGATCATGTCTTTGCTAAATCACTTGGTGAGACTTATGAGCAATTGTTCATCGTCGCCAAAGTGGAAGAAGGAAGCGCTATCTCTGTCAGGGCAGCAAATGGCATCAAATGTCCGCGTTGCTGGAATGTCTGTCAGCCCGCGCATCCGGAAGGTAATGTTCATAACGAGCTCTGCCCACGCTGTTTTTCCGTTGTCGCGGGCTAACGATGCGGCTATCAAGATTACAAGCGCAAATCGGGTTCTTTACTCTGATTCTGGTTCTGGATCAGTTCAGCAAATGGTGGATTGAAAAGACTACTTTCTTTTCGTTTACTGTCATTGATGGCTTTTTCAACATCGTCCGGGCTCACAATACCGGGATAGCTTTTTCCATATTTTCCGATCTTCCCTCAGCCTGGCAGGCATATTTATTACTTGGTGTCACCATTGGTGTTGCCTTTATTGTTGCAATCTGGTGGTGGCGCGAGAAGCGGCATGCGGGCCTGCTACCATGGGCTTTGATCATGATACTTGCCGGTGCTGCGGGAAATATATGGGACCGGGTACAACAGGGTTATGTGGTTGATTTTCTTGATTTCTATATCCGCATGAATGGCCATGAATATCACTGGCCGGCCTTCAATGTTGCGGACAGTTGCATCACAATTGGGGTAGCCCTGATGTTGATCAAGAGTATCCGACATGGTTGAGACAGACACACTCAAGGTCACGCGACTGCTTGAGCATTGCAAGATCCGCAACGCTCATCTGATGAAGGCTCTGGAAGTCAACCAGCTGCTGTCGAGGGAATTACAACTGGGGCAGTTGCTTCAGCTTATTATGGAGACAACTCAAAATGTCATGGATGCAGAAGCGTGTTCCCTATTCCTGCTGGATGATGAAACTGGAGATTTGCTTTTTCAGGTCGCCCTTGGACAGGCAAGTGTAAAATTGAAAGAACTGTATCGCCTGCCCAAAGGCACGGGTATTGCCGGCTGGGTGGCGGAACATTGCAAGCCATTGAAGATTGATGACGTTTACGCTGATGAGCGGTTTAACCCGGCTTTTGACGCAGAAACAGGATTCCGCACCCGGAACATGCTGTGCATTCCAATATTTTACAACAAGGAGTGTATCGGCGTTTGTCAACTGATAAATCGCAAAGAAGGATCATTTACCCGGAGTGACCTGCAACTTCTTGAGTCACTGGGCCAAATGTCTGCGGTGGCTATTGAAAATGCCAAGACTCATCAGAAACTGCTGAAACAGTCACTACTCGAACATGATCTTCAGCTGGCTCACCAGTTGCAGCAGTCTTTCCTGCCTGCATCTCCGCCAAAAATCAAGGAGTATGAGTGTGCTTTTCTGAACAGGCCTGCCCTTGGTGTAGGCGGGGATTTTTACGAGGCCTTTATTCTGCCTGACGAGCGCGTGGCCTATCTGCTTGGTGATATCTCGGGTAAGGGAGTATCAGCTGCACTGCTTATGTCGCGGGTGATTAGAGACTTGCGCTTTGAAGCTCTCAATGGTGGCAATGCCGGTGAGATATTGACAAGATTTAATCAGACATTCAGCAGAGAAACCCGCCAAGGCATGTTTGTCACCATTGTTTTGTTGATCCTGAACCCTGAATCCGGAGATGTGGATTACGCCAATGCCGGACATATGCCTCCCGCTCACTTGATTGATGGGGAGGCATTTACGGTGGCTGGCGCTGCGGATCCGCCGGCAGGCATTCTTCCATCTATCCAGTATCAGTCCCGGGACCTTCATTTAGGGCCAGGAGAGGCGTTGCTTCTATACACCGATGGTTTAACTGAAGCCAACAACCCTCAAGGCGAAATGCTTGGTAGAGAGCGCATGTTAAAGTGGCTGAGCGTGACTCTTGGCAAGGCAGAATACTGCATTCAGGACTGGTTAAAACGGGTGCAGCAGTTTGCCGGTTCAGAACCCCTTGGTGATGATATCACCCTTCTGTTATTAAAACGTCAGTCCCCGTCAGAATCGTAACATTTTTTGATGCCTGTATCGCCCAGCTTAGGTCACGGACTTGACCGGTCGGAGACGAAGGCCAAACATGATTTTGGCCACATCATGATAGTGTTTGGCATAGTGGATCGTTAAACCCTCTGAAATTTTTACAGGCAATTCATCTACATCTGAATCATTATCGCTTGGTAGAATCACTTCACTCAAGCCTAACCTCCTGGCGGCCAGGAGTTTCTCCCTTACTCCTCCGATGGGTAGCACCTCTCCAGTTAAAGTCATCTCGCCGGTCATGGCAATTGCTACCGGTGCTTTCTTCAGAGCCAGAGACAGCAGTACCGTGGCAATGGTAATGCCTGCTGATGGCCCATCCTTGGGCACTGCACCTTCCGGCACATGTAAATGTACAAAAGCCTTGTCAAAAAAACCGGTCCTGGCCCCATAACGATCCAGATGCGAAGAAATAAAGGATAGCGCAATCTCGGCTGATTCCTGCATTACCTTTCCCAGCTGACCGGTTAGCTTAAATCCCCGCCTGTCCTGATGTACGACCGCAGCTTCCAGTGTAAGGCTCGTCCCCCCCATGGCTGTCCAGGCCAGACCATTGGCAATGCCGATATCCTGTCTGAGATGTTTTTTCCGAAAGCGGGGCTTACCGACATATTTCTCCAGATCACGGGCACCCACGGCAATGCGTAATAATTGCTTATTCTCAACCAGCTTGCGGGCGGATTTACGCATGATCTTCTTCATCATTTGCTCCAGCCGTCGCACCCCGGGCTCACGGGCATAGTCCTCGATCAGGCGGTTCAGAGCAGTGTCGGACAACTTCATTTCATCCTTACTCAGACCATGGGCCTTGAGTTGCTTTGGCCACAGGTGTTTTTTGCCTATGGCAAGCTTTTCAAAGGAGACATAACCGGGAAGGCGGATAATCTCGGCCCGATCAAGCAGGGGTGCCGGAACCGTATCCAGCTGATTAGCAGTCAGTACAAAAAGGACGCGTGAAAGATCAAAACGCACGTCCAGATAATGGTCAAGAAAGTCACTGTTTTGTTCCGGGTCCAGCACTTCGAGTAATGCGGAGGCCGGGTCACCTCTGAAATCAGCTCCGATTTTATCTACCTCATCAATCATGATAACCGGATTAGCCGCCTTAACCTGCTTCAAGGCCTGAATAATCTTGCCCGGCATGGCACCAATATAGGTTCGCCGATGGCCCTTAATTTCAGCCTCGTCGCGCATGCCTCCAACAGAAAAGCGAAAGAAAGGGCGGCCTACGGCTTCGGCCACGGCTTTCCCTATAGATGTTTTGCCAACCCCCGGTGGGCCGACAAAGAGAACAATTGACCCTCCGACTTCCTTCTTGCGGGCACCGATGGCAATAAATTCAAGAATTCTATCTTTGACGTCTTCAAGGCCGGTATGATCGCGATTCAAGGTTCTGGCTGCCGCCCTCAAGTTGTAGCGGTCTCGAGCATATTTGCCCCAGGGGAGCGAGGTTAACAAGTCCAGGTAATTACGGGCCACTCCATATTCCGGCGATGAGGGATCCAGCATATCAAGTTTTTGCATCTCCTCATCGAAGCGTTCCTGCGCCTCCTCACTTAATTTCAATCCCTTCAAGCGCTGTTTTAAGCGTTCTGACTCCTGCGTTCGTTCATCCTTTTCCATGCCAAGCTCACGCTTGATCTCATGCAGCTGTTCATTCAGAAAGAATTTACGCTGCTGTTCAGAGACTCGCTCATCGATGCGTTTGCGAATACGACTTTGCAACTTGGCAACATTCACTTCCCTGTTCAGAAGGGTAACAACCTTCTTCAAACGATCAAAAATATGAAAAGTTTCAAGGACATCCTGCAACTCATCACGATCAGCAGTGGTCAGGCTGACAGCAAAATCGGCCAGGCGGCTAGGTTCATCCGGTCCGAAACGTGACAGGAACATCTTTAATTCTTCTTCGTGCAGGGGGTTGTGCTTCAGCAATTCCTTGATGGTGTTAATGATGGCGACCACATAGGCACGAAGCTCTACATTATCGCGATAGGAAGTTTCCGGGTAATAACAAACATGAGCACATATTGCCGGGGTGTCTGACATCACTTTTTCTATCTGAAAACGTTCAAGACATTCCACCACCAGATGCAGTCCATGTCCGGCAATATCAGCAGCTTTCAGAATCCTGGCTGCCACTCCGACCTCATACAGATTATCGACTGCAAAAGGAGCTTCCTCATCCTTTACCAGTACCATGCCGACATAATGCTGATCCTTATCGGTTAGTTTTTTGATAGCCTCAAGATGTTCTGTACCCTCATAGACCAGGGGGACAATCAAGCCGGGAAACAAAGGCCGGTTGGATAAGGGTAAAAGGGTCAGAAATTCAGGCAGAACCTCGCCAGCCAGAACCAGTGAAGATCCTGGCGGCTCACTTGTGTCCAGCATGTTATCTTCGGGATGAATGATGTCGGTTTCGTCAATAGATTCGTTCATGGCTTCTATGTAGGGGAATATGCTATCTTTTTCAAGGCTTGAATTTCAGGCGAGATGCCCCCACATTTCTTTTAATCTATCACGGAGGTGCTTATGCGCTGGTTTAAAGGCATATTTCTGCTAGTCATTGCCAACTTACTCATCTTTTTCACCCTGGCTGTTACCGGCACAATTCTGATCAACTTTGTATTGCCCCAGTTCGGTATCGACCTGAGGGGCAGTGTCTACACCTACGATTTTGCCTGGGCCATGGTCTTCGGCTTTGGCGGTGCCTTTATCTCGCTTTGGTTATCCAAATTCCTTGTCAAACGCAGCCATAAGATGCAGCAGGTCATACAACCATCAACAGTAAAGGAAAAACTGGTTTTTGAGACGGTGCAGGAATTATCCAGGCGTTCAAATATCAAGATGCCGGAAGTATGGGTTTACCTGGACGATGCTCCCAACGCCTTTGCCACAGGGCCAACGCGCAACCGGGCTATGGTGGCTGTTTCGTCCGGCCTTGTGAATAATCTGAGGGATGAAGAAGTCAGGGCCGTACTGGCACATGAATTGGGCCATGTCACCAATGGCGATATGATGGCTATTACCCTGCTGCAGGGCTTGATGAACACCTTCGTCTATTTTCTGGCACGCATCATTTCCCGCCCTATCATGGAGCGGAACTACTTTGCCGGATTTATGATTTATATGGCGCTGCAATTTGTTTTGTCCATCCTGGCCATGATCCCCATCTGCTGGTTTTCACGCCGACGTGAATTCCGTGCTGATGCCCATGCCGCCAGCATGGTCGGGGCACAGCCGATGATTACAGCCCTGCAAAAGATTGATGCGATTGCTCAAAAGACACTTTCTGCCCAGCATCGTCAGGAAGGCATGGCGGATGATGCCCTGGCCACCCTGAAAATTCATGGTGAAAGCCGTGGCTTTGCTCACCTGTTTTCTACCCATCCACCCATTGAGGCACGTGTAGCTGCGTTAAAGGAATTGCCCGTTAACCGAGGGCGGTAAACGATAGATTTCCCTGTCCTGACTCGGTTATGTTTAAGGCGGGGCAACTGATAGTTTAGGTGGCGTTTCCAAGTACCGGTTCCATCCATGCAAGTGGCTCATATGTCAAGTTATCTTGACGTTTCTCCTTTCCCATAATAAAGTTTAACTTTAAAGTTGAACAAGAGGCGTATCATGCAGGTTAATGCAAAAGAATTACGAAAACATTTAAGCGAATATCTTGATCGCGCATCACGTGGCCAGTCCATGGAAATCAGCATGCGGGGAAAGCCGGTAGCCCGACTGATACAGATTGAATCTCACTTGAAACCTGAACATGATGATTTATTCGGTATCTGGTCTGATATTGATGCAATGGATGTGAACGCTTATGTTCGTGAAATACGCCAGGGACGCCAGTTTTAGTGACTGACACTGCTCTGATAGATACGGGTGTAATCATCTGGCACATGCGTGGCAATGAAAAAGCACGGCATGCTATTTACCAGTTTGATAAACCTGCGATCTCCATTATCACACAAATGGAACTGGTACAGGGCTTGCGAAATAAACGGGAGCAGGTGACGTTACGCCGTTTTCTTGATCAGTTCGACTTTACAGTATTTCCTGTAAGCGAAACGATTAGCCAACGCGCTCTTTTTCTTATGGAAGAATGGCGGTTAAGCCATCAAATGCTAATGGCCGATGCACTGATTGCGGCAAGCGCTATTGAACATGGCCTGGCCCTGCTAACCGGCAATGAAAAACACTACCATTTTTTAACAATGCTAAAATTAAAAGCCTTCAAACCCTAAATACGCGAAACAAGGCGAATTCGCCTGACACGAACGCCTTTAATGGGCGACTCAGTTACGTTTAAGGCGGAGCAACTGACAGTTTAGGCAGCGTTTCCAAGCTTCAGTTTCGTCCATTCAAGTTGCGTTTGGGTAGGCTAAAATCACTTTCCGGAAAGCAGGCTTGTACAATTCTGGCCGCCCAAATGAATGCTTTCGCTTACGCAGTCCTGATTATTAAGGAAATCAAAGCCTAGGAGTCTGTCGGACTTATGAGAAATCGACTGCGCGGCAGGGATAACGGCCCAAAACATCCTGATTTATCGTTGCATAGTTAC
>JBHHTX010000035.1:0-14394 GCA_046753585.1 Mariprofundaceae bacterium
CAAGGGTGTCATCCTGTTCCATTCCCGGGTCGGTCTGTGGATCAATTCTGCCTTCGTCAACGAGGTGATCCCGGAGACGCTGAATTCTGGGGGGGAAGGAACGGGCTTCTATTTCGGCAAGATTAAGGGCACGTGACTGGGCCAGACTGTTTTCCAGGCATGTATTGGTGACCTCCTCAGTCAGAGATTTCAGCAAGCGATTGCGTCGACCCAAAGGGATCTGACCAGATCCCTGGAAGGCGAAGAGGATTTTCAAATTAACTTCATGATCAGACATGTCCACGCCAGCCGAATTGTCAATAGCATCTGTATTCATGTGGCCATGCATTTCTGTAAATTCGATACGTGCTTTTTGGGTAAGTCCGAGGTTCCCTCCCTCAGCCAGGACGCGGCAGCGGAGCTCCCGTGCAGTAATGCGTACGCTATTGTTAGCCGGATCTCGTACTTCAATATTCGTTTCATCGCTGGCGCGGATATATGTTCCAATGCCACCGTTATAAAGCAGATCAACGGGTGCGGCCAGCAATGTACGAATCAACGCCTCGCCGGAGAATTCCTTTTCATCAACGCCCAGCACTACTTGAGCCTCGGGTGAGAGGGGAATCTGTTTGGCTGTTCTCAGGAAAATGCCACCACCCGGGCTGATGGTGTCCGGGTTATAATGTCCCCAGCCATTTCCGGATCGGAACATTTTCTGACGCTCCTTAAATGAGATTTCCGGATCGGGGTTGGGGTCAAGGAAAATATGTTGATGATTGAAAGCACCGACAAGACACAGATTTTTACTTTGCAGCATGCCGTTACCAAATACATCCCCGCCCATGTCTCCGATGCCGACCACGCTGATGGGATCCTCATCAGCATTCATACCAAGGGCAGCAAAATGCTCACGCACGCAGACCCAGGCACCACGAGCAGTGATACCAATCTCCTTATGGTCATAGCCGTGTTTGCCACCACTGGCAAAAGCATCACCCAGCCAGAAGCCAGTTTGTATTGCCTCATCGTTGGCCATGTCAGAATAGCGTGCAGTTCCCTTGTCAGCAGCAACCACAAGATATGTATCCTGCCTGTCCTGTACCGGTATTTTGATGTCATGTGGAGGTAAAGTTCTTCCTTTTAGAAGACTGTCGCTTAATTGAAGCAGAGCGCGGATAAAGATCCTGTACTGCTCCTGCACAAAGGCTTCTCCCTTGCCCCCGCGTACTACAAACCCCCCTTTAGCTCCTGTCGGGATTATCTGGCCGTTTTTTACGATCTGGGTGGCCATGAGTTCCCGAATTTCAGTACGGAAATCAGCTGGCCTGTCGGAGTAGCGAATACCTCCCCTGGCCACCGGGCCAGCACGCATATGAATGCCTTCGACATGAGTGCCATGTAAGAAAATTTCACGGTAAGGGATTGGTTTGGGGACAAAGCTTAAATTTTCCAGATTGGTTTTGATGCTGAACGGTTCTCCTGTCTGTCGAATATAGGCGTTGCTTCGCACGCTTGCCGTAACAATTTCTTGCAGCGCCCGGAACCATCGGTCATCGGTCAGGCTTTGGACTTCATTCATGGATTGATCGAAATCAATTCTGGCCTGAGGGGCAAAGGCAAGTGGCATGGAAGGTCGGTGTTGCGCCTCAAAAAGCCTTATCAGCATGGCTGAGGTTTTGGGATAACGATTGAGCATTCGGGTAAGCGGGGTGGGTGCCGCATCTGCCAGCAGTTGAATCAAATAATTACGCAGGGTGATAATAATGCCGGTTTCCTTGATGTTCAGCCCGGCACTGAGGATCAGGGCATTGGCATCATCATTATCGGCCTCACCATTTAATACCTGCTCCAGGCCTTCGCCGACAGAGATGATGCTGGTTTCAATGATGGCTTGATCGATTTCACAGCGAAGGCTGCTTAAATGCACAATGGGCTCTCCCGGAAAAGTGACAACCGCTTCTTGCAGCGCAGTCATCCCGAAGGCCTGAATCGCGCTTACCAGTCGGCCAAGAGCGAGTTCCTGCGATGAAAATATATACAGATCCAGTCCGGAATTGCTTCGATGAACCCGCACGCGTGTACGTTTGTCAGCACGTACCAGGTCCCGTGTCGCCAGGTCATCCTGAATTTGATCGGGAAGAAAAAGATCATGGTAAAGAGGGGGGAGTTTTTCTATCTCCGCAAGCACATCCGGTACGTTGATTCCCTTTGCATTCTTCAGGATGATTGCCTTGGCCCGGTCTTTCCAGAAGATGATGCTCTGTTGAACCAGATCACCCAGTTTCTTTTCCAGCCTTTCATCAATATTGCATTGAAGCGGAATGAACAGGAGGCGCTGGGGGCCCACGATGAATGACTCCTGCCCCAGAGGCTCAAGCCCGAGCTTCTTTATGCCGTTGAGAATGTTAGCAAGAATATTTGGTCCAAATCGGGCAGAAGGGACTGTTGCCATCAGGATACAGACATTGCCCGGGTGCGGCTGCCAGACCGCTGTTCTGGTCTCAGTCGGGCTGGCCGCATCAATAATATCTTTTAGCGGGGAAAGAAAGCGTTTGACCGGGATCGTCAACAGGATGGGTTTAGCCATGCGGTCAAAAACGGTGCGTATTTCTCTGCGATAAAAGGCAGACTGTTGCAGCAATGGTTCACTCTGCAGATTTTGCCAAATCTGTTTAATGTAAGGTATGCGACTTGCGTTGGTATAACGTGCACTGCGGGAGAAGTGACCCAGGAGAATCGCGTGGCTTAAGCGGCCATCTGATCGCCAGCAAATACGCACTACTTCCAAACTGGCCGGGCTATAAAGATAATTTTGGGCCGAACCGAGATAAAGCCATTCAAGTCCCGGCCCTGCAGGGGGAGGAAGGGCATTAATTTCTTCAGTCAGACCGGCAGCGACTCTATTCAGGACACGGCCATCTCTCATTAAGCCATAGCGTTGATTTTGCAGGCGAAGTCCGAAGTAAAGATATTTGTCATTATTCATCCAGGTCAGAAGCTCAGCAGCGTGCTGATCATCCTTTTTTAACAATTCAGTAGCATGCTCAATGGATGAGTTCATGGCCGGGAAATCCCGGACCGACATATCAACCGCCTGAAGGATATAACCCAATTCCCGGCTCAGGGACTTTCCATCAGGCACAAGCGTGGCCGAGATATGTAGTGCTATGAACATATTGTTGTGTTGATGTCGTTCATCCGGCGGGCGTACCGAGAGGGTGCAGCCTGTATCGTCGCAGGCTATACGGACAACCATGGTCTGTTGTTCCAGGGTCTGAATCCCTCTGCGGCTGAAATAATTCTTTATTCCATCCAGGTAAAAAGCCTGATCAGGGCAGCGAATGCAGATGATGTGCCGGTGTAACTGTTGTTGACTGATCAAACGCCAGCGCAGCCCATAACGTTTAGCTTTCCTGTCGGTTAGCAGGGAAAGAAAATTGTGGACAAGGGCGGCGCCTAGGCGGGTAGGCAGAAAACCCTGCCGTTGCTGCTTCTGGGCTTCTTCCAATAATCCAATAAGTTGGCTTCGAAGTTGGCGCATAGGGGGATTCTAGTCGACTCCTTGAGTTTTTTCTTTCAATAGCCAAACACATTCTAGCTGTTTATTCTTGCTGAGGCCATCAAGGCTGCATATCAAAGAAATCAGAGGGGAGGATCCTGTATATGAAGTTGTTCCATGTTTTTGTATTATTAACCATTGTAGGTTTGACTTCCGGTTGTGCCACTATTGAGCATGTAAACCGGGTTGAAGCCAGTGCCGCACAAGCTCAGCAGGCTGCCAATGCAGCATCTGCGAAGGCCGATCGTGCCCTGCAGGCTGCCGAAGAGGCCAGGGCCTGCTGTCAGCAGAACAGTGAAAAAATTGACCGGGCTTTTAAGAAGAGTATGCAGAAATAAGGGTAACTATTCAGCCTAAATCTGAACGGCTATATGCCATTTTTACGATTGTATTAATATCGGCTGAGGGAAGATTACTGTAAGAGGTTCCGGTTTATTCAGGGCTTTTTCACAATCGAAATTGGAATTCCCCGGGGATGTCTGGCGATATGAAGAACCCGTGTCCAGTCTACCGGGTAGTCCGGTTGTGATTTTGTGGCCATCATGATTGTTTCTGTCAGGGAAGCCTGGCCTTGATCCTTTTTTCCGGCTTCCCCGTTCAGTAGCGGATGTACCTCCAGATAAAGGGAGCCGTTTCGCCAGCCTGCTTTGTATGGCTGATTGATAATACGTACGGACGTTCCCAGCGGTACGCTTTGGAACAGGGCTTCAATGTCTTCCGGGTAAAGGCGTATGCAGCCATGTGTAACAGTCATGCCAATTCCAAAGGCCTTGTTGGTTCCGTGGATCAGATATTGTGGCAAATCGAGATACAAGGCGAAAAGCCCAAGCGGATTTTGTGGCCCTGACGGAACGACATCAGGCAAGGGATATCCGTCAGCAGTGTGCTCCTTCAGGATGGAAGCGGGAGGGTGCCAGACCGGATTGGCACGCTTGTCCGTCACTCGTGTTAAAACAATCGGGGTTTGCCAGTTTTGGCGGCCTATACTCACGGGGTAAACGATTACACCTTGTTTGCTGGCATTTCCGCTTTCCAGTTTCGGATAATAATATAACCGCATTTCTGCAAGGTTGATAACGATACCCTCACGTGGAGCATCTGGAAGAATAAAGAGGTTTGGTAATACGACCTGAGTGCCTTCACCCGGCAGCCATATATCCACTTGAGGGTTAGCCAATACGATATCCTCGTAACCGAGGTCAAACCGACGGGCAATATCCAGGAGGGTATCTTCGTAACGTGTACTGACGGTTTGCATGTTGCCAACAAGATTCTCACCGGGGGGAGGCAAATCAAAGGCTGTAGCATGCAGGAGTTGCATATTGCCCGGAGACAGGCAGAGCCAGAAGATAGCAAGGCTTAGTAGCGTTATTTTCATGAATTTGTATCCAAATTAAAATCAGTCCTTTCTTATAAACATGCTTTGCTCGTGGAATTAACTTGCGCCTTTACACTTCTTCGCTACGATCAATCCAGATTCAGATAACTATAACGTGAGGGGAAGGGAAGTAATGGAAAAAAAACGTGTTAAGCATATTAGCGACAAGCTGCGAATTTGCACAATCATATCAGGAAAGCTCTTCTCCATTGGGCTGCTTCTGATGGGGCTATTCACGGGTGGGGCAGTTAAATCCCTGGCGGATGATACAATTTTCGTCAACGCGGGCACGGGCAAGCATGCCTCGGCAGCCGTGCAACTTGGCCTTGATATGCCCTGGTCGTGGAATTATGAACTGGGATCTGGTTTTTCTGTTGGCGGGCTTTGGGAATATAATCTGGAGGTTCTGCGGTGGAAAAACCCACTGCCGGGGCGTGCTAAATACGCCTATGGTATCGGCTTCTCTCCCGTCCTCAGGCTATATTATGATGATGTTTTTTATCTGGAAGGAACAGTGGGGTTGCATGCAATTGTCAATGCCACGGCTTCCGGACATCTGGGTACGGTCTTTGAGTTCGGCGATATGGGCGGAATTGGCATCCGACTTTCAGAAAATGTGCGACTGGGTTACCGGTTCCTGCACTTTTCCAATGCCGGCATCAAAGCCCCCAATGGTGGCATTAATCTTCATATGGGGCGAATTGAAATCAGTTATTAATCTCCATATACATGAAACGCAATCATGTTGACACCGTACAGGGGCATCGCAAGCGCTTGCGGCAGCGTTTTGCCGGGAATGGCCTTGATGGCTTTCATGATTACGAAGTCCTGGAACTGCTTCTGACCTATGCTATTCCCAGAGTGGATGTTAAACCTCTGGCCAAACGCTTGCTCAGGGAATTTGGCACACTGGCCGGTGTGTTTGATGCTACGGTGGTGGAGCGTTCTCAGGTGGCAGGAATCGGGGAGAAGGGTTCTGTCTTTCTGGCGCTAATTCGTCATGTGGAGATTCGTTACCTGGCTTCAGATCTTCCCGGCAAATCCGTTTTCGACCGGCCCGATAAGGTGAATGCGTATCTGCGTTTCCTGTTGCAGGGACGTGGCATGGAGTGTTTTGGTGCGGTCTTTACCGATCAGCAGCACCGGCATCTTGCCAGTGAAATAATGTTCGAGGGCACGGTTGATCGAACCACCATTTATCCGCGAAACCTGATAAAACGCGCCCTGGAACTGGATGCCAAGGGTTTGGTCCTCTTCCACAATCATCCCGGCGGTACGACAAATGCCAGCCAGGAGGATATCAATCTCACTCAGGCGATAGTCAAGGCTGGCAGTCCTCTGGATATCAAGGTTCTCGACCATTTCCTGCTTGCCGGCAAAGAGGTCATATCTTTCAAGGAAAAGGGCTGGTATTGATTTTTTATGATCGCGTGGATAATAATCTGAATATTATTGAAAAGGCTGGCAACCGAACCTGAAAAGTTTGGAACACCACTGCGAAAAAACTTGGCAGGTTTATGGAAATTTCGCATCGGCGGTAAATTGTTTCCGTCGATTGGATAAAGCGCCTCCGGAATTTCAACTTCGCTGTTTCAGGAGTTCTATATGACAGAGCTTAAGTCTGATTAATGGGAGATAGCGTATGGATATACTGATTGGCGGATTGATTGCAGGGCTTATCGCTGGATCAGTATTTACCTGGCTATGGCTGAGAAAAAGCTTAGGGGATAAAACTGAGCGTGCGATTTCAGAACAGCGTGAACGCAATGCTGATTTGAGCGCCAGGAATGAAATGCTTGAGGAACAGGCAAAGAATCTTCAGACCACTCAAGATGAATTAAATCAGAAACTGGCCAATAAAAATGATGAAATTCGGCATCTGGAATCGGATGTGTCCAAATTAAATGAGCGACTGCTTCAGGAGCAGAAACAAGCCGATGAAAAACTGGCCCTGATGGAGGATGCCAAACAGAAGCTCAACGATGCATTCAAGGCCATGTCTGCCGAAGCATTGAAAACCAATAATGAAACATTTCTGAATCTTGCCCAGGAAAACCTTTCCCGATTCCAGCAAGGTGCTGTTTCTGACCTTGATAAACGAGGCAAAGAGATTGAGCAACTGGCGAAACCGGTTCATGACTCACTAGAGAAAATGGATAATCGTCTGGGCGAACTGGAAAAGGTGCGCGAGGGTGCATACGCAGCCATTCGGGAGCAAATCACCAGCATGGCAGGCGAACAGGATAAACTGCGCTCCGAAACAGCTAATCTGGTTCGCGCACTGCGTCAGCCGCAAGCGCGTGGTCGATGGGGGGAACTGCAACTCAAGCGAGTTGTAGAAATGGCGGGCATGCTTGATCATTGTGACTTTACCGAACAGACGCATATTGCCGGAGAACAGGATGAACGCGCGGTCAGGCCGGACATGATCGTGAATCTGCCGCTGGGGCGACACATCGTGGTGGATTCCAAAGTGCCGCTTGCCGCCTACTTGGATGCGGTGGAAAGCGATGGGGGTGAGGCGGAGGCCCTGCTTGCTCGTCACGCAGCGCAACTCAAGACCCATATTAAAGGACTCAGTATAAAGGCCTATTGGGATCGTATCCGCAAAGAGCTGGGTGGTACTCCGGAATTTGTAGTGCTGTTCGTTCCCGGCGAAGATTTTTTCAGTGCCGCATTGAAAGTGGATGGCAGCCTTATCGAATATGGCGTAGAGCAAAAAGTGATAGTCGCCACGCCGACCACGCTGATTGCCTTGCTCAAGGCCGTCTCCTATGGATGGCGGCAGGAGGCACTGGCGCAGAACGCTGAACAGGTGGCGGCGCTCGGCAAGGAGTTGTATGTCCGAATCCAGAAATTGTCCGAACACTGGTCAAAAGTAGGTCGCCATCTCGGCCAGACTGTTCGCGCCTACAACGATGCAACCGGGTCGCTGGAGGCGCGCGTACTGTCCGGGGCTCGCAAATTTGAGCTGCTCAAGACCGCTCCGGAAAGAGAGTCACTATCCTCGCCAGAGCCCGTAGAGGTGCAACCAAGAGAACTTACCTCGGCAGAACTGTGCCAGGGTATTAAAAATGACTCGGGAGATTTCCAATAATGCGGCTCCTCCTGGTGCATTTGCAGAATATTAGGTACTACAAAGATAAATCTTGTACTCTGACAAGGTTACGGTTTTATGATCGCTAAGAGGCATTGATGAACCAGATCATCGCCGGTATTCATGCTGTCAGGCATGCACTTCAAGAGCGGCAGCCTGTATATGAACTTGTTATTGAACAGGGGAAAGTGCAGTCACGTCTGGATGAGTTGATTCAAATAGCCAAAACAGCAGGGGCACACATCTCTTTTTTGCCCCGTCCGGATCTGGATCGTTTGTCAGAGGGTGTTGTGCATCAGGGAGTTGTTGCAAGGTTGCGTGTAAAGCCAGCCCCATCTTTCGACACATGGCTTAACTCCCTGGATATGCAATCAAATCCTCTGGTTTTGTTACTTGATTCGATTACTGATCCTCACAACCTTGGCGCCTGTCTGCGTTCGGCAGATGCTGCAGGCTGTTGCGGGGTTATCATACCTTCTGATCGTTCTGCATCACTTTCACCCGTAGCTGCCAAGGTTGCCAGCGGTGCGCTGGCCCGATTGCCGGTTGTGTATGTAAACAATCTGGTGCGTGCCATGAAGCAAATGCAAAAGCAGGGCTTTTTTATCTATGGTTTGGCAGGGGAAGGAGAAGCTTCTTTATTTCAGACGAATCTTCTGGGAAGAACCGGACTGGTTCTGGGGTCGGAAGATAAAGGCCTTAGAAGACTTGTTCGTGATACTTGTGATGTTCTGGTTCATATCCCAATGTCGGGCAATGTTGAGTCTCTTAATGTGTCTGTGGCAACAGGTGTGGCTTTGTTTGAGGCTGTGCGCCAGCGTTTGGACTGAACGGGCTTATGTACCTGTTTTTCTTTCTTCCTGATCAGGCGTTGCAGTTTTCGGGCTGACAAAAGTTTGGCCGCAATATTGACACATACCTTTACCATCCTGCAGCCTGATGTAGACGAGGGGATGTTGGCCGTCATCAGAGCAGGAAGCGATATTTTCGGTGACATGAATCGAATCTTTGCTCATGGTTCCCCCGGCGAGCTATTTTGGAAGACGCATTGTGTTGAGCAGAGGTGTTTTGTCAAGTTGAATTGAATGCAACAGGGAGAATATGTGAAGGTTTCTTATGACAGAATTTGTATCGAGGGGCTAAAGGTTCATACCGTGATCGGTATCAATGACTGGGAGCGTCAAACGCGTCAGCTGGTTCGCCTTGATTTGAAAGTAGCCTGGGATATCTCCAGGGCCGCCCAAAAGGATGATATCCATCATACCCTGAACTACAAAGCCGTTGCCAAACGCTTAACCGAATTTATTGAAGGATCAAGCTTTGGTCTCATTGAAGCACTGGCTGAACAGTGCGCGCAGATTGTGCTGACTGAATTCCGGGCACCGTGGCTTTGTTTAAAGCTTTCCAAACCCGGAGCAGTACGCGGATCGGACAATGTGGCCGTTATAATCGAGCGGGGCACATTTCCCTGAGGGAAACCCTGATTAGCATGGGATCGAATATCGATCCGGAGCATTATCTCCTGCTTGCGGCCGGCTCAATTCGTCAGCGATTCCCGAACGTCGTTTTTTCGAAAGTGTACAGATCCAGGGCTGTGGGCATGTCTGGAGCTGATTTTCTGAATGCCTGTTGCCGGATCGAAACCTGTTTGTCTTTCAGCGCAGTAAAAAACTGGCTAAGGGAAATTGAAGCGGATTGTAAGCGTGACCGTTCTCATGGCTCGTGGAAACCCCGAACTATGGATCTTGACCTGTTAATGTTGAAGGGTGAGGTGGTGGATAAAGATATATATCGCCTGGCGTACCTTTATCAGCCGGCAAGGGATTTGATTCATCTGAAACTTGTTGCATGTGCAGACGAACCACTACAATCCCTAGACCTGTGCTTGTAAATCTGATGTGTGAGTTTACACTCCGCGCCACTTGAACTTTGCGGTAATATAACTGAAAAAAACAGGAGGATGCCTGATATGTTGATTGCTGTTCCAACAGAGGTAAATCCTGATGAAAAACGTGTGGCTGCAACCCCGGAGACGGTAAAGAAATACTGTGCTTCCGGTTATCAGGTTTTGGTGCAGAAGGGAGCGGGTAGCGGCGCTTATTTTCCGGATTCAGACTATGAGGTGGTGGGTGCTAAGCTTGCCGAGTCTGGTGCTGAACTTTATGGGCAAGCAGACATCATCCTTAAAGTGAAAGGACCTGATAAGGATGAACTCCGGCAGATGGTCAAAAATACCGTTCTTGTTGGAATGCTTGCCCCGGCTACCAATCCACTGATTCAGGCGTATGCCGAAAAGGGACTGACCTGTTTCTCGCTGGAGCTCTTACCCCGTATTTCGCGGGCCCAAAACATGGATGTTCTTTCCAGCCAGGCTAATATTGGTGGATATAAGGCTGTATTACTGGCAGCTCAATATTATGAGCGTTTTTTTCCCCTGCTTATGACAGCCGCCGGCACAGTGAAGCCAGCCAGGGTGCTTATTCTGGGTGCCGGGGTGGCGGGCCTGCAGGCTATAGCAACAGCTCGCAGGCTTGGAGCTATGGTCGAAGTCTTTGATGTCCGGCCGGCAGTAAAGGAACAGGTCGAAAGCCTGGGGGCAAAGTTTGTTGAAGTTGAAACTGAATCCGAAGAAGATGCTGAAACTTCCGGTGGTTATGCGCGTGAGATGTCCGAGGAGTACAAGCAAAAACAGGCGCAGTTGATTCAGGAGCGCGCCATCGACGCTGATATTATTATCACCACAGCTTTAATCCCGGGGAAACCTGCACCCAGACTTATCAGTGAGAATACGGTGCGTGAAATGAAGCCCGGTTCAGTTATTGTGGATATGGCTGTGGAAATGGGCGGAAACTGTACACTGAGCGAGATGGATCAGGTCGTGGTCAGGCATGGCGTAACTTTGATTGGTGTTGGCAATATTCCAGCGCTCATGGCAACGGATGCGAGTCAGCTATATGCCAGGAACCTGTTTAACTTTCTCACGCCGATGCTGGCTGAGGATGGCGGTGTCTTAAACATCAATTTGGAAGACGAGGTTATCAATGCCTCATTGTTGTGCAAGGACGGGGAGCTCCTTACCCCTCAATCAGGTAACCAGGGAGGTAAGCAGTGAATGTGATGGAATCAGGATTAGATGCTATCGGGGTGGAGACTGCGGCCCACGCAGCAGTAGATCCCTTTATTTTTGGTTTCACGGTTTTTGTTCTTGCAGTTATTGTAGGCTACCACGTTGTCTGGAATGTAACGCCGGCTTTGCACACCCCCTTGATGAGTGTGACCAATGCCATCTCCAGTATTGTTATCGTTGGGGCTATTCTGGCTGCCGGTCCCGAGGAAGGGAATCTGGCTACGGTGCTGGGGACGATTGCCGTCACCCTGGCTTCCATTAACATCTTTGGTGGCTTTACGGTGACGCAGAGGATGCTTGCCATGTTCAAAAAGCGAAGGTAATAACAATGTTATCAGCAAATATGGTAGAATTGTCCTATCTGGCAGCCGCAGTCTTGTTGATCTTTTCCCTGAAAGGTTTGTCCGGCCCAGAAACTTCGCGACGCGGAAATATCTTTGGCATTGCCGGAATGCTCATAGCTGTTCTTGTCACCCTGCAGCTTCCCGAGGTGAAAAGTTATGGCTGGATATTCACCGGGATCCTGATCGGTGGTTCGATCGGCGTAATCATCGCCCGCAAAATTCCCATGACCCATATGCCCCAGCTCATTGCTGCCATGCACTCTCTGGTTGGCCTTGCAGCGGTGCTCATCGGTTTCTCTGCTCTTTACAATCCGGAGGCTTACGGTATCGCCCTGCATACAGAAGGTATAGCAACCGCGAGCCTCATTGAGTTGTTTCTCGGAACGTTTATCGGGGCCATTACCTTTACGGCTTCTATGGTCGCTTTTGCCAAATTACAGGGGCTTGTTTCCGGCAACCCGCTGGTTTTCAAGGGCCAGCATCAACTGAACCTTATCCTGGGGCTGGCCATGCTGGCCGCTGGGATCATATTCTGTTTTACCCAGAGCTGGACAGCATTCCTTGTTATGGCAGTTATTGCTCTGGCGCTTGGTATTTTACTTATTGTGCCCATTGGCGGGGCGGACATGCCGGTGATTGTATCCATGCTGAATTCCTATTCCGGCTGGGCGGCTGCCGGCATTGGTTTTACGCTGGGTAATAATATGTTGATTGTTGCCGGTGCTCTTGTCGGGTCGTCAGGTGCTATTCTAAGCTACATTATGTGCAAGGCCATGAACCGTTCTCTGCTAAACGTTCTCCTGGGCGGGTTTGGAGGGGAGGCCAGTCAGGCTTCTTCAGCCGTTCGCAGTGATCGTCCGGTTCATAGCGGCAGCGCAGAGGATGCTAGTTTCCTGCTGAAGAATGCTCGCAGTGTCGTTATTGTTCCGGGCTACGGCCTGGCTGTTGCGCGGGCGCAGCATGTGCTTAAGGAAATCGTAGAGGGGCTGATTGACATTGGCGTTCAGGTGAAGTTTGCTATTCACCCCGTGGCTGGTCGTATGCCGGGGCATATGAACGTACTTTTGGCCGAAGCTGATGTTCCATATGATATTGTGCATGAGATGGATGAAATCAACCCCGAGTTTGCCGATACAGATGTGGCGCTGGTGGTGGGAGCAAACGATGTTACCAACCCTGCGGCTAAAAGTGATCCGGCCAGTACCATTTATGGTATGCCAATTCTCGATGTGGCCAAGGCGGAGCATGTCATTGTTATCAAACGTTCTCTTTCAGCCGGGTATGCTGGTCTGGATAATGATTTGTTCTATATGGATAAAACCATGATGTTATTTTCCGATGCAAAAAAGGCATGTGAGGAAATTCTGGATGCTGTTGGATAGGCGATTTTAACTGTCGATTGTTGCCAAAATCCAATTTATTCAAGACACGGTGACAGGCGGTTGACAGGGCATTAACGCGCCTCTAAGGTTCGCGCCCTTTCAGCCGCAGGGCTGATGTTTTGAAATGCTATTATTTAGAGGTGGCAATGCCAACGATTAACCAGCTGGTTCGCAAGGGCCGCTCGGACAAACGCAAGATTAACAAGGTGCCTGCGCTGCAGGCTTGCCCCCAACGTCGTGGCGTCTGTGTCCGTGTGTATACGACTACGCCCAAGAAGCCAAACTCGGCTTTGCGAAAAGTTGCCCGTGTGCGTCTTACTAACGGCATGGAAGTTACGGCATATATCCCTGGTGAAGGCCACAAGCTACAAGAGCACTCTGTTGTGTTGATTCGCGGCGGTCGTGTAAAGGATTTGCCGGGTGTTCGCTACCACATTCTGCGCGGTGTACTGGATACGACTGGCGTGGAAGATCGTCGTCAGGGACGTTCCAAATACGGCGCCAAGCGGCCGAAGTAGTTTAAGGATAGAATTGATATGCCACGTAAAGGACCTCCAGCTCCACGAAACATCCTGCCGGATGCAAAATACAACGACATTCTTGTTACCAAGGTTATTAACAAGGTAATGTGGGGTGGAGAAAAGAAGGTGGCAGAGAAGATCGTCTATGGTGCTATGGAAATAGCGGCTGATCGTTTGCGGGATACTCCGCTGAACGCATTGCATCGGGCGATCGAAGCGGTAAAGCCTATGGTTGAAGTGAAGTCCCGTCGTGTTGGCGGAGCCACCTATCAGGTGCCGATAGAAGTAAGTAGTGTCAGGCAGCGTTCCCTGGCAGTTCGTTGGCTGATTGAATATGCGCGTAACCGTTCCGAGCATGCCATGCAACAGCGGCTTGGCAATGAAATTGTCGATGCTGTACAGGATCGCGGCGGCGCATTTAAGAAACGTGATGATACGCATCGAATGGCGGAGGCCAATAAGGCATTTGCCCACTACCGCTGGTAGTGTTGTTCTAAATAACCAGGTTGATTGAGAAGGAGTATAGATCGTGGCCCGAAAGGTACCGCTAAAGAGCGTTCGTAACATTGGCATCATGGCTCATATTGATGCCGGCAAGACGACCACGACTGAACGTATTCTCTACTATACGGGAAAAACCTATAAAATTGGTGAAGTTCATGATGGCGCTGCCACGATGGACTGGATGACTCAGGAACAGGAGCGCGGCATAACCATTACTTCCGCGGCTACTACCTGTTCCTGGCGTGATCACCGCATCAATATTATTGATACTCCGGGCCATGTGGACTTCACCATTGAAGTGGAGCGCAGTCTCCGTGTGCTGGACGGCGCCGTTGGTGTGTTCTGTGCCGTTGGTGGCGTCGAGCCCCAGTCAGAAACGGTCTGGCGTCAGGCGGACAGATATAATGTCCCTCGTATTGCCTTCGTAAACAAGATGGATCGTGTGGGCGCCGATTATTATCGCGTTGTTAATGAGATTGAAGAGCGTTTGGGGCATGTGGCTG
>JBHHTX010000036.1:0-14273 GCA_046753585.1 Mariprofundaceae bacterium
CACCACCGCCATCTTCACGTTGCCAGGTCTCGCGCTCAAAGCTGGCCGTGTCCAGAGCCTCGAAAGCAGAGCAGATACGGTCACGCAAGTCCTGAAAATATTCACCTGCGCGTTTTCGAGTAATATTCTCAGTTGATGTCATTAAGGCCTGTCCGGTGTAAAGAGTTCACAGTGGCGTTTGATGTTATAAAAACAGGCTTGCTTTGCTGCATGCATTTCAATCTCCTCAAGGCCAGCGGAACCTACGTGATGAAACACTTCCATGTAAGTCGTTTCCGTAGCATCTTCTCTCAGATAGAGGAGCCCACCGTACCCGGAAGCTTTTTCCAGGCAGTGGATCCATTCCCTTAATCCTGGAAGCAGATCAGGGTGGCCCCGATACCATATAAAAAGGCTGCAAGGCTGATCAACTGACTTCACCTGTTACCTCCACAGGGATCTTTTCTACATACAAAGGTTTTTCTCCTTCTGCAGCCTCAATTCGCAGGCTTGCTATACCTGTATAAAACCCTTCAGGGGACTTCATGAGGCTACTGAGTAGACCTGCCGGAACAGTGGTTCTAATTTCCGCAGGTATGGATATGGGCAGGGTTTCCAGCCGTACCGTGTACAGCTTGTGTTTGATTTTTCCGCGCCAGTGCATGCGGCTGGTGAGTTCCTGCCCCACATAACACCCCTTATCAAAGGAAACTCCCCGGCGTTCAATGAAATTCGCATTCAAGGCATAGGAAGTTTGATCAAAATCTATCCCGAATCGCGGAAATCCGTTGAGAATACGGGCAGCTTCCATATATTTTGCATCAACCCGGTTGCCCAGTTTGTCGGATAACTTTTGTTGCTGCTCTGCTGGTGCAACAATCCACACGCCGGCAGAAGAAGTCATGGCTATCCGCATAAGGTAAATTTCTTTATCCGGAAGGCAGGCTGTGGCAAAGGGCTTGTGATCAGGAACAGGTAATCCGGCTGAGTTCAGGGCCATATCCGTGCCGGGGCCCTGAACGGCAATAACCCGAAGAGTATCAATAATTCCAATGCGTAACCGGAATCCGAGAGAAAATTGCCGTAATCTGACAACCAGATCAGTGGCATAGCCGGCCTCAACGATCATCAGCGTTTCATCTGAACCTGCTTCAAGTACATACATGTCGCTGACTATTTTTCCTTGTGGAGTCAGGGCCGCTGCATAGATTCCCTGCCGTACCGAGAGTTGAGTAACATCCTGGGTAATCTGGCCCTGAAGGTAATCTTTTATTTTTGGTCCCGAGGCCTTGAGTACATGAAGCCATGGGACAAAGCTGCTAAGATGGGCCTTGTTTAGCCGGGAGTGATCAGAACCGGACAGTTCGAGTAAAGACATGTTCGTTTTTTCTCCTGAATATCGCTATATCCCAGCGTAATAGTCGGGTATATTGTCGTCATATGGACAATCAGGCAAGAATATATGGAGGTTGAATGAAAGAGGAAACAAAAGCGCTATCGAATCTGGATAAGTGTCGCCAGTCTTTTCCCGGCACCCGCAAGCTGTATATCGAAGGCTCACGCAGAGATATCCGCGTACCCATGCGCGAAATTTCATTATCGCCCACAAGCACATCCAGAGGCGAAGAACATAATGCGCCAGTCCTTGTTTATGATACCTCCGGCCCTTACACAGATCCGGATATCGACCTTGATGTAAAAAAAGGGCTTCCACCGATCAGAAATGGCTGGATTGAAGACCGGGGTGATACGGTTCTGCTGGAAGGTTCATCCTCAGCTTATGCCAGACAGCGTGCCGATGATCGGACTCTAGACAAACTTCGATTCACCGCAAAAAATCGCAGCCGACGTGCCAAAGTGGGAGATAACGTCAGCCAGATGCACTATGCCAGAAAGGGCATTATTACTCCCGAGATGGAGTTTGTTGCCATTAGAGAGAACCAGAAAGGTGAGTTCTTGCGTGAGGTTGGTGGTCAGCATCCGGGCGAGAGCTTCGGCGCAGCTATTCCGCCGCTGATTACACCGGAATTTGTGCGCAGCGAGATTGCCCGTGGCCGTGCCATTATTCCTGCCAATATCAATCATCCTGAGCTTGAGCCTGTTATTATCGGGCGCAACTTTCTGGTGAAGATCAATGCCAATATTGGCAACTCCGCTATTACATCCAGCATTGAGGAAGAGGTCGAAAAGATGGCCTGGGCCATCCGTTGGGGAGGAGATACCGTGATGGACCTTTCCACCGGTGCCAATATTCATGAAACCCGTGAGTGGATTATTCGCAATTCCCCGGTACCGATCGGTACCGTCCCCATCTACCAGGCACTGGAGAAAACCGGTGGTGTTGCTGAAGATCTGAATTGGGAAATATTCCGCGATACTCTGGTTGAACAGGCGGAACAGGGCGTGGATTACTTTACTATCCATGCCGGTGTTCGTCTGGCACATGTACCCATGACGGCCTCCCGGACCGCAGGCATTGTTTCGCGCGGCGGTTCTATTCTGGCCAAGTGGTGTCTGGCCCACCATCAGGAAAATTTCCTCTATACCCGCTTTGAAGAAATATGTGAAATCATGAAGGCGTATGACATTTCGTTCAGTCTCGGTGATGGCTTGCGCCCCGGATCGATTGCGGATGCTAATGACGAGGCTCAGTTTGCCGAGTTGGAGACCCTGGGCGAGCTCACCCAGATTGCCTGGAAGCATGACGTTCAGACCATGATCGAGGGCCCGGGTCATGTTCCCATGCAGATGATCAAGGAGAATATGGACAAGCAGCTGGAATGTTGTGGCGAGGCTCCGTTTTATACACTGGGCCCACTTACGACCGATATTGCGCCGGGTTATGATCATATTACTTCGGGCATTGGCGCTGCCCAGATTGGCTGGTACGGCTGTGCCATGCTTTGCTACGTCACGCCGAAAGAGCATCTGGGACTGCCTAACCGGGATGATGTCAAAACCGGCGTAATCACATACAAGATTGCCGCCCATGCCGCAGATTTAGCCAAGGGTCATCCCGGCGCACAGTCAAGAGATAACGCATTATCGAAGGCAAGGTTTGAATTTCGTTGGCAGGATCAGTTTAACCTCTCTCTTGACCCGGATACGGCCAGGCAATTTCATGATGAAACCCTGCCCAGGGATGCTGCCAAGGTGGCTCACTTCTGTTCTATGTGCGGCCCAAAGTTCTGCTCCATGAAAATTACGCAGGAATTGCGTGATATGGTCGATGGAGAAAATACCAGTGAGTTAGAAGCAGTGGAGCAGGGCATGCAGGAGAAGTCTGAGGAGTTTCTGGAGTCAGGCTCCAGGATTTACCACAACGTTTAAACTATGTGAATAATCGTCAAGGAGTCGGATACTATGCTTAAGGCACGTGACATAATGAACCCTGATCCGCCACATTGCAGGCTGGATACAAGCATCCGGGAAATTACCCGGCGTTTCAGCGATGAACATATTTCCGGCATGCTGGTGCTTAATGATGAAGATGGCCTGGTGGGTGTGATTACCGAAACCGACCTGGTCGAGCAACAACAAAATCTGCATATTCCTACAGCCATTGCCGTCTTTGATATGGTAATTCCTCTGGGTGAAGCCCGTTTCGAACGTGAGATTGAAAGGCTTCAGGCCATGACTGCTGCTGACCTCGGGCTGAAAAAAGTTAAGACGGTAAGCCCCCAGGAAGGGCTCAATGAAGTTGCCTCACAGATGGCAAATGACGATATCCACCATCTCCCTGTCGTTGAAAACGATGTCATTGTCGGCCTGATCTCCAAACACGGACTCATCACTGCTCTGGTGAATAAACTCACCTGACCAGTCCCTAATGCAGACCCGTTTAAACAGTGAGGAGGAGACCTGTGCCTATGCCAGTAATCTGGCCTCAAGCCTCAAATCGGGTAATATTGTTGCTTTGCAAGGTGAGCTTGGTGCAGGAAAAAGTGTTTTTGCCCGTGCCCTGATGCGGGCCCTGGGCGTTCAGGATGAAGCCATGCCCAGCCCGACTTTCACACTGATCCAGACCTACGAAGGGGAGGGGTGTCGGCTGGCCCATATGGACTGGTATCGGCTGGAGGATGCCGATGACATTGACATGCTGGGGGTTCACGAGTATTTTATTGCTCCCTGGATCAGCATCATTGAATGGCCTGAGCGTGCTCCGGGGCTGCTGCCGGCCGGATCGATATACATCAAGCTTGAATGTGTGGAAAATAATCCCGATGTGCGTTTGGTAAGACAGGGATCGTGGAGATCGATAAACAATGATGGATAGTCTGAAAAAATATCACCACACGCTCAAACATGATCTGATTAAAGCCCTCCTGCTCTGGGCAGGGTGTTTCTTTATAATTCTTGGGGTTATTTTCTTTCTTACCCTGAACAATCTTGTTGAATACATGATTCAGGAGACCGTAGCCAACCGTCTTGCCTATCAGACTCAGGAGTTTGCCAAACATCTGGACGAGTCAGATCAGCACATTATTGGAGAGGAAGCAAATATCATAGTCGAGACCAAGGCGATTAAAGGCATGATTCTTATTGATACGAGCGGCCAGTTTGCTCATATATCATTACAGGAAGGGGCTTCACCAACACTGCATGTCAGCAAAGACATGGACATCTCTTCCTTGCGTCAGCATATAGCCGGGCTTGATCACCTGTATCTGTACGAGGCACCCATACCCAGGGGTTTTGGAACGCTAGCTCTTATTGTTGATGATCGACCGATACTTCATACCATTTTCGCATCAACAATGTGGACCGGATTGCTGTTAATTATAATGATAGCACTTTCCATCCTGGCTCTTCACCATGTTCTTAATACCCGACTGGTAGATCCCGTCGGCAGGGCCGTGCAACTTATGAAACGTAAACTCAGCGACAAAGAACAGGTTGATATTTTTGGTAAACTACCTGATGAAGTTGCCGTGTTAATCAAGACGTACGACCAAATCTATTCGTCCAGACTGGAACTGGAGGGCCGCTATCGATCTGTCCTGGAATGTGCCAGTTACGCCATTATCTCATCCTCTATGCGGGGGGATATTACTGGTTGGAACAAAGCTGCAGAGGATATCTTCGGTTATAGCGAGGAGGAGGCCCTTGGCATGCCGTTGACGGCTTTGATGCCCGAACGATACAGAGAGAAACATTCCAAAGGGATGAAGCGTTTCAATGCCGACAGCAACCCCGTCATTATCGGAAAAAGAGTTGATTTTTATGGCCTGAGAAAAAATGGCAGTGAGTTTCCTCTGGAGCTTTCCCTGACTCATTTTGAAAATAGCAATGAGGTGTTTTACTGCGCCACTATCCGTGATCTCAGTGAGAGCAGAAAGGCAGAAGAGTTGGTTCGCAAACTGTCACGGGCTGTGGAGCAAACCGGAGAGTCCATTGTCATTACCAACACAGATGGCGTTATTGAATATGTCAACCCGGGCTTTACCAAAATCACCGGCTACAGCGCTGAAGATGTGATCGGTAAAACGCCTGCGCTGCTCAGAAGCGGTAAACATGATCCACAGGTATATCAGAACTTGTGGCAGACCATTAACAACGGGCAGGTTTGGAACAATACTACCATTAACCGTCGTAAGGATGGTGAGTTTTATACTGTCCAGCAGTGCATTACAGCGATTCGGAATGAAGAGAATACAATTACCCACTTCGTAGATACCCAGCTGGATGTCACCGAGCAGAAAGGACTGGAAGCCCAGCTCCTTCAATCCCAGAAAATGGAAGCCCTGGGCACGCTGGTGGGCGGTATCGCGCATGATTTCAATAATATGCTGGCCGGCATGACGGGCAACCTGTATCTGGCCAAAAAGAAACTGGGTGAAAATCCGGATGTTCTGGAAAACCTGGCCAATGTTGAAGCTCTATCCTTTCGTGCAGCCGATATGATCCAGCAGCTCTTGACCTATGCCCGCAAGGATATGGTCAGTATAATAGAAATGTCACTGGTACCTTTCATGAAGGAAGCAATGAAATTTCTGCGTACATCCATACCCGAGAATATCAATGTAAAGAGAGACATTAACACGGATGCGATGCGAATCATGGGAGATGATACCCAGCTTCATCAGGTCTTGATGAACCTGATCAGCAATGCCTGTGATGCACTGCAAGGTGTTGATGAACCATGCATCACTATCCGGCTTGAACCATTTCATGCGGATGACATCTGGATTAAAGCTCACAGATATTTCAAGATGGGTAACTATGCGCACCTGAGCATTGCAGATAATGGCTGTGGCATTCCTGAAGATAAGATGAAATTTCTGTTTGATCCGTTTTTCACCACCAAGGAGGTTGGCAAGGGAACCGGTCTGGGCTTATCCATGGTCTTCGGGGCCATCAAGACCCATCGGGGCTTTGTCGATGTGGAAAGCATTGAAGGCAAGGGTTCTACCTTTCATATCTACATTCCTTTGCTGGAGAAGGAGGAGGCTGATACAGGGTCGGATCGGGCGCAGGCGATGGTCGAGGGTCATGGTGAGCTGATTCTGCTTGTTGATGACGAAATGAATGTTCGTGAGACCACGGCTGAAGTGCTGGAGGTCATGGGTTATAAACTGCTGCGGGCTGCGGATGGGCTGGAGGCCATGGAGGTGTTCGATGCCCATCAGGAAGAGATTGCTCTGCTCATCCTGGATGTGATCATGCCGCGCATGGGCGGAAAAAAGGTTGCTGACCGCATCCGGGAGATAAAGCCCGATATACCAGTCATCTTTATGACAGGCTATGACAAGGGATTTGTGCTGAATGAAGACGAGCAGCTACAAAACAGCATGGTTTTAACCAAGCCGATGCAGTTTGATGATCTCAGTCAGAGTATCCGGACGTTACTGGGGTAATTATTCTTTTTTCAGAAGACTGCTGAGATTCCCAAAAGGCTTGTAGCTTAAGTTCGGATCCTTATCGGGTTCAGAAGCGCGGCCATCCGCATCAATATAACGAGAATGCTCATTGTCATGGCAATAAATACACAACAGCTCCCAGTTGCTGCCATCCGGGGGATTGTTGTCATGGTTGTGATCCTTGTGGTGGACGGTGAGTTCACGCAGTTTTTTGCCGGAAAACTCGCGCGCACACCTGCCGCAAATCCAGGGAAAAAGCTTCAGGGCCTGCTCACGGTAACTGGCCTTATTAATCATGAGCCAAGCCGAGCGTTATAGATAAACGGCTGACTGGCCGCAAATTCTCGAAAAACATTTATAGCCTCCCTGGCAAGAATATCTTCTACAACTTCAATACCGCGCGATTCCAGTTCATGTTGCCACTGCGGAGGCAAGGGCCCTTCGTCAAAGCCTGTGATTTCCTCCATTTGCTGATCACTGCCGGCAACGGCAAGGGAGCTTATACCCGACCAGAGCACTGCGCCAAAACACATGCTGCATGGTCGCCAGTTTACTACCAGCTGGTGGGCCGGAAGAGCGGAGCTACCCAGATCGTATATACCAAGCCGCTGTTGAGCCAGAGACAGTGCCATGATTTCCGCATGAGCCGATGAGCAGTTGGAGGGTACTACGCGGTTGACAGCTATTGTGATAAGTCTGCCCGAGTCCTGCTCGAAAACACCGGCTGCAAACGGGCCGCCGGTATCATTCTGAAAATTAAGACGGGAAAAGTCGATGACGGCAGCCATGCGTTCCTCGATAGTTGGCATGAATGTTGGCATACCATCCAGCGCCTTGATAGCCCAGCCTGGCAATTCAAGGGAAAATCGTGTGCACGGATTCATGGATGAAAAATAGCAGTTCGATGATTACCTCGATAGGTTTATATGATGTTGAAAGATAATATTCGAGAGATTGCACGCCAGCATGGCTTTGACCTTTGTCGCTTTACTCGAGCATTAATATCTATGAAGCATATAGATGCCTACAAGAAATGGCTGAAGTCCGGCATGTCCGGTGAAATGACTTACATGGCTGAGGAAACACGGCTACAGCGACGCAAACGACCTGAAATGATGTTGCAGAATGTACAATCTGTTATAACTGTTGGCATGTGTTATACCCCTCCGTCAAACACGATAACTGAAGCTGAAGAGGCGCAGGGCAGGGGAGTGATCGCCGCCTATGCGCAGGGTGAAGACTACCACGATACAATGAAAAAGCGTCTCAAGGCCCTTGCCGCTGATCTGGATGGTTTATTGGGTAAGTATGAGCAAAGGGTCTATGTAGATACTGCACCGGTTCTTGAGCACGCCTTTGCCGAGCAGTCAGGTCTTGGCTGGCAGGGAAAACACAGTCTTAGCATCAACCGTGAACATGGTTCATGGCTGATGCTGGGTGAGTTATTCACTACCGCAGCAATCGAGGCCGATGAACCTGCTACGAACCATTGTGGCTCATGCCATTCCTGTATCGATATCTGTCCCACAAAAGCCATTGTTGCACCCTATGTGGTTGACGCCCGCCGGTGCATCTCCTATCTCACGATCGAGCTCAAAGGCTTTATTCCCAGTGCATTGCGTCCCATATTGGGAAATCGCATTTTCGGTTGTGATGACTGCCAGATAACCTGCCCCTGGAACAATCACGCCCGACTAGCTGAACCGGACCTGCTCAAGCCTCGAAAGGAAAATGACTTGCCATACTTGCTGGATCTGTTTCAGCTTGATGAGGAGGGTTTCAGGAAACGATTTCGAAAATCAGCCTTGAAAAGAACGGGGAGAAGGGGACTGTTACGCAATGTTGCTGTGGCCATGGGAAATTCGGGTGATCGGCGTTATATTCCTGCTCTCATGGCGGCACTGAATGATTCGGAAATCCTCATACGCGGACACGCCGCCTGGGCTCTGGGTGAGCTCAGGGCAACGCAGGCCTTGCCTGAACTCCGGTCAACGTTTAAAACAGAAGAAGATCAAAATGTTCGTGAAGAAATAAGCAATGTAATCAATAAGATAGAACAGGAGATGAATCTATCATGACAACAATACCCAAGGCTTTTATTTTTGATCTGGATGGCACCCTGGTTCACGCTCTGCCGGATATTCAGGCCAATATCAACCTTGCTCTGGAACAACTCGGTTATGAGAAGCGATTAACACTGGAAGAAACCCGGCCCCATGTCGGTGGTGGTGCACAAAAACTTGCGGCGAATGTCCTGGGTTTGCCGATGGATCATTCTGAAACCATGGCGCTTTATCACACCTTTGCTAATGTCTATGAAGAGAACCCGGCTGAACACGGCATCCCATTTCCGGGCGTCATTGAAACCCTGCAAACGCTTCACGAAAAAGGCATAAAATTATCTGTGGTGACAGCAAAACCAGCCAAGGCTCGTATTCGGGTTCTTCATGAAATGCATATTGAGCCGTATCTTACAGCAGCACTTTCTCCTGAAGACGGTTTCCCCAAGAAACCTGCGCCTGACATGCTCGTTGAATGTTGTCGCTGCATGGGTGTTGAGCCGGCTGAGACATGGATGGTTGGCGATACACGTTTTGATGTGGAGGCCGGGCTGAATGCAAAATGTCTGGGTGTGGCTTTTGTTGAACATGGTTACCAGGATATGCCTGAGGAATACAAAGGGCAGGTCTGGGAAATCGAGGAATTTAGCCAGTTGCTTCAACTGGTAGAATAAGAAGAATGAAGAGAGTTGAGGGTATCTATGGCATTCTGCCGGCTGATCTGCCTCTGAATGAATTGCTGGAGAAGGCAGAGGCTGCCATGGAGGGAGGTGTTCGAACGCTTCAGCTTCGAGACAAGAAACAGCAAGACGATCAACTCCTGGAACGTGCTTTTAGCTTGCGTAAACTTACGCTGGCTCATGAGGCGCTACTCATCATCAATGATTCACTCCGGATTGCGCTAGAGGTGAAAGCGGACGGTGTTCATTTCGGGCCGGCTGATTGCCCTAATATTACTCAGCTTAAATCTGAAACCGATCCGGATATTATGGTCGGTATTTCCTGTAAAGCCGATGCCTCCTTTGCCCGTCATGTATTAAATGATGGTGCCGATTACCTGTCGTTTGGTGCCATCTTTCCGACCAAAAGCAAAGCGAATGTACCGGCAATTGGCCTGCCGAGACTAGAGAAGGCGAGGCATTTTTTTCCCGAAGCAAATATTGTTGCCATAGGTGGAATTAATGCGCAAAACCTTAAGGATGCCAGGCAGGCGGGTGCAGACGCAGCAGCAGTGATTTCAGGCCTGTTTGGCGCAGACAATATTGAGGAAATGGCCAGGAAGCTGGTGCAAATATGGGAGACTGGATGAATCCGGTCTGCCTGACTATTGGCGGATCTGATAGCAGTGCCGGAGCTGGAGTTCAGGCTGATTTGAACACATTTTCGTCTCACGGAATGAAAGGCTGTAGTGCCATTACAGCACTTACGGCGCAAACACCCGTGGATATCAGCAGGATAGAAAACGCACCCCTGGAGCAACTTGAGGCAGAAATACGAGCGATTTTTGCATATTATGAGGTCAAAGCTGTAAAGACCGGAATGCTTGTTGATGCTGAAAGGATCCGGCTGATCGCCTCATTGTTAGGCTCGCTCCATTTCAATAAACTCCTTATCGTTGATCCGGTTATGGTTTCTACTTCCAAAACGCATTTGCTTGATGATGACGGTGTTCGGACGCTATGGGAGAAGCTGTTTCCACTGGCTACACTGATTACGCCCAATATACCGGAGGCTGAATGTCTTTTGGGAAGATCTGCATCAGATCCGCTTGAAGATGTGGCAGAGTTGGTTATGCGGACAAAAACAGCAGTCCTTCTCAAGGGTGGACATGGGCAAGGTGACCATCTTATGGATGTACTCTGTGAAAGAACAGGTGAAGTTTCAATATTTGAGCATAACAGGCGCGATTGGGATAAAGAGTGTGGGCATGGTAGCGGTTGCTGTTTAGCTTCAGCTATTACCACCCATCTGGCGATGGGTCTGGCTGTGGATGATGCAGTACAAAAGTCAATTGACTGGTTGCAGGAAAGAAGTTGATATGAATCCTGCTTATTCAGCAATACAATGTGTTAACAGGCTCTGACTTATGGACTTTATGAAGAAATATATTCCAGGCAGGCTAAAATTTGACTGGAAATTCCTGGTAAAATTATCCGGAAGTGCAGTATTTACGGCTTTGGGAGCGTATGAACTTGGCCTAAACCCGGAGTTGTATGTCCTTATTCTGATCGTCGTGCCAATCGCTGGCCTGGTTTTTACCTACCTCAAACTTGTTTCCGATAAAAGAACCATCCGGATCATCAGCATTATTGTGATGGCAATCGTTCTTGGCCTCTGGTTGAAATCATTCTTTCTGGGAATTGCTTTCTTTCTGATGCTGGAAGGAGCAACCCAGAAAAACTCTGTGCGACGCTATGATGATGCTAAATGGGTGCAGATCGCTGAAACCAATGACTCCATTGATGAAGCGAATGAAATGACCTACGGACATACGCTATTTCAAACACTTCCTGTGCAGGAGCGAACAAACCTGTCCGAAAAATGTAAAATTACAGAGCTTGAACCCGAAGAGACCCTCATCAGGCAGGGAGAATTTAACTGTTACCTCTACCTCATAGCCAAGGGCTCTGTTGACGTGATCAGCAATGGAAAAAAAGTCGCATCCCTGGGCGAAGGTGACGTCGTCGGGGAAATATCAGCCATAGGCCTGAGCCTCCCTACAGCTGATGTGGTAGCTACGACCAAGTTGCTGGCATTTGCCTTTCCCATAGATGATGTCAACAAAGCTGCCAGTGAAAACCCGGGCTTTGCAGAGCAGCTACACGAAATTGGGATGCGTCGCCTGCATCCGAGGAAAACTTCTAAAGAAACATCATAGCTTCATCAATGCGCAGTCATATTTTCAGCAGAGCCTGGTGCAATGTTTGCAATCTCTCCAAAACGGGCCTCATATTTTTCAATATTTTCATGAAGTGCTGCTGCAATACGTTTGGCATGTGTTGGTGAAACAATCACGCGTGCATTTACAAGGCCGGCTGGAGGCGTTGCCAGAATGAAATCTAGAACAAATTCCTCCTGTGTATGCGCTACAAGTAACTGGTTGGCATAATTGCCTCGGGCTACATCGGGCGGCACCTGAATTTGCATCTCCTGGGACTGTTGAGAGGTTGTCTGATTTGTCGGATTATTCATAAGTTCTCCTTACTTATTCAGTTGCATTGATCAGTTTGGCTTCTTTGTAGAGAGCCTCAAGGGCACCCAGATCAAGATCGGAAAGTAGAATTCTTTTCCTGTCTGCCAGAGTCTCCATGATACGGAAGCGTGCTTCAAACTTTCTATTGGATCGCATCAGAGACAGTTCGGCATGCATGTCCAACTTTCGTCCAAGATTTACCAGTGCGAATAAGATATCACCAAATTCGTCCTCAAGTCGTTCCCGATCTGAACCCTGACGCACCTCATGAGAAAACTCCGCTACTTCTTCATCAATTTTGGCCAGGATATCCTCAGCGGCATTCCAGTCAAAACCGACACGGCTAGCCCGTTCCTGCTGCTTTTGAGCAAAGGCCAGGGCAGGTAAGGGCGGGATTCCATCCATAAGGCTGGTGCGATCCTGATGCTCTTTATCCTTTATTTCATGCCACTGCTGGCTCAAATCATCGATTCCGGCACCGTCAAAGATATGAGGATGGCGGCGAATCATTTTCTCAGTTATCGAGGTGGCAATATCATGCAAGGAGAAATATTTTTTCTCACTGGCTATGCGGGCGCAAAAAACAATCTGCAAAAGCAAGTCACCGAGTTCGCTTTTGAGGGTGTCCATATCTTCGTTATCAATCGCCTCCATGACTTCGTGAACTTCTTCAAGCGTGTAACGGCGAAGTGAGTCGAGCGTTTGTTTTTGATCCCATGGACATTGTTCACGTAATACATCCATAAGAGCCTCTAATCTATCAATTGCATGGGGAATATCTTTAATACGATTTGGCATTTCTGCATCCCTCCAGAATCCGTAACTTTACATAATATACATTATGCGACGTTATAGGCATTTTAAAAAAAGGACTGTTTGGCCCAAAGTAAATATTAAGAAACCCCTCTCTTAAGCCTTCACCACGCTTTCAGAAATTGTTTCTCTTGCCACTTCCATTAAATCATTCAAAGCCTTCAACGGTATATTCAGTGCAGGAACAAAGTAGATAACATTTCCCAAAGGTCGCAAATACACCCCGGCTTTTAAGGCCGCATCGTAAATTCTCCAGCCAACGGGATCTTCATATCCAAGCTGATTATCCGGCTCCATATCAATTGCACCGATCAATCCCGTTCTTCGCGGACGGGAAACTCCGGCAATGGCAGCAATGCTATCCAGACCCTGCTGAAGAAGCGCCTCGCGTTCGGGTATTCCGGCCAGCACCTGTTCATCCTCATAAACTTGCAGCACTTCCAGAGCTACTGCACAGGCCAGAGGATTCCCGCAAAAGGAATGGCCATAACGAAGGCTTCGATCAGGCCCTGTTGGTTGATGGACAAAGGCCTGAAAAACCTTCTCGCTGGCAATGGTCGCTGCCATGGGTAACAAGCCACCTGTAAAGCCTTTGCCTGTACACAGAATATCTGGACATATACCGGCCTGATCGCTGGCCCACATGGACCCCGTCCTTCCATAACCTGTAAATACCTCATCATCTATTAGAATAACATTATATTTATCAAGTAGTTCTCTGACTTTATTAAGGTATAACGGTGGATACATCTTCATGCCGCCAGCGCCCTGAACCAGAGGCTCCAAAATCAGGGCGGCGATCTCCCCTGCCCTATGTTCAAGGGTTTCATTAAGAGCCTGCAGGGATGTTTCAACACCATCGGCAGGGCTCGGGATGCGTTCACATTCAAAAACAAGGGAGGCAAGCGACTGGTGAAACTCGGGCATGTCTGAAAAACTTGCGCAGGCAACTGTCTCGCCATGAAAGGCATGGTTCAAGACGATAAACCTGTTTTTTTGAGGATTTCCTGTCTGCTGGTGGTATTGCAAAGCCATACGCGCCGCCACTTCAATGGCTGTGGAGCCATCATCACTGAAGAAAACATGGTTCAAGTCTTCAGGGGTCACCCTGACCATGGCATCTGCCAATGCTTCAGCTGGTTCATGGCTAATGCCAGCCAGAGAGACATGGCACATCATTTCCGCCTGCCTCTTCAGGGCATGAATAAGTCGGGGGTGCTGATGGCCAAGGTTAGAAACCCACCATGAACCGTTTCCGTCAATATAACGTTTACCCAGCCTGTCGATCAGGTATGAACCTTCCGCCTTTTCAATATTCAGAGCAGGCCGCAGCGGCCCATTGTTCGTCATGGGCGTGTACGGATACCA
>JBHHTX010000037.1:0-13779 GCA_046753585.1 Mariprofundaceae bacterium
TTATTTTCCCACGACTTAAACTGACCCATTCTTTTCGTTCAAAATCTTTGAGCAGGCGACTCACAACCTCACGTGCCGTTCCAAGTTCGAAAGCAAGATCCTGATGCGTGCAATCCAGCGAGACCTGATGCCGGCTGCGTTTGAGCAACAGGCGGGCAAGTCGTGCATCCATACGGCCAAAAGCGACATCCTCTACCAGTTGCATCAAATCACAAATTCGTTGTCCGATACTGTTCATGACAAAACGCCGGAACCCGATACTGCCGGCAAAGGCTTGCTCAAAATTATCCACCTTCAACATAAGCAGTTCGACATCTGTTTCGGCGATACCTTCGGCAGGATATTCCTGTGATCCCATCAGGCAGATGGTAGTGAGCATGCAGCTTTGCCCTTCCTCCACCCGGTAAAGTACGATTTCCCGGCCCTGAGAATCAATCTTTTGCACGCGTATGGAGCCTGAGATTACCAGTACATAGCCGCTGCATCCATCGCCATCACGAAACAGCATATTACCCTTGGCTACTTGTAGGCTTCTTATTTTAGCAATAGTTTGAAGCCATACGGGATCCTGAATATTCTGAAGTTCGGGGAAAGAATTAAGCCATGGGCTAGCGTCGTATTTCTGCACGTCCTTTGTCCTCCATGCTGTTGCCGCACTTAGTGTAAACGCCAACTATTTTTCAATTGGATAACCGGCTTTGCGCCAGCCAGCCATTGAGGCAGGAATGTTCTCAATGTTGGTGAGGCCGGCCTCAGCCAGCATCTTCGCTGCCCTTGTGGAACGGCCACCAGATTCACAATAGACATAAACCTGTTTGTTCCTCGGCACTTCACCAATGCGATTTGCCAACTCCTGCATCGGAATCAGCCTGGCACCGGGAATATGACCGTTTGCATATTCTCCGGGTGTGCGCACATCGAGAAACAGGAAGGGAACAGATGAATTTTTTCCCTGAAGCCAATGATCATGCGCATGTTTGATTGTCGTATTTTCATATCCTGAATCTGTCAGCTCACCTGTACCGCAGGCAACTGCCAATACGGGTAGTGCCAGAGCGAGAGAGAAGATCAGGGCAAGGCGGGAATGTTTCATCACTTTCTCCTTTTTGTGTTGGTGATTTCGTTGTGCTGTTGTGGCTGAGGTGCAACAGAGCAAAAGCCTTGCGGGGTTACACCCAGCGCAGCATTAAATTTACTAGACAGGTTTTGAAAGGCAATGAGGGCTGTAAGCTCGACAATAGCTTCATCATCAAAGTAGTGTCCGAGTTGGTCGAAATGCTCTGCGGTTGTTGTCATATCCGACAAAGTTACTGCTTCAGTGTAGGCAAGAGCAGATTTTTCTTTGTCAGTGAATAACTTGCTTGTCTCGAACTCAGCCAGCTCGGCCAGCTTTTCTTCGTCAATATGCCTTTTTAAGGCCGTAGCGGAATTGATGTCCACACAGAAGGGGCACCAGTTGATTTGTGAAACGCGCACCGTGATCAATGAACGCAGTGCAGGTTCAAGCGGGGATGATCGACGATCCAGGGCGCCATAGAGCAGTGCCATGGCTGAAAACACTTTTGGAGTTCGACCCCAAAGGCGGGCAGGTTCCAGGACGGTGCCATATTTGCGTTTCTGATTCCAGAAGAAGATGCGTACATACCATGGAAAGCGATGATCTTCAGCCGTTGTGAGCCATTGGCGCGAAGGTGGATCCTGTCGATCTTTTTTCATTAAATCAGGCATGGTCTGCCGGCCTGGATACATTACCTCCCGGTTTGACGCCAAGTTTGATGAGAATGGATTCCATCAGGCACCAGCGGGTAATGCCGGATTGAAAAAGGTTGATGCCGACAAAGGCTGTAAACCACAGCCATGTGGGAGCCTCAAAAAGACTGATATTGTTATATCGATAGGCGAGATAGAGGGATAGTAGAATGAAGCCACCGGCGATGATTCTGATTGCTCGTTCAGTTGTCATTGTTGTTCTCCTTTTGAAATTGATATGGGTAACTGGAAGCTTGCATGACAGGCAATGCAGTTGTTCATGGTGGTGGCCAGTTTTTTCTGCATGGCGGCTGTATCGACACCTTTGTTTGCCATAGCCGCGATTTCATCAAAAGCAGCATGTGTGGCAAATCCGAGTTTCTTGAATTCCAGTGGCAACTTGGCTTTCAGCGTTACGTCCATGGTGCTTGTGGCTTGCATACCTACTGATGAGCCAGCATCTGCAATCTGTTTTGTGTTGTTACTGGCAAGTCCTTCAACGATTTGCTGAGTCGCTTCAAGCAAGGATTGCATTTCGAGCAATACAGCCTGGCGTTCCCCTGCATTGAGCAGCACCTGTATGCGGCCATCTTCGCTATCGGGGTCTGCCGTGCTTCCAAGCACTATAAATTTGATGCCAATCCCGACAATGACAGCCAACAACAGTATGATTGCAACCCAGTGTGGTGTAGTTCCTTTCATGTCAAAAACTCCATTTGACATTCACATAAACGTTGTCGTTATGTTTCATCATTCCCAGCATCCATGAGTCAGGACCGCCCCAGAAAATATGGCCGCCAACATTGACAGAGAACTCATCGGTAATGGCATAATGCACATCCGGTATCAGCATCCTTCCGCCATCTACTACCGTCATACCAAACAGGCTCGTTGTCAGTGTCTGGTTCAACCACAGTGCGCGCAGATTAAGCGTGCCGATTTTGCGGTGTTCAGGGAGCGGTTGCGGTCCCAGACCGGCAGTAAATGCTGGGGCGGCAGCGGCCAGGTAGGCAGTGTGATTATCCATAACTTCCCCATAGAACTGCAGCGCAAGGGTGACGTCTGTGACAATCTCACGTTCATAGCCGATCAAATAACGGTATTGCGAGTTGGCGATAAAGGGGTTGGTGCCTGATGCGTCATCCACAGACTGATAGAAACCGGCCTCCAGCGATAACACACCTCCCATAAGTGAGTCCTGCAGCGTTAGTCCGTAGTTGTTCAGTCGCGGGAAAATAATTGCTGCACCTGAAACGCCCTTGTCCGGCTGGTGCCAGAAACCGCGAAATACATAGAGTGCGATATCCATCATACCAAACGTTGTATGTAGCCGTGCAGCCAGTTCGCCGTTTGAAAGCCTGTTGCCCGGTTCCTGTACGGCAAAACCCGGGTTAAACACAATAAAACGGTCTGATTGCGGCACGACATCCGTCTGAACAAAAGGGATGCCTACAAACTCAACATCCCATGCATCCCCAAAGACAGACAGCTTGACCGCATCGGAGCCAATTTTGAGATATTCCAGCGGCTGGCCAGCAAAAAAAGCCGTCCAGTTCTTTGGAAACACATCATTGATAAACAGCCGATCAGAGACCCCCCAGGTCATCATCTGCCGACCGGTTCGAATCTCGAAGTTGTCGGCACGGTACTCGCCATAGATCTCTCTGGCCTCGATTTCAGCGGAGCCAGCCACGTTATCGTTAAGGAAATCAATTTTAGCCACGGCACCTGTTTCAGAGCTGTCAGATTCCACATCGAGATCAATACGCAGACGCTCTTCACCGAGCAGCCAGTTACGCTTCTCTCCTGCTTTCAGGGGTACATTGCTGGTGCGTATGCTGCCTGTGCCCATCAGGAATCCATGTATGTCTATCTCCGCTGCGGTAGCGCTGCCAAAGTTCAAGAGGATGGCAGCAAGGGCAAGCTGAAGGGAAGGGAGTGATGCCTTTGCCACCAAATCAAATCGTTTTTTAAACAGGTTCACGCTTATCTAACCCACTTCTTTGGTGCTGATTTCAGGCTACGTTCGGTGAATACCTTGTCAGGTATGCCAACGTTTAATTTCACATCGGAAAAACGCACTGTGGTCTTGTGGTTCAACTCGATGTTTTCCATCGTGCCGGCGATACCAACCCAGAATCCGTCCACCTGCTTGATTTCATCATTTGTAAAGCGGCGTACTTCCTTGTCGTCTTCATCATAATACAACTCTTGCAGCACGAGGTAGGTGCTCTGGTCGACCCATGTTTTTCGCCAGGCATAGTCTTTCATTGAAGTTTTTGGCGTATTTTTGATTGCCCAGACTTTGCGGCCATTGAACTCATCCTCACCGATCATCTCGGCAATATCTTCACTGGGATGGCGTCCCGAGATGTCTTCATAGGTGTAATCGGAGCCGACAAATGCACTGCGGGCGTCGGATGCTGCAATGCGCTTCACCATCTTGATGGATGGAATAAAGAGCCAGCGATCATCATCGGCTTTGGGGTGTTTGCTGACCAGGAAAGTCATGTCGCGAACATCGTTGGGTTTTCTGAAGTAGATAAAAAACCATTGATTACCACCCTCGGATACATCCTTGCGCAGGATCGTAAACTCACGGATACGCTTGCCACCATCCGGATTGATGATTTCCATATGGACTTTTGCCTTGCCATCATCGGCGGCGTAATAGCTGGCCAAATGGGCTTTTTCCATGATCACGGAGGCATCCTGAGCTTGAGCAATACCAGGCAGCCCTATGATGACCAGTAACATCAATATATTTTTCATTTTAATCTCCTTTAACTCTGAGTTCGCCAATGTTGAATATTCGGATGAATGCAGGCAGAAGAAGTACTGTCGTACCCCACGAAAGCGCCATGATGGAGGCCAGCAATACGCCCACGGTGATATAGGGTACAAGTGGTGCAAACAATAGTGGCGTAAAACCAATTGACACAATCAGTGCATTTTTAGCCAGAGCTCTTGCCGACTCGCCGAACATTTCATCCATGGCTTCTTCACGTGTTGCATGGCATTTGCGTGTTTCCCGGTAACGGGCAATGAAATGAATGGCAAAATCAACAGACAGGCCCAGGGCAAGTGCGGAAAGCACAGCCACTGGCATGTCATAAGCCTTGCCAATCAGGCCGACAAAGCCATATGAAAAAGTGATCGTCACAGTCAGTGGCAATACTGCCAATAGCGCCCATGGAATGGACCTGAACAGAATCAGCATCAGCACACCAACCATTACGAAGGCACCAAGTAATGAATTGAGCATGCCACCAACCATTTTATCCTGCCAAACCGTGTTGATATAGGTCAGCCCGGCCCAGGAGCCTGATATATTTTCCGGTATGGGATGGTTTGAAATATAGTTTTCCGCTGCGGCAAGAACCTGATTCATGTTTGCATTGTCGCCGCTAGATAACTGCATCCACACGCCCGCACTCTTCTGTTCATAATCAAGGAAGTGATCAAGGTCGCGCGGATTGCCACTCATGCCGAAAAGGAACAGATATTGAGCAATTTCCTTCCGGCTTTCAGGCACCACGGAGTATGCTTCATCCTCATCATGCAGTGCCCAGTTCACACGCTTTACCAGATCAACATAGGACGCAGTTTTCCCCACACTTTTCTGAGCTTCCAGATGCTTCTGAAAACCTTCTACCCAGTTTGCGACTTCAGGACTTTTCATGGATTCTGATGATCCATCCAGTCTGAAGAATGCCATGTATGTGCCAGCAAAATGTCTGTTCATTACTTCATCTGCAATACGTATTTTTTCGCCCGATTTGAACCAGTTCACGGGGTTGTCATTAATCGTGATCTTGCTGATTCCCCATGCGGAGACTCCGGAAAGCGTCACCATCACCAGAACAACCATCACCGCATGATTGAGTGAGAACCTGCCCAACTTTGGAAGGAAGCGACCCAACACGCTCTCTTTGGATGAGATTGCAGCCCGAGCCAGTTTTGTTTTTAGCCTTTCTTCATTGAATGCAAGCAGGAATGCAGGTATGAATATTAGCGATACCAGCCATGCGACAAAAACTCCCAGCGCGACAAATACGCCAAAAGCCTGTACCGGTGGGATTGGTGTCAGTGCCAGAGAGCCAAAGCCAACCATGGTTGTCAGTGACGTGTAAGTCATGGGCCTGAACAAAGGCCCCATCACCTCGGCCATTACTTTGCGCACATCGGGTTTGGATTGGTAACGATCATAAAACTCTGAAAGGATATGTACCGAATCCACTACTGCGATTGGCATCAGGAAAATTGGAATCATTGAAGACATGATATGTACGGTGTAACCCATGCCGATTAACATGCCCATAGTTACGATCACCGATACCATGGCCACAATCATCGGGGCTGCGATAAAAACCCACGAGCGGAAGAACCACCACAACATGATCATTAGCACCAGCCCAGCAAGAGGCGCGGAAATTGCCATCTGCAGAAACATATCGTGGCCGAAAGTGTCTTCGGCCACCGGCAGGCCGGCGATGTGGTACTGCTCCGTGTCTGCGTCTTTTGTATTGTCAGCGATAATTTCCTCAACCTCACTGGCTACACGGTAGGAAATCATTTTGTCTTCGATGGGCACGTAAATAGCCAGACCCTGGCCGTCATCACTGGCCAGCTTCTCCGCTAGCAGGGGGCTGGATAATACTTGAGATTTTAGGCGGTCTGCTTCTTTTTGCGTGGTTGGTGCCTTTGGCATGATGGTATGAATGTCGAGCAGGCCGCTGCCTGCCTCAATACTGTCCGAGGTGGACAAGCTCATGACGTCAGCTTTAATAACGCCTTTGATTTTTAAAATTGCTTTGGAGATGTTTTCTGCGCGCTTCAGCACTTCCGGTCGCCAGACCCCGTTTTGGTTCGTCTCATCAACAATGCCGACAACAATCAGGTCGGAGAGCTTGAAATCTTTTTTGAGCTGGTGGTGAGCGATGCGCACTGGCTCGTCTGAGCTAAGCATATTTTCTGGATCGGTATCCACCTGAATTGACGGAAACTGCCAGCCGGCAATAGCAACAGCCAGCAGCATCAAGACAAAAATAACTTTTCGCCACTTCTCGATGTGGTTAATCCATTTTGCCACTACAGCACCTAACAAAATACACTAATATACTAATATACTAATATGAATAAACAAAAAAATACCTACTCAACGTCTTCGCAAAGATCGGGACAGTAAATCCTCTTCAATGCCTGAACAAGATCACCAAAGGCTGGGTTAGCCAGGCGGTAATAATTCTCCTGACCCCGTTTGTCATTCAGGAGCAACCCCATCATCCGCATCTTTGAAAGGTGCTGTGAAAGATTGGATTGAGATGCGCCGGTTGCCTCAATCAACTCATGCACGCACATGGGCCGTTCAAGAAGAAGGCAGAGGACAGAAAGCCGTAGTTCATGTGAAATTGCTCTCAGTCCCTGGCTGGCTTCCTTTACCTTGTCTTGAGGAATTTCTTGCATGTGGCGAAGAATATTCTTATATTATATTATAATCAAGTTCTAATATGATGATGTGCTTCCGCCACAAATCATTTGTACCGGAACAGACATAACGTTCCGGTATACTAGCCGATAATTAATGGGTGATTCTATCTGTGCTGTTCTTTGTCACACATTTGACAAACACATTATCAGGAGGTGTCCATTCTCTTTCTATTCAGCAGTGGTTGAGGGCTTCCGAAACTTGCTGATGCACTAATCGTTTATTGGCCAGATTGATAATCTATCCGCATTTTTTGCAGCAAGCATGATAATTCAAACTGACTAAGGGTCAGATAGATAGTATTCATCGATATAGCAGGATGTGTCTATCTAAGCCTTTATAGACGGTTCCAGCTATATGTGAATCGAAGGGTTCTGGTAGTCCATGTTCAGCTACAGCCTGGCGCTGTGCTATAATGTGCAGGCCTCCTGATATCTTAGCATGACTGGAATATTCTTCTTTGTTGATATTGGTGGGTTATTGCATATTGTTCCTGCGTAGAAATATTTCCAAGGCTAAGCTGAATAAATGATAATTTATCAGGCTGCGAAGCAAAATGAGCGAGTTCAAGGCAACGATTACAGCCAATAGAATCGCTATTGCTCAGATTTTAATGCAGAAATCGCTTGTTCAGAGCTTACCTTAATAAGGAGCGTTTATGAAATTACTTTCCTTTGCCATTCTGTTTTGTTTTGCAGCAGGGCTTGCACAGGCAGGTGAGCGACCAGGCGATATCCCTGAAGGAATGGGCCAGTTGCCGACAAACGTGCCGATTCCACCTGATAATCCAATGAGCGCAGCCAAAATTGAACTGGGTAAGAAATTATACTTTGAGCCTGCCCTCTCCAAAAGCGGTCACTTCTCCTGCAACTCATGCCATAATCTCGGTACCTGGGGTGTGGATAATCAGGTCACTTCAATTGGCCATAAATGGCAACGGGGAGGGCGTAATGCGCCGACTGTACTAAATTCAGGCTTCTGGAGTAAACAGTTTTGGGACGGTCGTGCACAGTTACTGGAAGATCAGGCCAAAGGTCCGCCATTAAATCCGGTGGAGATGGCGCTGGATTCTGAAGCTAATGCTGTAGCACGTTTAAAAGCAGCAGGTTATACAGCGGAATTTGAGGCGGTCTTCGGAAAAGGTTGTATCAGTTACAATAATATGGCAAAGGCAATTGCCGCTTTTGAGCGCACCTTGAGTACGCCTGGCGCACCGTTTGACCTTTATGTGCAAGGTAAGGGCGATCTTAGCAAGGCAGCGATACGTGGCATGAAAAAGGCAGTAGAGGTTGGCTGTACCTCTTGTCATGCCGGCCCTCTATTTACCAGCAATAAATTCGTTGCTTTCAATTATGGTTCGGATACAGGTCTGAAGAGTGTCACGGGGAAAGACGAGGATGATCATGTTTTCCGTGTGCAGTCATGGCGCAATGTGGCTATGACTGCACCATATTTTCATGATGGAAAAGTCAAAACACTGCCAGAAGCTGTGAAAATTATGGCAAAAATTCAGTTGGATGTATCACTTTCCGAAGCGGATATAGCGGACATTGTAGCCTTCCTGGAAACGTTGACCGGTGTTTTGCCTGAGATTGTCTATCCACAGCTGCCTCGTCCACTTGGGCAACCTTTAAATTGGGAAGAGTAAACTTCTAAACAATGTTGTTGTGATTTACGGGAACGCTTATGAATGAAAAAATTGACAAGCATCTCGGACCACTGGCTGTTTTGGCAGGAACCTGGGGGGAGATCAGGGACTGGATTTCTCAAGGGTTCACAGTCAGGAAAAAGAGACAGAATACAGGGAACGGATCGTGTTTGCCCCGCTCGGGCCAGTTCGTAATGGGCCTCAGGAACTGTATGGTTTGCGTTATTCAACAACAATCTGGCCTTTGGGTGAGGATGATGCCTTTCATGAAGAACTGGGTTACTGGCTATGGGATGCTGGTCAAAAGCAGGTATTGCGTTGTTTTATGGTGCCTCGTGGGGTCTTGATCAATGCCGGCGGAGATGCTGAGGCTGATAGTACAAACTTTCATCTATCAGCTGAAGTTGGCTCAGAAACGTACGGTATTTTATCGAATAAATATCTGAATGAGTCCTATAAAACCATGAGATATGGGTTGGACGTGAGTATTCATAATGACAAGACGTTCAGTTACAACGAAGACACGCAATTATGGATACCTGTTAATGAAGATGTTTTTCATCATAGGGATAAGAATCTGTTGACCAAAATATAATTACCCACACATGAGAAAAATTAATTCTTGCTCGACAGAGTGGGAAAGTGCTGCCCGGATATTGATTGGTCTTCATGGTTTTTGGCCTTAGGCATAGCCTGGCTTGTTTGAATGGCTGTATTCTTTTATCGCGCTGATTGCCAGATCAAGTGCCAAATCTGAAGTAAATTCACTTATCGTCAGCTCAGGCATCCTCATTTAATGCTACATACCTTTGCCTCAGCATCCTGATTACCTTGCTTATAGGCAGCGTGTTTCTTTGTTTGTTCCGTATGTATAGAAAATATTACCTGAGTTGTAACTGCCGCTTCCGGCATTGCAGAAGGTTTCCTGAAAGCTCAGGCTTGCGTAAGCTTAGGAAATAGTCTACGTCCATTAGGTAGGTTGCGTTATGGGTAGAAAAAGAGAAATAGTTATTGTTTCGGGATTGCGCACGCCTTTGGGGAAAGCTGGAGGCAAGCTTGCGTCCCTGCATGCCGTTGATCTTGGCGTACAGACTATCCGGGATCTTCTGGCCCATTCTCCGGTTTCGGCAAAGGTGCTGGATCAGATGATTATCGGCAATGTGATACAGCCTGCAGAGGCAGCGAATGTTGCCCGGGTGATTGGTATACGATCCGGTATTCCACGGACAGTTCCGGCCCATACCGTACATCGCAATTGTGCCTCCGGTATGCAGGCCGTAACGGACGCAGCAGAAAAAATCCGCTTGGGCATAGCTGAAGTGGTGTTGGCCGGCGGTGTTGAGTCCATGAGTCATGCCCCCTTTCTTTTTCATGACAATATGCGTCTTGCTATAACAGAAATGCAACGGGCAAAGACGGCGCCGGATCGGCTTACAGCCCTGAAGTCCATATTTAAATCTACATGGAAGCCGCGAATCGCCTTGCTTGAGGGTCTAACCGATCCCACAGTACATCTGAATATGGGGCAAACTGCCGAAGTGCTGGCCCGGGAATTCCATATTTCACGCCGGGAGCAAAATGCCTTTGCCATGGAAAGCCACGGGCGTGCAGCGTCTTCCTGGAAGGATGGCTGGTTTAATGATGAGGTGATGCACCTGTTTTCGCCACCTGACTACAAGCCCGTACACATGGATGAGGGCATTCGACCACAACAGAGTATGGAGGCCCTGGCCAGGCTAAAGCCGATATTCGACAGACCTTTGGGATCTGTAACCGCAGGAAACAGTTCACAGATTTCGGATGGGGCAGCCATGCTGATTGTGACGCACAGGCAGAAGGCGGAATCAGAAGGCTGGCCTGTTCTGGGCTATGTGCATGACTGGGCTTATGCCGGTTGTGACCCGGCTCGCATGGGTTTGGGTCCCGTTTATGCCAGTCATCATTTGCTGACCCGGGCCGGACTGGCTATTACTGATATAGAACGTTTTGAAATCAATGAAGCCTTTGCAGCGCAGGTACTGGCGGTGATGAAGGCCATGGATTCAAAGTACTTTGCGGGTAAATACCTTGGTCTGTCCGAGTCCTTGAGCGCACCCGATCCGGACAAGGTAAATGTGCATGGGGGAGCTATTGCCATGGGGCATCCCGTAGGTATGTCCGGTGCCCGGCTAATTCTTACGCTACTCCGACAGCTCAAGCATGACACTTCCGGCGGGCTGGGGTTGGCTAGTCTGTGCGTTGGTGGTGGACAGGGGGGGGCAGTGCTGCTGGGGAGTGGACCATGGAAATCTTGAATCTGACTCGCGAAGAAGGCCGGGCTACGCTGCATTTTGAACGGCGGGATCGGCCTGTAAATATTCTTGATCTCAGCTGTATGGAACTGCTGGAAGCCGCCCTTGATAAACTTGAAAAAGATCCGCCAAAGGTATTGGTGTTTGAAAGCGGAATGCCAGGCTGTTTTATCGCCGGTGCCGATGTTGATGCTATTGCAGCGGTTAAGGAAAGTGCGGATGCCCTGCGACTGGCCGAGCGCGGTCAGGCTGTATGCCGTCGAATTGAGGATCTTCCATCTGTTTCCATCGCTGTGGTCAATGGCGCCTGCCTGGGTGGTGGCCTGGAGATCGCACTGGCCTGTGATCATATTCTGGCGGTGCGTGGCAGCAAAACCCGTTTGGGTCTGCCTGAAATCAAGCTTGGCATTCATCCGGGTTTTGGTGGCTGCGTACGTTTACCGAAGAGAACGGGCTGGATGGCAGCCGTTGATATGATCCTCACCGGCAAACAGGTTGATGCCGACAAAGCCAGGCGTCTTGGTCTGGCCGGATTGAACTGTTTTCCTGAAAAGATCACAGATGGAATCTTGCATCTGGCAGCAAGGGGTAAGCCCGGGAGGTCTGAGTTAAAGCCATTCTGGTTAAGAATCTGGCCAGCCAGGGCACTCTTTTTCAGACAGGTGCGCAAACGGGCAATGACTCGTTTCAGTCATCTGGACATTGACGATGCCTACCCGGCGATTTCTGCCGTAATTGATTTGCTCTCGGAGATGATTGGCATGAGCGATGGCCTGGCCTATGCCCGCGAAGCTGAATCCATATCCAGACTGGCAGTGACACCCACCTGCAAGAACCTGATTCGCGTGTTCAAGCTGGGCGAAGCATTGAAGCATCAGGAAGCCGTGAAGAAGGGACGTAAATCCACCTCTGATATACAACACGTATCTGTTTACGGAGCAGGAGTTATGGGTAGTGGCATTGGCTGGGTGGCGGCAAAAAACAGGGATGTTGATCTGCATGATGTCAGCGCGGAGGCACTTGGGCGTGGTTTGAAAAACATATCGCATTTTGCGAGACGTGACCCGGATCGCATGCGCCGGATTCGTCCGGTAATGGATGGTACCGGCCTTGGCAGGAGTCAGGTGGTTATCGAGGCCGTTCTTGAGGATATGACTGTCAAGAAGGCTTTGTGGGAGGAGGTAGAGGCCCGGGTTGGCAAAGAGGCACTCCTGCTTTCCAATACTTCGTCACTGTCTATTTCAGAGATGCAAGGTCGGATCAAATATCCGGGCAGGGTGGCCGGCCTTCATTTCTTCAACCCTGCGCCGAAAATGCCGTTGGTTGAGGTCGTGGCCGGTGATAAAACCACCAGGAAGACTATTCAGTCCATATGTGCTTTGGCGGTTAGCTGGGGTAAATATCCGGTGGTGGTTGCCGATCGCCCCGGTTTTCTGGTGAATCGTTGTCTGATGCCGTACATGGTTTCTGCCCTGCAATTGCTGGAACAGGGACAGAGTCCTGAACGCGTAGATGGTGTGCTGAAGCATTTCGGTATGCCAATGGGAGCCTTTGAACTGGCTGATCGTGTTGGCCTGGATATCTGCCGGCATGTCGGGGCACAGCTGGACAATGCCTATGCTAGCCATGAATCGATGCCCGACTGGCTGGCCGCCATGGTGAAAGCCGGATTACTGGGTGAAAAATCGGGTAGTGGATTTTTCCGGTATGAAAAGGGAAAGCGTGGCCAGATCAACCCTGATTTATCGAGGTATATCAAGAGGATTGCAGATACAGACCCGTCAGGGATTGATGCAAACATCGGCAGTCAAAATGACCCCATGACAGATGTTGAAATTGAGAATGTCTGTATTCTGCCAATGCTGGTCGAGGCTCTACTCTGCCTGAAAGAAGGCATTGTGGACAATGCCGGCCATCTGGATGCGGCCTTTATTTACGGCATCGGATTTCCACCATTTAAGGGAGGGATTCTTGCCTATTATGCAACGCTGGATCGCCCGGATTTGATCTGTCGACTGGAGGCTCGGGGCCTGGTTGTTCCGGACAATCTGGAGGTGCTCGATGCTTGAAAATCAAAAGCCGCTTGAATTATGCCCGGGGCTGAAACTGGCCCGTAAGGCAGAAAACCTTTCATCGCTGTTATTTGATTCTCCCAGGGAATGGGATGAGTCTCCCATGCTCCGCTGTCGTCAGCCTGATGGTGGCTGGTTGACACTGAACCGTCTGGAAGTAAGGGCACGTGCCGGGCGCGTGGCTGTCTGGCTGCAGCAAATGGGAGTCCAGCAAAGGGATCATGTTGGTATTCTTGGCCACAACAGTATTGAGTGGCTTCTGGCCGACTTTGCCATCTTGCATCTTGGAGCAGTCAGTGTGCCAGCCTACTTCACGGATTCTCATGAGGCCGTGCAATATGTGTTCAACAATGCCGAGTGTAAACTGATTCTCGTTGAACCCGGAGAACAGGCTGAAAAGGTGAAAGGCATGACCACACCCGTCTTTCCCATGCGCGGTGAGGGTAAGCTGAATCTGGCCGCAGCCAGCAGGAATACGGATCTGGATGAAAAATTGAATGGAGCGGTAGTTGGCAGGGGTGATCTGGCCAC
>JBHHTX010000038.1:0-13622 GCA_046753585.1 Mariprofundaceae bacterium
AGCACCTCTACGGCTCCGCCCAGAGCGCCACCGATGATGCCGGCGCAGCGTTGAAAGTCAATATTCTCATCGTGTTCGCCAACGGCTGCTTTAGTGGAAGGCGTAAAAATCGGTTCTGGTAACTCGTCAGCCAGAATCAAGCCTTCGGGCAGTTTGATATCGCACACCGAACCCTGCTTCTGATACTCCTTCCAGCCGGAACCAATCAAATAGCCGCGTACAATGGCTTCGATCGGTAACGGTTTGAGCCGTTTAACCACAATGGCATGTGATGCTACACGCTGCTGCTCGGTGATATCTGGAATAGCCTCCTTAATCGACATGTTGGAAATATGACTGGGCACAATATGGGAGAGTTTATGAAACCAGAAATCAGATACCGCGTTCAGCACCTTACCTTTACCCGGTATGGGTGTCGGCAGAATCACATCAAAAGCGGACAGGCGATCAGTAGTGACAATGAGAATATGCTTGTCATCAATCTCATACATATCCCGTACTTTGCCGCTATGCAGCAGCTTCAGGCTTTTGATATTGGCATTCAACATGGCATCCATTCTATCTTTCTCCAGGCAGCTTCGTATTTCTTTCAGCAACGAAAAATGCCCGAAGGAAAAAATACATACAAGCAAGCATCTGTAAATTAAACGCAGCTGAAGTTATTAGCTTGAATCGAATTTCATCTGGCGAGTCAAAAAACGATCCAGTTGATTGGCAAAGGCCATGCGATCATTGTTTGAAAAAGGAGCAGGGCCACCGGTTGTTACGCCGCTACCGCGCAGTTCATCCATGAAGTTGCGCATGCTCAGATACTGTTTTACGTTGGCTTTGCTATAGAATGTGCCGCGAGGATTCAGGGCGTATCCTTTTTTTGCAATGACATCGGCCGCAAGTGGGATGTCAGCGGTAATGACCAGGTCTCCAGCCTCCATTCTTGCAGTAATTTCACCGTCTGCCACATCCGCTCCGTCTGCCACCTCGATCATTTGAATAAACGGGGAGCTTGGCCGATGCAGTTTATTATTCGCAACCAGGGTCAGGGGAATCTTTAAACGCTCTACAGCACGGAAGAGAATTTCCTTAATCACCCTCGGGCAGGCATCGGCATCAACCCAGATATGCATGACTCATCTTGCGGCAAGCATACAGCCCGCTTGCTATTTCTTCCATTTTACGTACCTTGCGCCGCATCTCACTGCACTTTTGATCTATGCAGCGACTCATTGCCACGATATTAACCATGTGGCATTTCAATATTACTATAACTGTGCCTGGATCAGTTCGGATAAATTTCGGAAGGCATCGAGTTAAAACTAGGTTCTAAAAACATGACATTTGATAAATTTAGCCTTTCGGCTGACATTCTTCGTGCTGTCTCCGATCAGGGCTATACAACTCCTACACCGGTACAGGCGCAGGCAATACCCGTGATTCTTGAAGGTCACGATATTATGGCTGGTGCCCAGACAGGCACAGGCAAAACGGCAGGTTTTACACTTCCCTTGCTTCAATTGATGAATCAGGAGCATCCGGAGCGACACAAGAGACGAAATATTCGGGTGCTGGTGGTTACGCCAACCCGTGAACTTGCAGCCCAGGTTGGTGCAAGTATTACCACATACGGAAAATACCTTCCGCTTCGTTCCACCGTGGTGTTCGGCGGAGTTGGTATAAATCCCCAAATTGATAAACTGAAACGCGGTGTAGATATTCTGGTGGCGACACCGGGTCGCCTTCTTGACCTGGTCGGTCAGGGAAAGTGTGACCTCTCAAGAATCGAAATTCTGGTGCTGGATGAAGCAGATCGCATGCTTGATATGGGTTTTATCCATGATATACGCAAGGTTCTGGCTCTGTTGCCGAGGCAGAGGCAGAGTCTTCTTTTTTCCGCTACTTTTTCCGATGATATTAAAAAGCTCGCTTCAGGTATTCTGAAATCACCCCGGTTGATCGAAGTTTCCCGTAATGAAGCCGCACATCAGGTCAAGCAGGTAGTTCACCCTGTAGGTAAATCCAGGAAGCGTGAACTTCTTTCACACCTTATTCGTTCTCAGGACTGGAAGCAGGTGCTGGTATTCACTCGCACAAAACATGGCGCTAATCGCCTGTCAACACAGTTGGAGAAGGATGGTATCAACGCAACTGCTATCCATGGTAACAAGAGTCAGACAGCGCGTACCAAGGCACTGGCAGGCTTTAAAGATGGATCGGTGCGTGTTCTGGTTGCGACTGACATTGCTGCCCGGGGGATTGATATTGATCAGTTGCCGCATGTGGTGAACTATGAATTACCGAATGTATCGGAAGATTATGTGCATCGTATTGGACGCACAGGTCGTGCAGGACGTAGTGGTGAGGCGGTGTCGCTGGTTAGTTTTGACGAGTTGAAATTGTTACATGGTATTGAACGGTTATTGAAGAAGGAGATTTTGCAGGTGGAAGTACCGGGCCATACCATGGATATGTCTGACGTTTCGCCTGCTTCACTGGAAAAATCAAGACGGAATCGCCGTTCATCGCGCCAAGGGCATAATCGTCCTCAGTCGGCCAGGCCATCATCAAGACAATCCAGACGGCGTCGGAGCAGGAGAGCTGCCAGCGTTTAATCCGAATTTACAGTAGTTATCTGAATATATTCATAAAAGGTGCGATAGAGATATACAGAATAAAAAGAACGGCAACCAGATACATGGCAGCAAGCAGAGGGGCTTCCTTTACCTTATCTATCACGGTTCTTTGCTTGCCCAGTTGCCTCAGCTGTTCATAATCTTGTCTGGCATTTTTTTGTCGCTGTTGCTGGTAGGTATCAAGCAGCAATTTCGCTTTTTCAAGTTGTGAATCATTATTCAACCAGATAGCGGGCATGGAGATGCCCCAGCTACCTGCTACGGTTTCGTAGAAATCGATGTTGTTGTCAGCAAGCAGTTGGCGGATTTCATCGGCTTCATCATCCGGGACATTGCGAAGTTTGAACAGAAGAACTGAAATAGGCTTGCTCCTTATACAGATGCTTCGATTGCCTTATGCAGAAAGCGGAAGAGGGAGCGCTGGGCGCCTTTGCCCGAGTCGGCCCGGTGCTCGCGTTGCGCCTTTTGCAACAATTGCTGAAGTTGCTGGCGATCAGTTTGCGGATACTGGCCTATAAAATCGGAAAGAGTCTGGCTTTCTGACAGCAGACGTTCACGCCATTGCTCACTACGGTGGAAGGTAGCCGAATCCGAATAGTGATTTTCCTCAAGCTCGGCTATGGCCTGCTGGATGGGGATTGTGTCGATCTGACGCATGATCTTGCCAATAAACTTGCGTTGCCTTTTGAAGGCTGCGTGTTTATGCTGAATTTGTTTGGCTTCAGCTATGGCCTGATATAAATCTTCAGGCAATTCCAATGATACAAGCCGGGAATCACTCAATTTGATCAGTTTTTCACCAAGCTGTTGAAGTGCCTGCACCTGACGCTTTTTCTCGCTTTTGCTCGGGCCTGTGTATTCTGGGTCTTCAGAGAACTTGCTATCCACGTCATGCATGGTCGCAACTATAGCGTATTTATTGCTGTATCAGCCACTTCTTCCCCTTGCATGCTAATTCCTTCACAAATAAAGCCATATGCACCGTGCCGCTGGGAGGAAGTTCCACAGGTGCTCCCGGCTCTGTGTTACGGGGCTTGGCAAGGGAACAACCATTTTCTTGCACGCCATGCCTTGATCCCAACCACCTGTGGGTATGCATCACCCAACTTGAAATTCCGAGACACCACGCCACTGAATCAATGTTGGACACTGTCCTGTGGATGTCCACCTGGCGTATTGTTATTTTGGTTTGCAATAGGAGTACCTTCTGCATCATTTAATAGCTCGGTGGGTTTTTCTTTAAGCCTGAATTGCTGGCCAAATAACCAGAAAAATTTGTCTCATGCAGTTCGTCCCTTACTATCTAAACAACTCCCAGAGCATCGGGCAGGTGATGAAATTTCGGAATATGAAAATCCCATGATCCACCCTGCTCATGGGTAATCCGGACGGTTTTGCAACCAGCTTCTTTTGCCGCTTGTAAATTGTTCGCCATGTCATCAACCACCAATGTACGGGGTGGTGATGACTCTTCAGATCGGATCAGATTGATCAATGTCTGCTGACATGGTTTCGGAATGTAATCATTGAAGCGAATGTCATAGATAGCATTGAAATGATTGTGGATACCCAGACTCTCCAGTACACGTCCGGCGTGCTCTTTCGTCCCATTGGTATGCACTACCTTTTTACCCGGAAGCCGTTCCAGGGCTGCATCGAGATCATCATCCTGTTCAAGCAGCTCATGTACGTCGATATCGTGGACATACTCCAGAAATGGCTCTGGCTTCATACCATGGTGCAACATCATACCCCGGAGTGTAGTGCCGTATTGTTTCCAGTAGCGCAGGCGTAAATCATTGGCTAAAGATTCAGCAAGTCCCAGTTCATTGGCTACAAATGTTGTCATGCGTCTATCCATGCGTGCAAATACACCGTTGTTCGCAGCGTAGAGTGTGTTATCCAGATCAATGACAGCTAGGTCGAATGGCATGCCATACAAGCTAACCGGCATTATTCAGGATCTCTACCATGCCTCACCTATATCAAATTGCTATTTGTTTATGGGTGACTATCCTCAAAGCGTGAGTGCGTGTGAAAAATCTGTTCTAATTCTTGGTTGCGGTTACGTTGGCACGCGGTTGGCCAGAGCTTGTATTGATCGTGGTATACACGTCATTGGTACAGCTCGTAGCCGAAACCGGGCAAAAGAACTTACCATTCTGGGTATTGAACCGTTGATAGTAACTCAACCAGAGGATATTCCGGAGTCCATCCTTACCGGGGTTGGCATTGTGTTGGATTCTATCCCTTTGAAACGGACTGATGGTGGGTTGAAAGCAGGCCAGCCGAGCTGGGTCCCGATGCTCGCAAGAAAGATTCCCGATGTTCACTGGGTAGGTTATTTATCTTCAACCGGAGTCTACGGCGATGCAAAGGGGGCCTGGGTTGATGAATCATGGCCATGTATCCCGACTAGTCAGAGGGGTCGTGAACGCCTGCTGGCAGAAAGGGCATGGTTGGAATCAGGTCTGCCGGTGGAAGTATTCCGGCCTGCAGGCATCTATGGTCCGGGCCGTAATATTATCCCCAGTTTAAGGGCGGGAGGGTACAAGGCAGTCCGTTGGCAACCGTCAAGGTTTTCCAGCCGTATTCATGTGAATGATATTGTGGCCGCACTTTTGGCCGCGATGGACAAGCCCAGGCCAGGGCGGATTGTTAATCTGGCTGATGATCGGCCTTTGCCGCATGATGAATATGTGTGTGATCTGGCCCGTCTAGTTGGTGCTCCGAACCCTGTCATTCTTACACCGGAAGAAGGTGAGCAGGAACTTTCAGCCGCTGCACTCGATTTTTTCAGGGACAATAAAAGGGTGAGTAACCGCTTATTGCATCGTGAACTTCTTTCCACGCTGGAATACCCTGATTTTCGCAGAGCCGTCCCGGAACTGAGGTAGCTCCGACTCACTCTATTTCCGAAATCATGATTGTACCCACCACGTTTTGATCCATGAAATCAAGCACTTTTTTGTACTTGTATTGGCACATCGTATACATCAATCGTCGACTGCGTGCGCTTTTACACTCCTGCTGCTAGTGTAGGCTCAAAACACTATCGGGGGAGCATTTTGGGTATTCTTTCTGGAAAAAAGGGTTTGATTCTTGGTGTGGCAAATGACAAATCTATTGCCTGGGGTGTAGCCAGATCAGCCGATCGTGAAGGTGCCGATCTCGGTTTTAATTACATTGGCGATGCATTGGAAAGGCGTGTTCGCCCTTTGGCAGACTCGCTTGGTTCCGGATTGATCGAACCGCTCGACGTAGGCAATGATGAACAACTGGATGCTTTCTTCAGTAAGGTTGAGGAGCGATGGGGAAAACTGGACTTTCTCGTTCACTCTATTGCCTTTGCCAACAAGGAAGCACTGAAGGGCCGCTTTATAGATACCAGCCGTGAGGATTTTCGTACTGCATTGGAAATATCCGTCTTTTCCTTTATAGCGCTGGCCCGGCGCGCAGCCAGTTTGATGCAGCCCGGCGGTTCCATGGTGACCATGACCTATCTCGGGGCTGTGCGCGCCGTGCCCAATTACAATGTCATGGGTGTAGCCAAGGCCGCGTTGGAGGCATCTACCCGCTATCTGGCTGCTGACCTCGGCCCTGACGGTATCCGGGTTAATGCTCTCTCCGCCGGTCCAATCCGGACTCTGGCAGCTTCCGGTATTGGCGATTTTCGCCGCCTGATGGAAAAGGCATCGCGTGGTTCAATGCTTAAACGTAATGTTACTCAGAAAGAGGTGGGTGATGCGGCTGTGTTTCTGCTTTCCGATCTGGCCTCAGGTATCACCGGCGAAGTGCATTATGTAGATGGTGGATTTCATATCGGCGCGGGCGACCCGGGAGAGCAATAGCCAATGTCGGGAAGCAGTTTCGGTCAGATTTTCCGTCTCACCACAGCTGGAGAATCACATGGCCCTGCTCTCGTTGCCACTGTAGAAGGTTGTCCGGCTGGTCTTGAACTGAGCGAAGCGGATATCCAGCCTGATCTGGATCGCCGTCGACCTGGAACTTCACGCTTTACTACCCAGAGAAAGGAGGCAGACAAGGTAGAAATCCTTTCCGGTGTATTTGAGGGAAGGACCAGCGGCTGCCCGATTGGGCTTTTGATTCATAATACGGATACCCGTAGCAAAGATTACAACGAGATCAAGGATAAGTTTCGTCCCGGTCATGCCGATATTACCTATTTTGAAAAATACGGTTTTCGCGACTATCGTGGCGGTGGTCGATCCAGTGCACGCGAAACGGCTATGCGGGTTGCTGCCGGAGCCATTGCCCGCAAACTTTTAAGCCTGTCAGAAATAAGAATTATAGCCTGGGTGGATCAGATTGGATCGATCAAAGCCAATCCCGACTCCTTTGATGAGGGTGAGATTGATAACAATCCTTTCTTCTGCCCGGATGCAGTTGCAGCAGAAAAGATGGCCGACTTACTTGATCAGGTTCGCAAGGCCGGTGACTCTGTAGGTGCCGCAGTTGTGGCAGAAGCACACGGCATGATCCCTGGTTTGGGGGAGCCCGTTTTTGACAGGCTGGACGCTGATACTGCCAAGGCCATGATGTCTATCCCGGCAGTCAAGGCAGTGGAGATCGGCGATGGTTTTTCCTGTGTTGAGTCAAAAGGTTCAGAGTTTGGTGATGCCATTCGCACCAAAGGCTTTGTCAGCAACCATGCCGGAGGCATCCTGGGTGGCATCTCCAATGGTGATACTGTGCGTGTGCGGCTGGCATTGAAACCGACCTCTTCTATCCTGACCCCCAGGCCAACCATTGATATTCTTGGCAATGAGACCGAGATCGTCACCAAAGGCAGGCATGATCCCTGCGTTGGCATCCGGGCCGTGCCCATTGCCGAGGCTATGCTGGCTTTGGTGCTAACCGATCACATGCTACGCCACCGTGCCAGCCGACTTTAGGTGGCATGGACTTAAACTAATCCATCCCCGGGCAAGAAGAGGCCTTCAATCCATCGTCATTTGTTATAAAGCCTTCCACCTGATCCTCGCTCAGCCTGATATGCGTGACGCATACTCACCGGCTTGTTCGCCAATGACCCAAAGAATGACCGGAAAAAAATGTCTCGATCTCCTCTTTGCCCAGAAGCCCTGCCATACAGGGGTTTTGCCATCCAGATAAATCCGCTACCTTGGGGGAACCGACAAGATTTTCGAGGAGAATTATGCAGGACTTTGACCCCGATAACCCCGATTACAAGATAGCCATGCAACATGTCCGGGGCATTCTGGAATACATTGGCGATGACCCTAATCGTGAAGGACTCCGTGAAACCCCGGAACGTGTACTCAAGGCCTTTGGCGAATACTTTTCCGGCTACGGGGAAGACCCGAAAGAACATCTTCTGAAGACGTTTGAAGAGGCTGAAGGGTATGATGAGGTTGTCCTGGTATCTGATATTGATGTTTTCAGCCATTGTGAGCATCACCTGGCCCCGTTTATCGGCAAGGCGCACGTTGCCTATATTCCCGATGGGTACGTTGTTGGCCTGTCCAAGCTGGCAAGGGTGGTGGAAGTGTTCGCCAAGCGCTTGCAGATACAGGAGAAAATGACCATGCAAATTGCACAGGTTATTGAAGAAGTGTTACGACCGGCTGGCGTGGCAGTGATTATACAGTGTCGACACTTCTGCATGTGCTATCGAGGGGTGAAAAAACCCGGTTCCTGGACTACCACCTCAAAACTTACCGGCGCTTTTCTGAGGAACCCGTCATCTCGTCTGGAATTGTTTAATCTCATCGGCATGAACAAGGACACATGACTGCCCCACTAGGCCTCCTGCTGGTTAATCTGGGCAGTCCGGCAGCGCCGACAAAAGAGGCAGTCAAACAATACCTCGGAGAGTTCCTTTGGGACAAACGGGTTGTGAATATGCCGCGGCTTTTCTGGTGGCCCATTCTCCATGGCTTCATTCTTACTACCCGCCCGGCCCGCTCTGCCCGACTATACGCCAGCATCTGGACCAGTGAGGGAGCTCCTCTAGTCGCTACGAGTCGCCACCTGAAAGACGATCTGCAAATGAACCTTGGCAAGAAAATCCATGTGGAGCTTGGCATGCGCTATGGCAAACCATCCATCCGTAGCGCCCTGAAAAAATTTCAGGATATGGGTTGCTCCAGAATACTGATTTTCCCATTATATCCCCAGTATTCAGCCACCACCACGGAGTCTGCCTTTGATGCCATAGCGGACGCCGGCCGCTCCCTTGGCAATAAACCCGGGATGCATTTTATACGCAGTTATCATGATCATCCTGTCTATATCAGGGCGTTGGCAAAAAGCGTTCGCAGATTATGGGATAAGGAAGGTAAGCCTGATCAGCTTTTGATGTCTTTTCATGGTATCCCGAAGCGCTATGCTGAAGCTGGTGATCCTTATCCAGAAGAATGCAAGGCTACAGCCAGACTTCTGGCCGATGAACTCAAGTTGAAACGGGAAGAATGGTTTTTCAGTTTCCAATCCAGATTCGGCAGGGAGGAGTGGCTCCGGCCTTATACTGATGAAACACTTAGCCAATGGGGAAAAGAAGGGGCAATAAGAGTTGACGTTATCTGCCCGGGATTTGCTGCGGACTGCCTGGAAACCCTTGAGGAAGTAGCTATCGAACTCCGGGAGACTTTCATTCAGTCTGGCGGTGACCGTTTTCGTTACATACCCGCGCTTAACGATCACCCCGATCATGTCCGGGCATTGGCTGAAATCGCGGGTCATTATTTCGAGAATTGGTAAACATCATGCAATGGCACATCGACTCGAGATGATTAGATCCCCGAATTATTTGATCAGAAGAGGTGGCATATGCCTGAAATCCTGAGTTCAGAAGAACTGAAACGTTTCAATCGCCATATCATCCTGCCTCAGGTTGGTCTTGCCGGTCAGGAGAAGCTCAAGCAGTCAAAAGTGCTCTGTATCGGCACCGGGGGACTTGGCAGCCCTGTTTCCCTGTACCTTGCGGCTGCCGGTGTAGGTAGGCTTGGTCTGGTAGACTTCGATATAGTGGATGAAACCAATCTGCAACGGCAGATCGCACACTCCACCTCCGACATTGGCCGTCCCAAGGTAGAATCGGCCCGGGACAGCCTGCTGGGGATCAATCCATATATGGAAGTCCCTTTGCATGGGGAAGGCATTACCCGAGCCAATGTCCGCAACATCGTTAAACAATATGATATCGTTGTGGACGGCACCGACAACTTTCCCACCAGATATCTTGTTAACGATGCCTGTGTACTGGAGGGGAAGCCATTGATTTATGCTTCCATCTTCCAGTTTGAGGGGCAGGTGACAGTGTTCAATTACCGGAATGGCCCCTGCTACCGCTGTCTGTATTCCGAACCTCCCCCTCCCGGTTTGGTTCCTTCCTGTGCCGAGGGGGGCGTGCTTGGTGTGCTGCCAGGTCTTATCGGCATGATTCAAGCTACAGAGGCCGTCAAGATCATCCTCGCTAAGGGCCGTACACTGGTGGGTCGACTAATGTTGTACGATGCCATGGATATGCGTTTCCGGGAGGTCAAACTCAGGCCTGATCCTGACTGTCCGGCCTGCGGTAAATATCCTAGTATTCGTGATGTGGTTGAATATGAGCAGTTCTGCGGTTTACCTCCAACCGAAATAAATTATGCAAAGGAGAGACCATTGAATCCTGACGATATTGCTCCAAAAGAGCTGGCCGAATTAATTGAACAGAATCCCGATATTTTTGTGCTTGATGTACGAGAACCTTTCGAACTGGATATATGCCGTATCAAGGGTTCATATGAAATTCCACTGGGGCAGTTACAGACTCGGTTAAGCGAAGTGCCGCAAGATCGTGAAGTCGTGGTGCATTGCAAGTCGGGTGCACGCTCGGCACGAGCCGTTGAGCTTCTAAAAAACAACGGTTATACAAATGTAAAAAACCTTGCCGGCGGCATACTGCAATGGATCGACGATGTAGATCAAAGTCTTAGTAAATACTAGTAATGACCTGGCTCGGAAGGCAGCCCTACAAATCAATGTGGGCCAGACTTGTCGCACAAGCTGAGAGCGTGGCAATAGGGACGGATTCTGAAGTAATCTGGAGCTGCGAACATGATCCTGTGTACACAACCGGCCGCAGAGGCGTGGACAATCGACTCACAGCTACTGCCGAGGTTCCCTTTGTACGCACCGACCGGGGTGGTGAAACAACATTCCATGGGCCCGGGCAATTGATGTTCTACCCGATTACTGACCTGCGCCATCGAAAATTGGGAGCCCGAAATTATGTATTTCTGCTGGAACAATCCTGCATGGATCTACTGCAATCGTTTGACATCCAGACCTCACGCAAACACTCCTTGCCAGGATTGTGGATTCATGATGCTAAGATTGCCGCCATCGGCTTAAGGATAGTGAAGGGTATTGCCTATCATGGTATGAGTCTGAACGTAGATGTTTCCCCCCATTGGTTTGAAGCTATCCATGCCTGTGGCACATCTTTTCCATCCGTGAATATGAGCTCGCATCTGAAAAATGTTCCGGATTACTCCCGACTGGCGGGTATATGGGAAAGTCATTTTTTAGGCTTGCTGGAAAAGGCAGCTTTTCCGTTTACAGCATAAAAACAAGCCGCTAGGTTTGCCGCCCTTTTTCAGGGGCTTGCTTTCACTGTCCCTTTATGTTTTTTTGGAGGTTTGCTATGGCCCTGAGCCAAAAACATCTGGCCCAATTTGAAGAACAGCTTTCGGCTTGGAGCATGGAGCTTGAACAGGGAGTGAACCAAGCGATCCACGCCCTGAATCGAGAACAGGCCGGTGCGTTTCCTGACCCGACTGATCAGGCAAGTGTTGAAACTGAACGCGATTTTGATCTCAGAATCTATGAGCGTGAGCGTAAGCTGATTAAAAAAATCAGTCAGGCGCTGGGCAGGATCAAGGATGGGACTTTTGGAATATGTGATAGCTGCGGAACCAATATAGGCATCAAACGGCTACAGGCCAGACCGGTCACAACCTTGTGTATCGACTGTAAAACAGCACAGGAGCATGAGGAACGCACCCTTACAGACTAATAAGATTCCTTCCGGGCTATTTTTTAGCGGGCTAAGCCGGCTGTACTGCTGCTCCGGTTAAATAAGGAGTTCCCTGTTTTTCGTCAAGTTCCTCAATTACCCATGAGGTCCTATCGGCCAACAAGGTCTTAACAAGATGGTGATTCATTTCATGGCCGGTTCGTTCACCTTCAAAGGCCCCGACAATTGAATATCCGGTCAGGCTCAAGTCACCCACCGTATCAAGGATTTTATGACGGGTGCATTCATTTTCATAGCGCAAACCACTCTCATTGACGGTTCGGAAGGCATCAAAGACCAATGCGTTTTCCAGAGAGCCACCCAGGGCCAGCCCTGCTTTTTGCAATGCCTCAATTTCATGCAGAAAACCAAAAGTACGAGCCCTGCTTACCTCACGCGTATATGGTTGCTTGGAGAAATCGATGCTTACTGCCCGGCTACGCAACATGGGATGATCATAATCAAGAAAATAGCTGACCTTAAAGCTGGCGGCAGGATAAATGGAGCAACGCTTGTCACCTTCTTCAACGCTAACCGCCTTTGTAATACGCATCACCTTTTTCGGCTTAGACTGATTTTTGACACCTGCACAGTGGAGAAGAAAGACGAATGGTCCGGAAGATCCATCCATAATGGGCACCTCGGGCCCCTTAACATCTATATAGGCATTATCTATCCCCAGGCCAGCCATCGCTGAAAGCAAATGCTCCACTGTTGCAATGTGGACATCACCGACCCCCAGGGTTGTACACAATCTCGTATCCACCACATAATCAGACTTTGCAGGAATGAGAATGTCAGGGGCGATGTCGGTTCTGCAAAACACGATGCCGGTATCCTCAGAAGCTGGTCGCAGGCAAATCTCAACCTTTAATCCGGTATGAAGTCCAATACCACTACATCGTATGGCCTGATCAAGGGTTCTCTGTGGAATCATGCATTCCTCCCGGTCTGCCGCTGTTCTTGAAGCACATTGACTGCAAAAGTTACCGCTCCGGCAACACTACAAACGCCAATCACGATAGAAATCGCGCATATAATGCCAGAAAACTACCGGATTTCAATCAGTTTGCCGACGAATCCACGATGGTATAGCAAGCGTGTCCTCGTCATAAGACGGATCAGTGCCAAAAAGCGGAGCCGGAACTACGTTGCCGTGACCTGCGTTTATAACCTGCGGGTCTTTACCGATTTGAACAACGGACTTTGGTTGTAGCACGGGTTCCTGTACAGGCTTAACCTCTGAAATCCTGGTCTGGACTTCACCTGACAAGCCTGTAGCTACCACGGTCACCCGCATTTGTTCATCAGCACTCTGATCGTAGACCATGCCACAAATGATGTTTGCATCATCATCAGCCATGTTGTGGATGATACTCACAGCCTCATTGTATTCTGCTAGTGTCATATCCTCGTTACCGGTCACATTAATCAGAATCCCGAAGGCCCCATGAATATCCACATCTTCCAGCAGCGGTGAGGAAATTGCCCGCTCAGCAGCTTCACAGGCACGGTTCTCGCCGCTGGCAATACCTGAACCCATCATGGCCATGCCGCGAGTTTCACTCATCACTGCCTTGACATCGGCAAAATCAACGTTGATATAACCTGTGTGTGTAATGAGTTCAGAAATACCACGCACAGCCTCCAACAAAACATCATCCGCCTTACGAAAGGCGTTTAGCATAGATGTATGTTTACCAACGGCTCCAATCAGTTTCTGATTTGGAATAACAATCAGCGTGTCTGCAAACTTGCGCAATTCAGCAATGCCTGCTTCAGCCTGGCGCATGCGTCTGTTTCCCTCAAACTGGAACGGTTTTGTTGCCACGGCAACCGTCAAGATACCCAGTTCCTTTGCCACCTCGGCAATAATAGGTGCTGCTCCGGTTCCTGTTCCTCCACCCATACCAGCCGTGATAAACACCATGTCCGTATCTGTGAGAACT
>JBHHTX010000039.1:0-12848 GCA_046753585.1 Mariprofundaceae bacterium
ACACCGGTGGCGTCCGGCCCCAGCTTGGGTAAAACGCCGGTTGGGAGGCGATCCGCAGCATAGTTGAGGTATTCCAGTACGCGTGTGCGTGCCCAATACATGTCCGTGCCATCTTCGAAAATGACGTACACCATCGAAAAGCCAAAGAATGAATAGCCACGAACCACTTTGGTGTTCGGCACGGAGAGCATCGCTGTAGTCAATGGGTAGGTCACCTGATCTTCCACCACCTGTGGCGCCTGTCCGGCAAAATCAGTGAAAATAATAACCTGTACATCGGAGAGATCAGGAATGGCATCCAGAGGCGTGGATTTCATGGCCTGAAGTCCTGCAAAGGAAATAAGCAGAGTAGCCATAAGAACCAGAAAACGGTTTTTGATCGAGACATCGATCAGTGAACGAATCACGTTTGTACCGCCACAAAGACTCGAAGGCATAAGGGGATATAAAAGAAAGGGATCATTGCATCTCCTTCATATCCATACTGGCGGGGGCCGGTTTAGCTTGTGTTGCCTCCATCATTTTCGCCGTTGCTTCCCTGAGTTTGGATTCGGAATCAATCAGGAATTGACTGGATGTTACCACAATCTCACCGGCCTTCAGTCCCTCGAGGATCTGTGCTTCACCTTCTGAATCAATGCCGACCACTACCTTGCGCGGCTCATATTTTCCGGGCCCTCTCTGCACAAACACCTGCTCCTGTTCGCCGGTACGTACAATCGCTTCAGACGGAACAATCACAGCATCGATCTGCTTGCCTGCTTTCACGGTCACATTGGCAAACATATCGGGCTTCAGAGAAAGCTCCGGGTTATCAAACTCCAGTCGCATCTTGACTGTGCGGGTTTTGGCTTCGAGATAGGGGTAGATAAAGCTGACTTTGCCGGTAAACACACGCCCCGGAATACCGGCAACTTTCATATCAGCCGTATCGCCCTCGCGCACCCAGGGTAAATCATCTTCATACAGATCAACAATGACCCAGACGCGGGTGAGGTCAGCAATCATGTAGAGTTCGGTTTCAGGCGTAATACGCTGGCCTTCGCGTGCGCCGACCTTCATCACAATACCATCGAATGGCGAATGAATATGTACCCCTTTCATAATTTTCCGTTCGTTTTCCAGCTTCTTGATCTGATGTTTGGGCACATCCAGAAGCTGTAGGCGTTCACGTGCCGAACGAAGCAGGCTTTGTGCGCCCTCTCGCACATCGGGGAATGGACTCTTTTTCAGTACTTCCGCATTCCTGAGCGCGAGTAGATATTCTTCCTGCGTGGCCACAAGTTGCGGCGAATAGATGGCCATCAACATAGTATTCTGGCTGACATGATCACCGGTTTTGTCGATGAACATCTTTTCCACCCAGCCGTCATATTTTGGATGTAATCGTGCTACACGCTCTTCGTCAAAGGTCACGCGCCCTACAGTTCGAATGTTGCGGGACAATGTTTTTAACTCCGCCTGTACTGTGCGCACGCCAATATTCTGTACCATGGCTGGATTGATGGACACCGTTCCTGCAGGTGTGGATTTATCATTACCATCATCGGCATAGACGGGAATATAGTCCATACCCATCTCATCCCTGGCCGGTACGGGTGAGGTGATCGATGGATTCATCGGATTCCGATAAAAGAGAGCCTTGCGTTCGTGTGAATCAGTCTTCCCGGCAGCCGATTCAGCATGATTTTCTCCAGATGGCGTCAGCCAGTAGCCGGCCGTTGCACCGAGCAGCAAAGTAATGACAGCTGTGATGACGATGTTCTTATTCATGGCTAATCTCCATGCCAACGGCGGCTTCCAGCCGGGCCCATGCCTGCCAGCCGGTGCTTACTGCTTTCCAGTATTGAGTCTCATAGTTGTAGAGTGTGATCTGGGCGTGTACGAGGTTCAGGAAATCAACCTTGTTCACCTGATAGGATGCCAGCATGGATGATACGGTCTGGCTTGCCTGAGGAATGATGCCCGTCTCAAATAATGAGGCCTGATCATGGCCGGCGCGGTAATCAGCCAGTGCCTGAGCAATTTCGGTATCAACCCGGGCAATCCGGTCTGACAGGGTGAATTCTTCCTTTATCATTTCGGCCTGGCGCTGCTCAACCGCCTTATCCTGTTTACTGCCCGTATAGATGGGCAGTGTCATGCTGAATGTGATGGAGGCGAAATCAGGACGTGAACGCCCGTTAACCGGATTGATGCCGCTTCGGGAACCATAAGCGCCTCCCAGGGTAAAGTCGGGGTAATAATTCTTTTCAGCTAAATCCACGCGGGTACGTGATGCATCCAGCTTGTTGCGTTGGGATGCCAACATTGGTCGCGTATCCAGGGCCAGCTTGAGTAATGGTTCGGCATCCGGGGCCTGTGGCAACGTTTCATCTATCTTTTCCGGCAGCTTCACTGAGGCATTCGAGGGTTGATTTAGCAACGCATTCATCTGTGCAGCCTCATTCCGGCGAGATGCTCTCAGGGTGATCTCAACATCCAGTAATTTGGATAATTCCACCTGGGCCAGCAGCACATCGGATTGTAGCCCCTGTCCGGTCTTGTATTTTGTTTCAGCAATCTTCACGAATTGTCGAACCAGGACCTGATTCCGCTGAATGATGGACAGAGCCCGGTCGAGGAAGTACAGGTTCCACCACGTCAGGCGGACATTTCGGATAACAATAAGCCGGGTTTCCTCGGCATCCCACTCGGCGGCTCTGGCCTCGAACTTTGCGGCCTCCTCACGCAAGCCCAGCTTGCCGGGAAACGGGATGGTCTGACTTAAACCAAGTTGCAGTTGTGTCATGTTTTCCTGGGTAGTGGAAAAAGTATCCATGGGCAGGTTTATGGCATTTAAAGACAGGCGGGGGTCGGGAAGGCTACCCACCTGTGGTGGCACGTTGGCCAGAGCCCGGGCACGAGCACCGCTGGCTGCAATGCCGGAGTTATCTTTGAGAGCCAACAACTCAGCGCTGGCCAGTGTCAGGGCTTGTGAATTCCCGGCAGCATGAACCGGTATTGTGAATAAAAGAGCCAGTGCCAGCGGCAAAGGATAAAATTTGAGCATATCAACCTCCTGAAAAAATAAAAAACAACTGCATGAGCCGACAGGCTCAGCAGAAACAGGGGGAGCTGGATTTTAGAGGCGGATTCTTAAACTGGTTTTGTAAATGAGTGAAGCGCTGCCTGGTGGAGCCTGGGCCTGGGCAATGTTGTAAACATGTGCGTTTGCCTCAATTGAAGTCGGAGCTGACGTATCAGGTAGAATTGCTAGCAAGGTCAGGTCGATAGACAGAGAGCCAAAGCCTACGGCTGAGGTGTTGGTGTCAGGCAAGTCACAGTAGGTGCAGGGCGCTTTATTCTGAGCAGGAGCGTCCATCCCAGCCGGGCAGGGCATGGCCATCGTCGTTTGTGCGGCCGGTGTTGCAGATGCCTGATTGCTGAGGCAGAAGGTGACCGCGAATACCTGTACGGCAAACATGATAGCCATACTGATACTTAAACGGCGTTGATGTGGTTTGATCTGACCCATAAGCCACACATTAGATGTGGAATCATGAAAAATCAATGAACGGCTATTTTCAGTCCGTTCTTCTGTCGCTAGCCTTATCCGGTGAGTGTTCATCAGCCGTATGACAAGGCTGGCTCTTGCAGGAGGGGACATGACACCTGACACCATAGCCATTCTGGTGCTTAGCCTTTATGCCGTTTTTTACCATCTTTATGTCAAAAAGGTTTTAGCCCGTCGAGTGTTTGCACTCGATGAGAATGCGGTTACACCGGCACATAGCTTGCGGGATGATGTCGATTATGTACCAGCCAACAAATACATTCTTTTTGGACACCATTTTGCTTCCATTGCCGGACTTGCCCCGATGCTGGGACCTGCTATTGCCGTTATCTGGGGATGGGTGCCTGCACTGATGTGGGTTGTGCTGGGAACATTGCTGGTCGGCGCTGTGCACGATTTTTCAGCACTGGTGCTTTCTGTGCGCTATAAGGCCAGAAGCGTTGGTACCATCGCCAGAGATGTGATCAGTCCTCGTACCCGACTGCTTTTTCTGTTGGTGATTTTTTTCCTTGTTTCCCTTGCTATGGGCGTTTTTGTGCTGGTTATTTCCGGGTTGTTTTCCGCTCCGGATGCAGCCAATATACCACCAACAGCACATCCCGAGGCTGTGTTTCCGACCTATGCTCTGATGCTCATCGCCATGCTTATCGGTTTCCTTGTCTTCCGCCGGAATATGCCGGTCTGGCCATTGATCTCACTTGGCTTTGTGCTTATGTTGCTGACTACCTGGATGGGTCTGAACATGCCTGTAACCGGCATTAGTCCAACCGGCTGGACCTGGACCCTGCTCGCCTATGCCTTTGCCGCATCCGTGTTTCCGGTCTGGCTTTTGCTCCAACCGCGTGATTTTCTCAACTCTTTACTTCTTTATCTGGCGTTGTTTTCCATGCTGGCAGGCTTCTTTCTGCTCTCTCCGGACTGGGTAGCGCCTGCCTTTAACCCGAACCCAGAGGGTGCGCCACCCATCATACCCTTCCTTTTTATAGTAATCGCCTGCGGAGCCGTTTCCGGTTTTCATGGAGTTGTCGCCTCAGGCACCACGGCCAAACAACTGGATAAGGAGACCGATGCCCCCCTGATCGGTTACGTCGGCATGGTCGGGGAGTCACTGCTGGCATTGATGGCTGTGATGGCAACAACTGCCGGTGCCTTCAGCAGCCATGATCAATGGGCGAGCTTTTACGGTTCGTGGGAGAGTGCCGCCGGACTGCATCAGAAGCTTGGTGTATTTATTCAGGGAACGGGCCAGTTTATTCATCAGCTTGGTGTGCCTGTTGACCTGGCTGAGGCCTTTATCTCGGTAGTTGTTGTAGCCTTTGCCCTGACTTCCGTTGACACGGGCGCCAGGCTTTTACGTTTTAATATTCAAGAGATAGGTCATACCCTTGGTTTCAGAGTACTTGATAACCGTTATCTTGCCACTGCCCTTGCAGTTCTGGCTATTGGTTTTTTTGCCTTTTTCAAGGTGGATGGTAAACCGGCCGGCCTGTTTCTCTGGACACTGTTTGGAACCACTAACCAGATTCTGGCAGGGCTTACCTTGCTAGCTGTTACCATTTATCTCTATCGCAAGCGCAAGCCTATTATTTACACACTCCTGCCCATGTTTCTGGTGCTGACGGCAACCATTTCGGGGATGTTTATCGGCATCAGTAAGGCCCTGCATGACGAGCAGTGGATTGTAACATTGACAGGATTTATTATTTTATTTCTCGCCTTATGGGTTCTGGTTGAGGCTTTGCTGGTTGTTATCAACATTCGCAAGGATCGTAAAGCAGAGTCTGATGGGTGATGTGAACCTGTATTTAAGCAAGGCGGTAGCACTGCTACTTTTGCCACCCGGGATTCTGATTCTGCTTCTTTTTGCCGGTCTGTTTTTTGCGAAACAGCGCTGCAGACGTTTTTTGATGGGTTTTAGTGCCTTTCTGCTTTGTGTCCTGTCCATGGAGCCTGTAAGTGATGCCTTGCTCAGACCACTCGAGTCCCGTTATCCACCACTACAAATTTCAGACTTATCCAGTGAAAATACAGCCATCGTGTTGCTGGGTGGCGGTATTGATGTGCATGCCCCGGAATATGCAGGTCGGGATAGCCTGCCTCCTGTTGCTCTGGCACGAACCAGCTATGCGGCTTATTTAGCCAAAGGTACGCTATTGCCAATATACACTGCCGGTGGTAATCCCTTACATCCCGAAAGTGAAGCTGAGGGTGAGATCATGTATCACTGGCTGATCCGTATGGGTATTTCAGCCAATGATATCCGGGTGGAGAAAACTTCAAACACAACCTGTGAAAGTGCTTCCTTACTAGGCCCGATTCTAGCAGCAGATAACGTCCAGACCATTGTGCTGGTTACATCAGCAGTCCATATACCGCGTGCCATGTTTTGTTTTTCCAAACCGGGCATCAGGGTGATAGCTGCACCCTGTGCCTATCTTGGGGATCGCATGCCTTACAATTTACTCAGCTATTTGCCACAGGCTCAAACATTTTCGGATTCCTCCCAGGCGTTGCGGGAATATATGGGCCTGCTTTGGTATCGCCTTCGCTATTAGCCGTGTGTTTTTTGCCACAGGGAAAGGACTTCGACTATCGCTTTGTCAATGGAATTCGGCTATAAAAGGGCCGTGAAAAAGGCAATAAATTTTACACCATTGAGTCATGCGGCTTCAGTACGGGAGCGCTTCGAGATGGATGCTGATCTTTCCGGCTCTAACAGTGCTTATATTGAGGCCTTATTTGAGGATTATTTGCATGATCCCGGGTCTGTGCCCAAGGTCTGGGTTGAACGCTTCTCTGAATTATCCGGTTCGGCATCGGATGCCTCTCACCGGGATATTCTGCAAAGCATGGCCGGGGTTCCGGCCACAGCAAAGGAACCTGTAGAACAGGATTTTGAGGTTGATGGCGTAGAGTATCCTTCCCGTACATTGTATCTCATCCATGCTTACCGTGTACATGGACATACTCACGCCAATCTTGATCCCCTGAATCTGAAACTGACCAGACATAGTCCGGAACTGGATCTGAGTTACTACGGTTTGAATAACACTGATCTGGACAAAGAATTTCCCACCTGGGATATGGTGGCGGCACCCCATCTGCCGCTTCGAGAGATTATTGGCATTCTCCAGCAGACCTATTCCAGCTGTATTGGACCGGAGTTTATGCATATTACCGATTCCGCCCAGAAACACTGGATTCAGGCGCGTTTGGAGAGCTGCCGTTCTACTCCGAAATTCAGCAAGGATACCAAACGGCATATGTTTCAGAGGCTGATGCGTTCCGATGAGTTTGAACGTTTTCTGCATACCCGCTACGTGGGTCAGAAACGCTTTTCTCTGGAGGGAGGAGAGGGTTTGATCGTGATGCTGGACGCGATTATTCAAAAATCCGGTGAGATCGGAACCAAGGAAATTAATCTGGGTATGGCGCATCGAGGGCGCCTGAATGTGCTGGCTAATATCCTGCGTAAATCCCTGTCGGATATTTTTGCAGAATTTGAAGGCCTGCAGTTTGAGGATGCAGGACGAGGTTCGGGTGATGTGAAATATCACCTTGGTTATTCCTCGGACATCCGTACTGCAGGTGGTATTCTGCACCTTTCCATGGCCTTTAATCCTTCACATCTGGAAATTATTACACCGGTTGTTGAAGGTTCCGTACGTGCACGTCAGCGCCGCCGTGGCGATAATGGACGACGTGAGGTGATGAGTGTTCTGGTACATGGTGATGCGGCTTTTGCCGGGCAGGGTGTTGTTGCTGAATCCATTAACCTTTCCAAATTAAGCGGTTTTAAGACGGGTGGAACCATCCATATTGTCGTAAATAACCAGATTGGCTTTACCACCAATCCTTATGATGCCCGCTCTACCCTGTACAGCACTGACGTTGCCAAAATCGTGCAGGCTCCCATTCTGCATGTAAATGGCAATGATCCTGAGGCAGTAGCTTTAGCAGCAATTGTGGCCGTCGAGTTTCGCAATCATTTCCAGCAGGACGTTGTTATTGACCTTATCTGCTATCGGCGCCACGGACACAATGAAACGGATGAGCCTTCCGTGACGCAGCCCGAGATGTACCGGAAAATAAACGAGCTGCCGAGTGTACAACACATTTACCTGAAACAGCTGATTGCCGAGGGTTCTCTTGGTTCTGAAGAGGCTGCCCAGATGACTTCTGATTACAAAAGCCGTCTGGAAAAGGTGCGACGGGACAAAAATCGTCCACCTCCAAGTCCTGTTAACAGCCTGCAGGATCGCTGGGCAGGTTTCATCAAGCAGGATACGCAGGAGCCCGAAACGGGAGTGGATAGCAGCAGATTGAAAACATTGGCCCGAATAGCCCACGCCGTTCCATCCGGATTTGTTTTGCATGAAAAAGTGAAGAAAATTTACGATGTCCGGCTTATGATGATGGATGGCAAACAAGCCGTAGACTGGGGTTGCGCCGAGACTATGGCTTATGCCACTCTGCTTGATGAGGGTCATTGGGTACGTATTTCAGGCCAGGATACGGGGCGGGGCACTTTTTTTCACCGGCATGCAGTCGTCTATGATCAGAAAACGGGCAAGAAATTTGTACCGTTACGGCAGGTTGAGCGAGGGGGCTTCTCCCATTTCGTGGTGGTGGACAGCATGCTTTCCGAACTGGCAGTGATGGCTTTTGAATACGGCTATAGCATTGCCGAACCGCGCGCCCTTGTTATATGGGAGGCTCAGTACGGTGATTTTGCCAACAACGCCCAGGTTGTTATAGATCAGTTTATATCTTCGTCCGAGTCCAAATGGTCGCGCATGAGCGGGCTGGTGCTATGGCTTCCCCATGGTCATGAAGGGCAGGGTGCAGAACACTCTTCGGCCAGGCTGGAACGTTACCTTCAACTTTGTGCGGAGGAGAATATGCAGGTTGTATATCCAACCACGCCAGCCCAGTTATTTCATCTATTACGTCGTCAGATGCTGATCAGGACGCGTAAGCCCTTGATTATGATGGGGCCCAAAAGCCTGTTGCGGCAGAAACTATCATTTTCCACAATGGATGAGTTGAGCAAGGGTTCTTTTCAACCGCTTCTGCCTGAGAGGGGTTCAATAAAGGTAGACCGTTGCAGGCGGCTTATCCTGTGTTCTGGCAAGGTTTACTATGATCTTTTGGCAGAGCGTCAGCAACGTGGGATTGATGATATCAGTATTGTCCGCCTGGAACGGCTTTACCCGTTTCCGACAGATGAGTTGAAAAAACAGACGGGCTTATACAAGGCAGCCCGACAAGTTTTCTGGGTGCAGGAGGAGTCCGTCAATCAGGGGGCATGGTTTCAGATTAACAGTCATATCCGGCGTTGTCTGTTGCCGGAGCAGAAAATTTATTACGTGGCGCGTGCAAGGTCAGCTGCCCCGTCTGTCGGTTCTTTGAAGCGGCACACAGAAGAGCAACGCGCTTTGGTAGACGCTGCCTTGTCTGCCGGGGATGTTCAGAAAAATGTATCGGTTTAACCCGGAGAAGAAATATGGATATTGAAATCAAGGTTCCCAGTTTAGGTGAGTCCGAATCGGAAGCTACGTTGGTAACCTGGCTGAAACAGCAGGGTGACGCAGTTGAAGTGGATGAGGTTCTGGCTGAGATTGAAAGTGACAAGATCACCCTGGAAATAGCTGCCCTGGATGCCGGCATTTTAAAGGAGGTACGCAAACAGGCCGGAGAAATCGTTGTTCCCGGTGAAGTTATCGCACTTATCGAGGAGGGGCATGTCGAAAGTGGCGGGATATCAAAACAGCTTACAGTAGAAAAGGCTGATATCGAAGTGATGCCCCGGCCTGCAAAAGAGGAAAAGAAGCAAACAAAGCCGGAAATTGTGAGTATGCCCGATATTGAGCCGACTGCCGGAAAGGCAAAGGTTCCCACCGTTCCATCTCAGGAAAATGTGGAAAAGCGGCTACCGATGAGCAGTTTACGCAGGAGAATAGCCACACGATTAAAAGAGGCGCAGAACACGGCTGCTATTCTGACTACATTCAACGAAGTCGATATGCAGGAAGTGATGAAGGTGCGTGGTAAATTCAGGCAGGAATTCAAGGACAGACATGGCATTGATCTGGGTCTGATGTCTTTTTTTAGCATGGCCTGTGTGCAGGCCTTGCGGAAATATCCGGTGATCAACGCCTGCATTGAAGGTGAGGATGTTATCTACCGCAATTATTTTGATATTGGTATCGCCATCGGTACGGACAGGGGGCTGGTTGTGCCCGTGCTTCGTAATGTGGGAGAGATGAGCATGGCGGATATTGAGAAGGGGATTGCCGATTATACCCACAAGGCAAGTTCCGGTGGATTGATGCCTGATGATCTGAAGGGAGGAACTTTCAGCATCAGCAATGGCGGAGTGTTTGGTTCTCTGCTTTCCACACCTATCCTGAATCCACCCCAGAGTGCGATTCTTGGTATGCACCGCATTGAGAAAAGGCCGGTCGTGATTGATGATAAAATCACCATAAGACCGATGATGTACCTTGCCCTTTCCTATGATCACCGCCTGATTGATGGCAAGGATGCAGTACTGTTCCTCAATACCATCAAGGAGTCACTGGAATACCCGGGTCTGAGCCTGCTGGATTTATGAAGGTATTAATAGTGACCGGGCTTATTGATAATTGACATCCCATTAATCACTTTTTAAGGTGCCGGCAACTATTGGGGGATCGTCTAGCGGTAGGACTGCGGACTCTGACTCCGCCAACCGTGGTTCGAATCCACGTCCCCCAGCCATATAAAATAAGGGTTTTCGAGAAATCGGAGACCCTTTTTATTTGCTGGGGGACACTAAGCTACAAAAAGCCACAGCAATTCACGTTGCAAGTTGTACTCGGACTATGCACCCGATTGCAATTGAAAGCGGCAGGCAATTGCATTCTAAAGAACCCTCCTGTTGCAATATATTTACTGGCAGAAAACTGCCACAAATGGACAGTCAGCAACCTTTCTGTAAAAATCTAAATCCGCTTAGGAAAATCAGGCTAATTTCCTTGTTCTGCCTTTAATATACAATAACATGGACAACAAGGGCGTATATAGGAGAGTAATACATGGACAATCGAGTACACGTATTACCAAGTTAGGTGTAGGAAACCATAAACATTTGGAGAATTATGAAAGCCTTTAAATTTATAGACCTATTTGCTGGTATTGGCGGCATCAGATTGGGTTTTGAATCTGTAGGAGGAAAGTGTGTATTTTCATCTGAGTGGGATACCTTTGCACAAGATACTTACGAAGCAAATTTTGGCGAACGTCCAGAAGGAGATATTACCAAAATAGAGCCATCATCAATACCTGAGCACGATGTGTTATTAGGTGGCTTTCCTTGTCAAGCATTTAGTATATGTGGCGACCAAAAAGGGTTTTCTGATACTAGGGGAACATTATTCTTTAATATTGAGGAGATTTTAAGGATTAAAAAGCCTTTCGCATTTATGCTTGAAAATGTTAAAAATTTAAAATCACATGACAAGGGGCGGACGCTTAAAACAATAATCCAGCATTTAGAAGATTTAGGTTACTATGTTCATCACACAGTGTTAAATTCTCTTGATTTTGGTGTCCCTCAAAAAAGAGAGCGAACAATTATCGTTGGTTTTAAAGAAAACTTAAAATTTTCTTTCCCTAAACCATTGGGTATTAAAGCAGACTTATCTAAGATATTAGAAAATGATGAAAATATTGATAAAAAATATTTTGTTTCAGAAAAAATCAGAAAAAAACGATTTGAAAAAGTTAAGCCTAATTATCCTATTCCTTCAATTTGGCATGAAAATAAAAGTGGAAACATATCAGCATTAGAATATTCTTGTGCGCTTAGAGCAGGTGCATCATATAATTACTTGGTTGTTAATGGCATTAGGCGACCAACTCCAAGAGAACTACTTAGACTTCAAGGTTTTCCTGATAGCTTCAAAATTGTGGTTCCATACACACAAATAAGAAAACAAGCTGGTAATAGTGTAAGTGTGCCTGTCATTGAGGCGGTTGCAAAAGAGATGATTAGAAGCATTGACAGTAAAGAGATAGCCTCTCCCCAACCAAAACAAACTGAAATGTGGGAGGAGTTAGAATGTCGAGCAATTTAGATGAAGCAAAACAAGCATTAGATTCGATTATCAAGAAATCAAGAGTACATTTATATAAACCCATACAGATTGCTGAAATTTTATATAAAAATAGAACAAGCAATGATGTTGATGATTTAGGGGATATCGAGACCTATAGGAACGTATCAAAAAAATGGCGAGACATAGTATGTATGCAATTTTTGGGGAGAATAAGTACATCAAGTGCGAAATTCCAAGACAATTTGTTTGAAGAAAATGCAATGCCGCCTTCTTTGCTAGAAAAATTAGGTGATGAGAACATAAAAAAAAATGGGGTTGTTGAAGCATATATTTATAAAGCATTTGAAGACAAACACCTTCAACTCGAGAACGCACTGAATTATTGTATAACTAGCGCAAAAGATGATTTTGAAGTCAATAAATTTCTTGAGCAGTTTTGGAAACAGCCAGGTTTAAAACGTAGCTTAGATAAAATCTTTGAAATTGTTGTGTATTCATTATTCGAGGTGTTGACAACAGCAATAGAAGTAAAAATTGATATTTATTATGAAAAAACACAAATTAAATTAATTGAAGAGTTTAAGGATTTTACAGGCAAAGTGTTAAATCTTACCCCTACCAATAATAGAAAAACATTAGATGCTCATTTTAATCGGGTTGGTGTTACTAATGCTGCTGACAGAGGGCTAGATATGTACGCCAATTTTGGTTCAGTCGTTCAAATAAAGCATTTATCACTCGATGAAGAGTTGGCTGAGGATGTAGTTACTTCAATTACTTCAGACAGAATTATTATCGTGTGTAAAAATTCAGAAGAAGCAGTAATAAATACCTTACTAACTCAAATTGGTTGGCGTTCTCGAATCCAAGCAGTAATTACAATAAATGAGCTTGTATCATGGTATGAAAAAGCTTTAAAAGGGCAGTTCTCAAACATTCTTGGTGAAAAAATTATATCTACTTTAGCTAATGAAATAAAAGCAGAGTTTCCATCAGTTGGGAGCAATGATTTTCAAGAGTTCAAAAAACAACGTGGGTATCATAAGGTAAAAAACAAGTACTGGGGCATAAACACATAACAAATCGTTGACCACCAACCATATTTTTCGTTTCAAACCTTCCGATGCCGTTTATTAGTAAGCGATTATTTTCTTGTGTACGTCCATGCCGATGTAGTAGGTTTTCATTGG
>JBHHTX010000040.1:0-12736 GCA_046753585.1 Mariprofundaceae bacterium
TGATTGGGGTAAATTAAAAGTAATAACAAACGGAAAAATTGATGAAGAAGCCCTGCTATCTCATCTGGATCGGCAGGTTGAAGCAGGCGTAGATGCTGTAGTTCCAGCTGGCACTACGGGTGAGTCTGCCACCCTGAGCCACGATGAACACAAGAAACTTGTCCGCACAGTTGTGAAACATGTTCGTGGACGCGTGCCTGTCATCGCCGGAGCGGGTAGCAATTCAACTGCTGAAACCATCGAATTAACCCGGGCTGCTAGAGATGCCGGAGCCGATGCGGCACTACTGATTTCTCCATATTACAACAAGCCTGACCAGGAGGGCATCTATCAGCATTACCGCAGCGTCGCTGAAGCGGTACACATTCCTGTCATTCTCTACAACGTGCCGGGACGCACGGCCTCCAATATGCTTCCGGAGACAGTTGGGCGCCTGGCTGAGGTTGCCAACATTATCGGCATCAAGGATGCCACCGCGGATATGGCACAACTGGCACGCACAATGAATGCAGGCAACGGTCGCATTGAATTCTACTCCGGTGATGATGCCACAGTGATGCCATTCATGGCCATGGGTGGTGCTGGTGTGATCTCCGTAGCTTCTAATATTGTTCCACAGGCTATGATTCGGCTTGTGCAGGCCATGCGCAGGAATGACATCGCACTGGCCGGCCAGCAGCAACTGGATTTGCAGGAACTTAACGATGCATTGTTCATACAAAGCAATCCTATTCCGGTTAAGGCGGCCTGCGCCATGATGGGGTGGATGGGTTGGGATATTCGGCTTCCCTTGACCATATTACCGGAAGCAAAACGTATTCGCCTGCATGCGACTCTTAAGGCATTCGGGCTTGAACCGAAAAGCGCCCATCCCTAATCATGTCTCCAGGCGTCGCCTGGAAATTTCACCGCGCCGTTTGCTGCACGCCTTTGCCTATGTACTTGCCACCATTCTTGCATTGGGCGTTTTCTTTGTCGCCCTGTTGCTGGCTGAATCCTTCCTTTACGCGATCACAGGTCGTCCGGTCTCCACGCTTGCAATCGTTATTGCCGTCCTTGCCGCCGTTTCCCTGTATGCGCCTCTCATACGACTCTTTGAACGGGGTCTCGACTGGGCCTTTTTTCGACGTCACCTGAATATTGTAACAGCTATTCAACAGCTTGGGGCCGGAGATCTGGCCGATATGCCCATGCAGGATGTGGAGCAGGCCTTACTCAGCAGAATATGTACTTTAACCAGGCGCATCTCTGCCTCGCTGGATGAGCGACTCACAGAGGGCAGGCAGGTGCACTGTTATCCGCAGGAGTATCCCTCTCCGCCCTACATTGAACATCCACCACAGCGCCTTTCTAAAAATGAAGCTTATGAACTATGCATTAAGCTTCCCCAGCGCAGAGGAGACGCCTACCTTTTTCTGGGCCCGCATGTGGATCACTGGCGGACGATGGATGATGAAATCAGGTCTATCGAGGGCCTTGCCGGGTTTGCGGCCATGAGCCTTGAACACGCCAGGCTTTCGCAAATGCATGCCAACAATGCCAGACTGGATTCTATTCACCGTGTTGTCAGCCAACTGCATTCGCATGATTTGAAGAACCGTCTGCATGACCTTTCCTTTCTGGCCCATAACCTGCAATCCGCGAAGCTCAGGAAAAATGATATTCAGGGACTGGTGCAAGCTGTTCGCAAAGTTGTTGATCGTATGCAGATTTTAATGAACCGCCTTGCCGACCCCAGTGCTCCGCTGCATCCCGAATTAAAGCCTATGGATGCCTCCTTATTCATTAAAACCTGTACTGAAGAACGTTTGTGGCCAGAGGAAGTCAGTATCCATATTCACACACTGGAATCTCCGATGATCAGGGCCGATGCTGAAATGCTACACAGTGTCATGGATACCCTGTTTGATAATGCTGTTCAGGCCATGCAGGGAAGTGGGGATTTATCTGTCAAGGTAAGCTCGACCGATCGCCAGCTTCGTATCGAAGTGAAGGATAGCGGTTGTGGCATGAGCCCGGATTTTATTGAAAGACGGCTGTTTCACCTGTTTACATCTAGCAAAGCAAACGGTTTGGGCATTGGTTTATTCCTGAGCAGGCGAATCATCGAAACACATGGTGGAACGATCGGGGCTGAAAGCGAAGGAGAGGGTAAAGGTTGCACCTTCTGGATTATGTTACCCTTGTGGCAGTCTTAACCCTGACAGGAGAAAAATCATGAGACGTACCGTCCTGGTGGTGGACGATAATGACATTAACCGGCTGAACCTGAAGCTTTTGCTCAAGGATACCTACCAGGTGATTGAGGCTGGCAATATCGAGGCCTCCGAGCAAATGCTTTCAGAGCATCGTATAGACCTGATGGTTTTGGATCTGGCCTTGCCGCCTGAGCCGGATAATCCGGAAATTGGCATGGCTTATCTCAAAAGCCTGAGGTCGGAAACCCCCGATATTCCCGTGGTCGTTATCACCGGTCATGATGAGCGTAACCTGGCAAGGCGTGCCCGTCAGCTTGGAGCACTGGATTTTTTCACCAAGCCGTTTCATCCGGATGAAGTTCGCGACACCATTGATCGGTCCATGGCGACAACCTTACAAAGGGTTCGTGAACAGGAACTTGAGCGTTTGCTGGAAACGCACCTGGGCACAAAAATTCTTGGAACATCATCCGCAATTTGCACCCTGAAAGAGTTAATAGAACGGGTTGCTCCGACACCGTCATCTGTGTTGATCCGTGGAGAAACGGGCAGTGGCAAAGAATTGGTTGCACGGCAGTTGCATTCCCTGAGCCAGCGGACTGAAGGGCCTTTCATTGGCCTTAATTGCGCGTCTATGGGTGCCGAACACCTTGAGTCAGAACTTTTCGGATATGAAAAGGGTGCCTATGCCGGAGCAAGCAAAAGGAAACTTGGCTGGTTTGAACGCGCATCAGGCGGGACTCTGTTTCTGGATGAAATCTCAGGCCTGCCGCCTGCCGTACAGGCAAAGTTGTTGCGTGTTCTGGAAAACGGGGAGTTTTCCCGACTGGGCGGTGAAGCGCAGCTTAGAAGTGATGTCCGGTTGATATGTTCCACCAAGCAAAACCTGGAAGCATTGGTAAGAAACGGAAGCTTTCGTGAAGATTTATACTATCGGATTCACGTCGTGGATATCGAGGCCCCTCCTTTACGCGAGCATGTTGAAGATGTGCCTTTGCTGGCCCGGTATTTTCTTGAACGGAAAACCCTGTTGTGCAACAAGCAAATTGATGATTTTTCTGCTCATGCCATGCAGGAGTTGATGACCTACTCCTGGCCGGGAAACGTGCGAGAACTGGAAAATGTTGTGGAACGAACTGTAGTTCTGGCCGAAGCTCCCGTTGTTGATCGGCTTCCTTTTACGCTTACAGGGCCCAGGATTATTCAGGGGGGCCAGGACTTGCTGGATGACTGGCTTGCAAAGTTGCCTGACGTCGGTATTGATGCGGAGTCCCTGCTTGCAGATTTTGAAAAAAAACTGCTGTTACTGGCACTGAAACATACAGGCGGGGTTAAAGCCAAAGCCGGTCGCTGGCTGGGCTTTGGGGAACGGTCTAAAGACAAGATGCGATATTTGTGCGATAAGTACCAGGTTGACCCTCAGGAGGAGCTTCAAAGTTGAGGCGCTTTATTCTACTCATGGTGTTTTTTCTTGCTCCGGTACAAGCCGGGGCGGAGGAACAGAACTATCTTTATTACCGCGATGTGAACGTGCCGGCCTACCAGACTCTGCGTGAATTTTTTGATCTCCCGAACCGCACAGGGGATTATGAAGTAACTCTGGTGTCCGAAGCCATTGGCCCCCTAACCTTCATCATCCATCGGGTTCATGATGAAAAAGAAACACTTTTGCAACGCTCCCGCAGTTACAGCATTGGCAATCATGAGTTTCAGATCCCCTTTACCAACCCACTGGGCAGATATGATCTCATTGTTGAAATAGCCAACTCCAACCCGGCCAAGGCAGCAAAGGTCTCCGTCTACGTTGTTGAACATCCTTGAAATATGTCCGCTCTGACCCGATATAAACGCTAAGCCGGGATAGTTCCTGAAGGCAAGGAGGTTGGTACTTGGATTTTAACCGAATGACACAAAAGGTTCGTGAAGCCACGACCGAGGCACAACAGCTGGCCATGCGCATGCATCAACAGGAGGTGGATGGGGAGCATCTTCTTGCTGCATTGTTACATGACAATCAGGGTCTGGCCTTTCGTCTCTTTGAACATATGGATGCCTCCCCGGACGAAATTAAAAACCGGCTTGATCTGGAGCTGGGCAAACGTCCCAAGGTGCAGGCCGGTGCGACAGAAGCCGGAAAGGTGTACATCACTCAACGATTAAATCAGCTTTTACTGAAAGCTCAGGATGAGGCCAGCCAGCTGAAAGATGAGTATATTTCGGTCGAACATCTGTTGCTGGCCTTTATTGAGGAAGGTGAAGTAACAGCAAGCGGACGAATTCTCAAGGAATATGGGGTCAGGAGAGACAGTTTTCTCGTCGCGCTTACAGACATTCGTGGCCATCAACGCGTCACATCTGATCAACCTGAAGCCAGTTACGAAGCACTAAAGAAATATGGTGTGGATCTTGTTGAGGTAGCACGTACCGGAAAGCTTGATCCTGTGATTGGCCGAGATGCAGAAATTCGGAGCGTCATCCGTATCCTCTCCCGTAAAACCAAGAATAATCCTGTGCTGATTGGTGAGGCAGGTGTGGGTAAAACGGCAGTTGCCGAGGGTCTGGCCCAACGTATTCTCAAGGGTGATGTGCCGGACGGTCTAAAAAATCGCACAATATTTGCCCTGGACATGACTTCATTAATGGCAGGTGCCAAGTATCGAGGCGAGTTCGAGGAAAGGCTTAAAGCCGTTCTTAAGGAAATCAAGGCATCTGATGGCCGCATCCTTCTGTTTATTGATGAGTTGCATACCATTGTCGGAGCCGGCAAGGCCGAGGGTTCCACAGATGCCGGCAATATGCTTAAACCCATGCTGGCCCGTGGTGAGCTGCACTGCATTGGTGCCACAACCCTGGATGAGTACCGTCAATATATTGAGAAGGACAAGGCTTTGGAGCGCCGTTTCCAGCCTGTTTTAATCGAGGCTCCGAATGTGGAGGATACCATCTCTATTCTCAGGGGCCTCAAGGAACGTTTCGAGGTCCACCACGGTGTACGCATTCAGGATGCTGCGCTGGTGGCTGCAGCCACACAATCTGATCGCTATATCTCGGATCGCCACCTGCCGGATAAAGCTATTGATCTAATAGATGAGGCATGCGCCTCCATTCGCACCGAAATTGACTCCATGCCGGCTGAGCTTGATCAGATTGACCGCCGTGTGATGCGCCTGCAAATCGAGGAAACTGCTCTGAAAAAGGAAAAAGACCGGGCAAGTCAGGAACGTTTGAAGAGTCTGGGGAAGGAACTTGCCGATCTGAAAATGCGACTTGGCACCATGCGGGCGCAATGGGAAAGTGAGAAAAAAGCAATTACCGATGTGCAGGAGTTGCGTGAGAAAATTGAGCAATCCCGGTATGATGTTGAGGAGGCCGAGCGGGCCTACGATCTCAACAAGGTTGCAGAACTCAGATATGGAACCTTGCCTCAACTGGAGAATCAGCTCGAAGCAAAACAGAAAGGCATGGCGGAGAAGCAAAGCGAAGGACTGCTGCGTGAGGAAGTAACTGAAGAAGAGATTGCCGAAGTCGTCTCCCGCTGGACCAATATTCCTGTCACCCGGCTGATGGAAGGCGAACGCCAGAAGCTGCTCAAACTGGATAAAGTTCTGCACGAACGTGTAATTGGCCAGGATGAAGCCATCCGGGCTGCCAGCAACGCCATCCTTCGCGCCCGCGCCGGCATCGAGAATCCAAACAAACCCATCGGCTCATTTATCTTCCTGGGACCAACGGGTGTTGGAAAAACGGAACTGGCAAGGACACTGGCATCTACCCTGTTTGACAGCGAACACAATATGGTACGCATCGATATGAGCGAGTACATGGAAAAGCATACGGTCAGCCGCCTGCTCGGTTCTCCACCGGGCTATATTGGCTATGAAGAGGGCGGTCAACTTACCGAGGCGGTGCGCCGCAAACCCTATTGTGTTGTTCTCTTTGATGAGATTGAGAAGGCTCACCCGGAAGTATTCAGTGTTTTATTGCAGTTGTTGGATGACGGGCGCCTGACCGATGCCCACGGCCGGACGGTGAACTTCAAAAACACGATTGTCATCATGACCAGCAATATCGGCAGCCCCTGTCTTTTGGATGGAATCGATGATCAGGGCCATATCCGTGAAGATGTGCGCCAGAGGGTCATGGCTGAATTGCAAGGCCAGTTTCGGCCAGAATTTCTCAATCGTATCGATGATATTATCCTGTTCAAACCACTTACCCTTGGCGAGATTGGTCAGATTGTTGAGCTGTTGATCCGTGAACTTGAAAAGCGACTGGCCGAAAAGAATATAAGGCTGGAACTTAGCGCTGGCGCTAAAGAATATATTGCCCGAACTGGTTTTGACCCTGTCTACGGCGTCAGACCGCTGCAGCGTTTTATCCAGCATGAGCTGGAGACAGGCCTGGCCCGACTGATCATTGCAGGAGAGATCCCGGACAAGGCGACCGTTGTTGTGGATGAAAAAAACGGTGAACTGCAAATTGACAGTAAAAGCCCCTGAAAGCGGCTGAAGGACGTGGTAATTCCCCCTGTGGCGTATTTCTTACGACTGTTAGCGACATGTGAAGCAACTTAGGGTTGACAACTGAGGCGAGCTTCCGATAGAAAGTCGCTTCTCAAATAATCCACTGGAGGAGGTTACATGAAAAAAACATTACTGATCGCTGCGGCAGCTGCCTTTGTTATGGGCGGTTTTACTGCTACAAACGCATTCGCTGCACCCGAGAGCAAGTGCAAGGCCTGCCATACTTTTGATAAGGGCGGCAAGAATAAGACCGGCCCCAATCTGTTTGGTATTGTCGGTGCCAAACAGGGTGATGAGTCCAGGGCGGGCTATAAGAAATATGGTTCTTATCTGAAGGCCCAGAATGCTGCTGGTGGTGTATGGGATGAAGAGAAGCTGCGTGCTTGGGTATGCGATTCCAAGGGTGTCGCCAAGGCTGCTGGTAAGAAGACCAAGATGCCGAAGCAGAGGAAGTGTGGTGACAAGGCGGATGCTATCATTGCCTTCCTGAAGGGCCTGAAGTAGGTCTTTTTCCTTCCGACTAAGGGGCGGCCGTGGGCCGCCCCTTTTTTGTTACTGAAGTTGGAGCGTTAAACGCCTAGCATTCCTTTCATGAGCATCGTCAACCGTCGTGCCCGTCATGATTATCATATCCTGGAGACCTACGAGGCTGGTCTGATCCTCACGGGTCCTGAGGTGAAATCCATCCGTGCCGGTCAGGCCAACCTGGCCGAGGCACACTGCATTATTCGTAAGGAAAAGGTCATTTTGATCGGTTGCAACATCAGCCCCTACAAGCCGGCAGCCATGCAAAATCCGTCTGATCCGGCCAGAAGCAGGCAACTTTTGCTACACAAAGCGGAAATTCGGCGATTGAGTGGAAAGTTGAAGGAAAAAGGGCTGACTCTTGTGCCTCTCAAGCTATATTTTAACGAGAGAGGTTTTGCCAAGCTCAAGATTGGACTGGCTCAGGGGAAAAAACACTACGATAAACGGCAGGCCATCAAGGAACGGGATGTGAAGCGTTATCTGGATCGTCAGTATAAAACAAGGTAAAGAAACTCGGGGAAACCAGCGCCTGGCTGATTTCCCCGAGCTTGCCGTACAAAACTAGTTTTTAGAGTGATCCACGATTTTTGATTTACCGATCCAGGACATCATACCGCGCAATTGCTCTCCTACACGCTCGATTTCATGTTCGGAGGCCAGACGGCGCTTGGCATTCATGGAAATTTTGCCGGAATTGCATTCCTCTACGAATTCACGAGCAAACTCCCCGCTCTGAATCTCCTTTAATATGCGTTTCATCTCGGCCTTGCTCTCTTTGTTAACCACACGTGGTCCACGGGTAAGATCACCATACTCGGCTGTGTTGGAGATGGAGTAACGCATATTGGCTATGCCGCCTTCATAAATCAGATCAACGATCAGTTTCACTTCATGCAGGCATTCAAAATAGGCCATCTCAGGTGGATAGCCGGCCTCGGTCAGGGTCTCAAATCCGGCCATAATCAGGGCAGTGAGCCCGCCACAGAGCACGGCTTGTTCACCAAACAGATCGGTTTCACACTCATCACGGAAGGTGGTTTCAATCACTCCGGCACGGGTGCCTCCATTAGCTCTGGCATAAGAGAGCGCCAGCGCCTTTGCTGTTCCGGAGGCATCCTGGTCTATTGCAATAAGACTGGGAACACCGCCACCCTCTGTGAAGGTATGGCGCACCAGATGTCCGGGGCCCTTTGGCGCAATCATAATTACATCCAGATCGCCACGCGGCTTGATGGTAGCGAAATGGATATTGAAACCATGCGCGAAGGCCAGAGCAGCACCTTGCCTGATATTCGGCTCGATGGCCTCACGATAGATTTGAGCTTGATTTTCATCCGGCAGCAACACCATAACCACATCCGCGCCTTTTACAGCGTCAGCAATTTCGGCCACTTTCAAGCCGGCATTCTTTGCCTTGAGACAGGATGATGAGCTCTTGCGTAGCCCGACGGTTACATCCACTCCGGACTCTTGAAGGTTCAAGGCATGGGCATGGCCCTGTGAGCCATAGCCAAGAATAGCTACCTTTTTACCCTGAATAATGGATAAATCAGCATCGGAATCATAATAAACGGTTATAGCCATCGGTCTTCCCCCTAATAGTTAAGTGTACGCATCTGCTGCGAAAGGTCGCGCAGGATAATATTATTTCCCCCACGCTGCATCTACTTAACCGTAAACTTATGCAATTTCAGGTTAAGGAATGAGATTGGTGGGCCCACCAGGACTCGAACCTGGAACCAACCGGTTATGAGCCGGTAGCGCTAACCAATTGCGCCATGGGCCCCGCAGGACCGCAATCTAATGCGCCTCGAGTATTGATACAATCGGTACAAAACAACCATGGATGGGAAAGGGGTTAATATTTTCAGTTGTGCAGTGGCCCCGCTGATCGAACCTCCTCACTAACTCCATCTTCAAATTGGATAAAATTAGCATGAAAATGAGAAGCCAGCTCCTTGACCTTTGCTGCATAAGCAGACTTATCAGTCCATGTATTTTCCGGATTTAACACTTCCTCCGGCACGCCCGGGCACTGCTGGGGAACTTCAATTTGAAATGCCGGATGTCTAGCGTAGGAAACATTATTCAATTTACCATCCAGGGCATTGTTCAACATCTGTCGAGTATGTGCGATGTCCATGCGACTGCCGATACCATACGGCCCGCCGGTCCAGCCGGTATTGACCAGCCAGCAGTTGGTCTGATGCCGCTTGATCTTTTCTCCCAGAAGTTTCGCATAGACACCAGGGTGTAAAGGCAGGAAGGGCAAACCGAAACAGGCGCTGAAGGTTGCCTCCGGCTCTGTAAGGCCAGCCTCGGTCCCGGCCACCTTGGCTGTATAACCTGACAGGAAGTGATACATCGCCTGTTCAGGTGATAATCTCGAAATAGGTGGCAGTACACCAAAGGCATCGGCGGTAAGGAATACGACATTCTTTGGATGCCCCGCCAAACCGGGATAGATTGCGCCCTCAACATGAGTAACCGGATAGGCCGCCCGAGTATTCTCGGTCAGTGATTCGTCATCAAGATCAAGCCGGCGATCTTTCATATGAAGGCGGACATTTTCCATGACAGTTCCAAAATGTTGGGTCATATTGTAGATGCCGGGTTCCTTTTTTTCCGACAAATTTATTACCTTGGCATAACAACCGCCTTCTATATTAAAAATACCATTATCCGTCCAGCCGTGTTCATCATCGCCGATGAAACTCCGGGCAGGATCTGTCGACAGGGTTGTTTTGCCTGTACCTGAAAGCCCGAAAAAGAGTGCCACATCGCCTTTTGTACCAACATTGGCCGAGGTATGCATCGAAAGCACTCCCCGTTGTGGCAAGACATAGTTCATCAGTGTGAAAATGGATTTCTTGATCTCACCTGCATAGGAGGTGCCGCCAATTAATACCAGGCGCCGGCCAAAGTGAATGATGATAAAAGCTTCGGAGTTAGTGCCATCCTGCGACGGCAGGGCATGATAGTGCGGTGCATGTACAACAGTGAACTGAGGCTCATCAACGCCGATCGTGCGGTCAAAATCAACCGGCCGGATAAACATCGTGCGAGCGAACAAGGCATGCCATGCATCCTGAGTAATTACCCTGACAGGAACTTCATATTCCTGATCCGCGCCGGCAAGGCAGTCCTGAACAAAGACCTCACGACCTTCAAGATAATTACAGACATGTGCAAACAGAGAATCAAAAGACTCTTCTGAAATCGGCCGGTTTACACTACCCCAGTTAATTTGATCGCGGCTATTTGGTTCATCAACAATCAGTTTGTCCTTGGCAGCACGCCCGGTAAAATAACCTGTCTGAACGACCAGTGGCCCCATGTGTGAAATGTGCCCTTCCCGGCGTCGCACAGCCTCCTCGTATAAAGCTGGACTGGGAGTATTCCAGTAAATTCTCTCCAGATTGGTAATTCCCAATCCTGCCAGACTTTTTTCTATCCCTGATGCACTCACCCCAATCCTCCTGTTTATACCCGGTTCAGCGTCTGCCAAGCATTTCCTTAAATACGCTCTCGGCATGGAACGAAGAGCGCACCAATGGGCCGGAAGCCACCATCTTAAACCCTTTGGCTTCGGCCAGATATTTAATGTCATCAAATTCATCCGGAGTCCAGTAACGATGAACCGGATGGTGCCGGGGACTGGGGCACAGGTACTGACCAATGGTCAAAATATCGACATTCGCCTCATGCAGGTCATCCAGCACCTGAAGCACCTCGTCCCTCTCTTCTCCAAGGCCAAGCATAATACCGGATTTGGTTACCATTCCATCATATCTTTCCTTGGCACGTTGCAGCAGGCGCAGGCTTGTAAAGTAACGGGCTGCTGGCCGGACACTGCGATAAAGACGCGGCACGGTTTCCAGGTTGTGGTTAAAGATATCCGGGCCAGCCTCAACGACTACATCCAGACATTCGTCGGACTTGCGCTGAAAGTCCGGCGTCAACACCTCGATGGTAATATGTGGCACTCTCTCTCGAATAGTGCGAATCGTCGCCGCATAATGGCTGGCACCTCCATCCGGCAGATCGTCCCGGTCAACCGATGTGATGACCACATGTTTGAGCCCCAGTGTTTCAACTGCCTCGACGATATGTGCAGGCTCATCCGCATCCACCGGATCAGGTCTTCCGGTCTCCACATTACAAAAGGCACAGGTGCGTGTGCATACACGTCCCAAAATCATGAAGGTGGCAGAACCATGCATCCAGCATTCGCCGATGTTGGGACAGGAAGCCTCTTCGCACACCGTATTTAGGTTCAAATTTCGCATCAGCTTTTGAAGTCTGCGATATTCAGGCGATAAAGGTGCTCGGACTTTCAACCATTTTGGTTTAGCTACTGACGGTGTTTGCTCAGAGTGGATTGGGATAACGTTGCGCATGTGGCAAGCCTAATCTTCATTGCCGGCATGTCACAACCCTGTGAAACATGAGATGTTATGATTGCTCGATCTGGAGTGTTGTTATTGTGAAGGGCTTGAGGAAAATCTGGTTAAAACAGGGGATTAAATGATGAATTGGCCGAAGCCTTTCTATTGAACCATCACTACAACTGCCAAAGTATACATTCCTGCAAGGGAATACCACACTGATGTCCTGCCGATATTTTTCCAATGAATCTTCATAAAATCTCCATCATGCCCAATTAACTCTGCGTAATCTGTTTCTTATAACACACCCCCAGTTTACTGTTGAGGGCTGGGCACTATAGGTGTAGATCATTAAGAAAGCATAAATTCAAGCTTAGGAACTCAACATGACCATAAAATTTGTTATATTCATCAAATCGAAAAACGAGCTGACAGGGTAGAATATCTATGGCATCGCAAAATAACAGAAGCACCTCGATTGTTTACTCCACGGAACAAGGTCGATTTTGTTCTTCCTGCGGCAAGCCGACAGCCCGGTGCGTATGCAAGAAGAAGATTTTGCAGACAAAAAGTGATGGCATCGTTCGCGTGCGGCGCGAAATCAAAGGGCGCCGTGGCAAAACGGTGACGACCGTTAGCGATATACCTGCAGGTGAACAGAAACTACTGGAACTTGCAAAACAGTTGAAACGACGATGCGGAACGGGCGGTTCCGCCAAGGAAGGGGTTATTGTCATCCAGGGTGATCATCGTGAAACGATTGTCGCTGAGCTGAAAGAGCGGGGCTATACGGTTAAACTGGCAGGTGGTTAGGTATCAGCCAAGTTGTTAACCTTGGCCGGTCAGGTGACCCGACAATACAAGCCTGTCACTACAAAGGAGGAATGATGTTTCGAAAACTGATGACTTACTTTATGGCAGTGGCATTTATTCTTGGCGTTGGTATTAACGCAGCCATAGCAGATTCCGATAAGCATGAAAAGGATGAAACCAAGGTTGAGAAGAGCAAAGACCATGATGACCACAAGAAAAGTGATGACGACGAAGGTGATGACCATGACAAAGGTGATGATCACGATTAATCATCTGACTGGAGATG
>JBHHTX010000041.1:0-12727 GCA_046753585.1 Mariprofundaceae bacterium
GGTACGGCAGTGGCAGGAGATGTTTTACGAATCCCGTTATTCACATTCGTACTTTGATTCCCTGCCAGACTTTGTGAAACTGGCCGAGGCCTACGGGGGTGTTGGTTTTCGTATTGAAAAACCCGCTGATGTCGGCCCGACCATCGAGAAGGCCCTGGCCATTCGGGACAGGTTTGTGATCATGGATTTTACCGTTGCCAAGCAGGAAAATGTTTTTCCCATGGTTCCGGCCGGCGCAGCGCTCAATGAGATGATTCTGGAATGAGACATACCATCGCAGTTCTCGTCGAAAATGAATTCGGTGTTCTGACAAGAATCGCCGGCCTCTTCTCCGCCCGTGGATATAATATTGAAAGCCTCAGTGTGGCCCCGACAATGGATGATACCTTAAGCCGCATGACGCTGGTAACACGTGGCGATGAGCGGATCATTGAGCAGATAAAAAAACAACTCAATAAGCTTATACCGGTCATCAAGGTTGAAGACCTGACCCGTCTGGCTCATATGGAACGTGAACTGATGCTGATCAAGGTTGGGGCCGAGGCAGAGACCCGGGCCGAGGTTCTTCGAATGGCAGAGATTTTCCGGGCCAATGTAGTGGATGTATCCGAGAGCAGTTACACGATGGAAATTACGGGCAAGGCCAACAAACTTGAAGCCTTTCTCCGTATGCTCCGACCCCACGGTGTTATTGAAGTGGTGCGCACCGGGCCCGTTGGCATGGGCCGTGGTGACAAGGGGATGGATTCCCAGGCCGTTCAGATCAGCTGATCACTTCCGGTTGAAATCCCCTAAACCGGAAACTTGCCGGTTTAGGGGTCTCCAATCAGGCTACTTTATCTTCCTCGTCCGGTGGCGATGTCTCCTCCTGGACTACCTCAGCAACTTCCTCTTTTGTAGTAGCAACAACTTGCTGTTCAGCAAGCTCTGACGCTGGCTTGGGAATGAAGTGTTTGGCCATACCGGTTCCTGCTGACAGAAGACGACCAAGAATAACATTCTCCTTTAATCCCTTCAGCCAGTCCACCTTACCCGCCAGAGCAGCCTCAGTGATCACTCGCGTCGTTTCCTGGAAGGATGCGGCCGAGATGAATGACTCTGTGGATAAAGATGATTTGGTAATTCCGAGCAAAACAGGTTCAAACTTAGCCGGATGTTTACCTTCAGCTTCCAGTTTGCGGTTTTCAATCAGCACATTCTTGCGGTCAGCTTGCTCCCCTGCAATCAAAGTACTGTCCTGTTGCTCTGTGATAATAACCTTGCGCATCATCTGACGAACAATTACTTCAATATGCTTGTCGTTAATCTTTACACCCTGCAGATTGTATACTTTCTGAACTTCGTCAACCAGGTACTTGGCCAGAGCCTCAACGCCCAGAACACGCAGAATATCGTGCGGGGCAGTTGACCCTTCCATCAGGTGCTCGCCCTTTCGAACCCGATCACCCTCCTGGACAATAATGTGGCCCCCTTTGGGGATAAAATACTCTTCAGGATCACTGTCATTATCCGGAGTAACGATAACTCTCCTCTTGCCACGCAAATCCTTACCAAAGGAAACCACACCATCAATTGCAGAAATCAGGGCATGATCCTTGGGTTTGCGTGCCTCGAATAATTCAACCACCCGGGGTAAACCACCGGTGATATCCTTGACCTTTGAGGATCCACGGGGAATTCTCGCCAGAACAGTTCCAGCCTTAACCTCATCACCATTCTCAATATTAAGAATGGCTCCCGGTGATAGAAAATAGCGGGCCGGCATTTTAGTTCTCGGCAAAATAATCGGGTCTCCTTCCGGATCTTTTGGATCGACAATCTGAACTTGCGGCCGCAGCGATATCTTGCGGCTATCTCCCGGCTGAATCACCACCCGGTCGGTAAGCCCGGTAACATCATCAGCCTGCTCTCGCATCGTACGACCTTCTTCCAGATCCATATATCGAATCTTGCCCTCAATTTCGGACACAATTGGCATGGTGTACGGATCCCATTCAACCAGCATTTGTCCAGCCTCGACCTCGTCATCAGTCTGCACACGCAATCGGGCTCCGTATGGAATCTTGTGGAGCTCTCTCTCGTTCCCCTTGGCATCCAGAATCGCCACTTCGGTATGCCGGTTAATCACAACACTGGAACCACTCTCATCATGAACCAGCACTTCATGATACAGTTTCACCTTACCAGGCATCTTGGCCTCAATATGTGCTATCTCTGCCGAGCGGGCCGCCGTTCCACCAATATGAAAGGTACGCATCGTTAACTGCGTTCCCGGCTCACCAATACTCTGGGCAGCGATCACACCTACTGCTTCGCCGATATTTACAGGTACACCATGGGCAAGATCCCTGCCATAACAGGAAGCGCAAATGCCATCATCTGCCTCGCAGGTCAAAGCTGAGCGTATGCGCACAGATTCAACAGCCGCCTCATCGAGCCTGGAAACCAGATCCTCATTTAACATGGTGTTAGCCGGAATAATTTCCTCACCTGAAACCGGGTCAAAGACCTGCTCCAGCAAGACGCGGCCTAACACACGTTCAGAGAGGGGGTTCACAACCTCTCCTCCTTCGATATGCGGGGTGATAGTAATCCCCTCTTTGGTACCACAATTCTGGATGGTGATAATGCAGTCCTGTGCAACGTCAACCAATCTGCGGGTAAGATAACCGGAATTCGCTGTTTTCAAGGCAGTATCTGCCAAACCCTTGCGCGCTCCATGCGTTGAAATAAAATATTGCAGAACAGTCAAGCCTTCGCGGAAATTTGCGGTAATCGGTGTTTCGATAATGGAACCGTCCGGTTTTGCCATCAAACCACGCATGCCAGCAAGCTGACGAATCTGCTGAGCAGAACCACGCGCACCGGAATCAGCCATCATGAATACAGAGTTGAAACTTTTGGTTTCTTCTTTCCGGCCATCAACAGATTTCAAAATATCGGTGGAAAGGTTCGCCATCATGGCTCGAGCCACCGATTCAGTTGTATGTGTCCACAGGTCAACCACCTTATTGTATCTCTCGCCCTTGGTAATGAGTCCATCTGCATATTGTTTCTGGACAACCTTCACCTGCTTTTCAGCTTCGCTAACCAGGCCTGCTTTTTCCGGTGGGACAGTGACGTCATCCAGCGCAAATGAGGTCCCGGACCTGGTCGCATAGGTATAACCGAAAACCATCAACTGGTCAGCAAGCAATACGGTTGCCTTGTTGCCGGCTTCCCGGTAACAGCGCTCGATAAGGTCTGCGACTTCACGTTTGTTGAGTTCCTTGTTTATACAGGAAAAAGGCATGACCTCCGGCAGGATCGTGGACAGGATAGCCCTGCCAACGCTTGTCTCTTCACGCACACCCCGAATCCGGCAAACAACCCGGCTATGGATAGAAACTTTCCCTGCATCAAATGCCCGCATAACTTCCTTGGCTGAAGAAAACACCATGCCTTCACCGGTGCCAAATGGACGTGATCGAGTCATATAATAAAGTCCCAGGACTATATCCTGGGTTGGCACGATGACAGGTTTGCCCGTAGCCGGAGACAGTATATTGTTGGTAGACATCATCAACGCTCTTACTTCGGCTTGAGCCTCCACGGACAAAGGCACATGCACGGCCATCTGATCGCCATCAAAATCGGCATTAAAAGCTGTGCACACCAATGGATGCAGTTGAATGGCCTTGCCTTCGACCAAAAGCGGCTCAAAGGCCTGAATGCCTAGACGATGCAGGGTTGGAGCCCGATTCAACATAATGGGATGCTCAACAATGACCTCGGCAAGAATATCCCACACCTCGGGAATACCCTGCTCAACAAGCTTCTTGGCAGCTTTGATTGTCGTGGCAAGCCCACGCATTTCCAGTTTATGATAAATAAACGGTTTGAAGAGCTCGAGTGCCATCTTTTTCGGCAAACCACACTGGTGCAGCTTTAATTCGGGCCCGACAACAATGACCGAACGTCCCGAGTAATCCACCCGTTTTCCCAATAAGTTCTGACGAAAACGGCCCTGCTTACCCTTGATAACATCTGATAATGACTTGAGAGGCCTGCGGCTATGGCCCGTTATGGGCTTGGCACGCCGGTCATTATCAAAAAGCGCATCAACCGACTCCTGTAACATTCGTTTTTCGTTACGGGTAATAATTTCAGGGGCCTTGAGCTCCAGCAACCTTTTCAGCCTGTTGTTGCGGTTTATGACTCGCCTGTAAAGATCATTCAGATCCGAAGTCGCAAAGCGTCCACCATCAAGGGGGACCAGTGGTCTGAGTTCAGGCGGCAGGATCGGAATAACCTCCAGAACAATCCATTCGGGCTTGTTACCGGAGCCCAGTACAGCCTCGACGGTTTTCAATCGTTTGGTAAGCTTGGCCAGTTTGGTTTCAGCTTTGGTAGCTGCTATCTGCGCCCTGAGGCTCTGGCTTTCTTCTTTAAGATTTATGTTCTTGAGCATTTCGCGGATTGCCTCGGCACCCATGCCGACACGAAACTCCTCACCGTATTCCTCAAATGCCTCGAGATACTCTTCCTCGGTCATGATCTGATACTGATCCAGAGGAGTCAGTCCCGGATCCAGAATGACGTAGGATTCAAAGTAAAGAATCCTCTCCAACTCCTTGAGAGTCTTGTCAAGTAAAAGACCAATCCTGGAAGGAAGGCTTTTCAGGAACCAGATATGCGCTACTGGTGAAGCAAGGTCGATATGCCCCATACGTTCACGCCGAACTTTGGACTGAATGACCTCTACACCACATTTTTCACATACCACACCGCGGTGTTTTAAGCGTTTATATTTACCACACAGGCACTCGTAATCCTTGATGGGACCAAAAATCTTGGCGCAAAAAAGGCCATCGCGCTCGGGCTTAAAAGTCCGGTAATTAATCGTTTCCGGTTTTTTTACTTCACCATACGACCATGACCGGATTTTCTCCGGACTGGCAATGCTGACACTGAGCCCATTGAAGTCCTCCACCGGGCTTGGTTTCTGGAACATCTTCAGAAGTTGATGCATGGCTTACCCCTCCTGCGCGGGTTTGTCTTTTTTAATGAGCTCCAAATCTATCGCCAAGGCATTCAATTCCTTGGTAATAACGTTGAATGACTCCGGTATTCCGGCCTCAAAATTCATGTCGCCCCTCACAATGGACTCATATAGCTTGCTGCGACCTGCAACATCATCCGACTTCACTGTCAACATCTCCTGAAGCGTATAGGCTGCCCCATAGGCCTCCAGTGCCCACACTTCCATCTCACCCAGGCGTTGGCCACCAAATTGTGCCTTGCCACCAAGGGGCTGTTGCGTAACCAAAGAGTAAGGACCGGTGGAACGTGCATGAATCTTCTCATCGACAAGATGATGTAGTTTGAGCATATACATATATCCGATCGTCACAGGGTGATTAAAACATTCACCGGTACGCCCATCGAATAATTTTGCCTGTCCGCCTAGCGGCAATTCCGCCAGATCCAGCATGTCCCTGATCTGAACCTCTGAGGCTCCGTCAAAAACAGGGGTGGCAATAGGAACTCCCCTCTTCAGCTGATGGGCCAGGGAAAGCAACTCATTCATATTCATGTCCTTGATGGACGCGCACGCCTTTGTATCGACATCGTAAATGCTCAACAGCAACTTCTTCAGTTCATCTAGTTTAGGTTTGGCTTCCAGCATGGCAAAAACTTTGTTGCCAAGTTCTCTGGCCGCCCAACCCATATGGATTTCCAGAATCTGACCAATGTTCATCCGGGAAGGAACGCCCAGCGGATTAAGAACAATATCAATCGACGTTCCATCTTCTGTAAACGGCATATCTTCTTCCGGCACAATAATGGAAATCACGCCTTTGTTGCCATGGCGACCCGCCATTTTATCTCCCGGCTGTAATTTACGCTTCACTGCCAGAAAAACCTTGACGATCTTGATGACGCCGGGCATGAGCTCTGAACCTTCCCGAACCTTGCTTACTTTCTCTTCAAAGCGACCTTCAAGACGCTCACGCTCACGATCCATCGCCTCCAGTATGGAGGCGACACGTTCATTAACTTCATCATCCTGAACTGAAATATAAGACAAATCCCGAAGCTTCAGCTCAGAAAGAGACGCTTCCTCAAGAATAGCCCCTTTCCTGAGGCCAGGTGCCTTGGCGACCTTTTTTCCAAGCAGAAGGCTTTGCATACGCGATCTAGCATTTTTCTCGAGAATACGGCGCTCATCTTCCTTATCCCGGTACAACTGCTCGACATCTGCTGATTCGATAGACTCAGCACGTTCATCCTTCTCATCACCGCGCCGGGTGAGTATCTGAACATCAACTACAGTTCCTTCAACTCCAGGCTCCACTCTGAGGGATGTGTCACGCACATCTGAAGCCTTTTCACCAAAAATAGCACGTAGTAATTTTTCTTCAGGTGACAACTGTGTCTCACCCTTTGGTGTTACCTTTCCAACCAGAATATCACCAGGCTTAACCTCGGCACCGATACGGGTAATGCCCGAATCATCCAGGTGTCTTAGCGCTTCCTCACCGACATTGGGAATATCTCGAGTGATCTCCTCATCACCCATTTTTGTCTGGCGAGACGTACATTCAAATTCCTCAATATGAATTGAGGTAAATGCATCTTCTCGCACAAGCTTTTCCGAGATAATGATCGCATCCTCAAAGTTGTAACCTGACCATGGCATAAAGGCGAGCAGGACATTTCGTCCCAGTGCCAGTTCGCCCTGATCCGTACTGGGACCATCTGCAATGATTTCTCCTTTTTTCAGGACATCACCAACCATGACCAAAGGCACCTGGTTAAAACATGTGTTTTGATTTGAGCGGCGGTACTTGAACAGGCGGTAAATATCCACACTTGGCTCACCTTCCACATCTTCATCCTCAAAAACACGTACGATGATACGGCTACCGTCCACACGTTCGACAACCCCGCCACGACGAGCTACCACCGAAACTCCGGCATCCTTGGCAACGATGGCCTCCATGCCTGTACCGACTAATGGTTTTTCCGAGCGCAGCAAGGGCACTGCCTGTCGCTGCATATTGGAACCCATCAAGGCCCTGTTGGCATCATCATGTTCAAGAAAAGGAACAAGGCCAGCGGAAACGGAAACCACCTGGGAGGGTGAAACATCCATATAATGAATCTCTGCAGGTGCCGCCGTGATAAAGTCACCTGACTGACGGCATTGCACCATATCAGCAGAAAACTTGTTCTTTGCATCCACCTTCGCATTTGCCTGGGCAATAATATATTTTGCTTCCTCAATGGCCGAAAGGTAGTCCACTTCATCGGTAACATGTCCGTTGATAACTTTCCGGTAGGGCGTCTCGATGAAACCAAATGAATTCACCTTGGCATAACACGAAAGTGAATTAATCAGGCCAATATTCGGCCCCTCAGGCGTTTCAATCGGACACAAACGACCATAGTGAGTAGGATGCACATCACGAACTTCAAACCCGGCCCGCTCACGGGACAGGCCGCCCGGCCCCAGGGCAGAAAGGCGGCGTTTGTGGGTTACCTCAGACAAGGGATTTGTCTGATCCATAAACTGGGACAGTTGCGATGAACCAAAAAATTCGCGAACCGCCGCAATCATGGGTTTAGCGTTGACCAGATCAGAAGGCATGATTTCAGCCAGATCACCTGAGGCCAGACGTTCACGTACAGCACGTTCCATCCGAACCAGACCCAGACGAATCTGGTTCTCCAGCAATTCACCGACTGAGCGCAGGCGGCGATTACCAAGGTGATCGATATCATCCGCCTCACCAATGCCATCTTTCAGCTTTAACAGGGTATCCATGGTAAGAAGGATATCTTCATTGCGCAGAACACCCTGATCCAGTGGCACCTTTTCATTACTGATACCGAGGCGGCTGTTCAGTTTCATACGGCCAACCCTGGAAAGGTCGTAGCGGGAAGCATCAAAAAACATGGATTCAAACAAGGCTCTGGCCGTTTCCACCGTCGGTGGCTCTCCGGGCCGCATCATCCGGTAGATCTCAACCCGGGCTTCCTCCCTGCTCTGAATTTGATCCAGGCGAAGAGTGTCAGCCAACCAGGGCCCCCGGCGCAGGGGGTCAATAAACAGACAGTCAAACTGCTTGATTCCTGCAGTTTGCAACACTTCAAGCGTTTCCTCGGTCATCTCTTCATTGGTATCCAGCAGAATTTCTCCGCCTTCGATCAATATAGGCTTGGCGATAACCTGACCGGCTATCGTACTCACCGGCACATCAAGCCAGGTAGTTTTGGCATCTTCAAGTTTCTTGATGGCATGCCGGGTAATCTTTTTTCCCTCTGCGGTTACAAGCCTTCCATCGATCTTTATGGCGGACAGGGCACGGCTACCAAGATATTGCTCGGGCAGAAAACGAATTTGTAATCCGCCCTTATGGAGTCGGAATGTACGCCGTTCATAGAAACGATCCAGAATTTCCTGGGTGTTGTAACCCATAGCCTTGAGAAAAACTCCGGCAGGCATTTTGCGGCGCAGGTCAATACGGAAGTAGATCAAGTCCTTGGCATCAAACTCAAAATCCAGCCACGAACCGCGGTAAGGAATCACTCTCGCTTTGAACAACAACTTACCGGAGGCATGACTCTTGCCTTTATCATGGTCGAAAAATACTCCGGGAGAACGATGCATCTGTGAAACAATTGCCCGCTCTGTTCCATTGATGATAAAGGAGCCGTAATCCGTCATCAGCGGAATCTCGCCCATGTATACGGATTGATCGCGTGCTTCGCGAATGCGCCGTGCCTTGGTAGACTTACGACCGGATCTCTTGCCAGCATCTTCAAAAATTGCCAGGCGCAGCTTGACCTTCACGGGCAATGCATAAGTCAAATCACGGCGAGTACACTCTTCTATGTCGTAGCGAGGCGAACAATACTCGAAATCTATAAATTGAAGCTCGGCATTACCTGCATAATCCTTAAGCGGGAAAGCGTTGCGGAACACATTTGCCAGGCGGGATGTGTTAAGATCCTTCGTGCCGCTACCAACACCAATAAACTCAAGATAGGAAGCAGTTTGCAAATGCAACAAATTGGGCATTGGTGTCGGTGAGGTAATACTACCAAAATTCTTGCGGATCGGTTTATTGACGTGATGACTTTTTTTCATAATTACCTCATGCCCTGATTGTGTTGAAAAAAACGCAAAAGGACATCCCCTGGCAGCAACAAGACTGCCAGAGAACGTCTGACTAAAAGAATTTGCTGATGCAAAAACTCTTATTTTATCTCGGCTGCAGCCCCTTGTTCTTCAAGCTTGGCCTTCACTGCCTCAGCGTCATCTTTGGATACTCCTTCCTTCACAGCCTTGGGAGCACCTTCAACAAGCTCTTTGGCTTCTTTCAGGCCCAGACCGGTAATTTCCCTGACAGTCTTGATAACCTGAATCTTCTTCTCTCCAAATGAAGTCAGAATAACGTCGAATTCTGTCTTCTCCTCTGCAACTGCTCCGCCTTCGCCACCGGCAGGCGCAGCTGCTACTGCTACGGGTGCAGCGGCGGAAACACCAAATTTATCTTCCAGTGCAGAAACAAGCTCAGACAGTTCCAGTACCGTCATCGACTCAATAGCGCTGATTAAATCATCTTTCGTTAATGCTTTTGCCATGTTTTCACTCCTCTTGCTAAATATAATGAATCAAATGTAATCATCGGTTGTCGATGCACACAAAAAATCAAGCTGCCTGTTGATCACGAATAGCGGCCAGGGTACGAACCAGAGAGGCAGGAACCTCGGACAAGGTGCGTACAAAGCCATTGATTGGCGATTGCATACTGCCCAGCATTTTGGCCAGCAGAACCTCGCGTGACGGCAGGCTTGCCAATGCCTTGATATCAGCTGTCTCAATACGTTTGCCATCCAGCATACCACCAAGAATCTGCAGTGCTTCATGCTTTTTGGCAAAATCTGACAGAGCCCTGGACATTGCCACCGGATCCGAACCAAATGCCACTGCGGTAGGACCTGATAACAGGTCTTCAACAGCAACAAAGTCCGTACCTGCGGCAGCACGGCGTGCCAGCGTATTTTTGACTACCTGCAGAGAAACTCCTGCCTCGCGCAAAAGTCGACGCAGCACACCCATTTCAGCCACCGTAAGTCCACGATAATGGGTGACCACACCGGAGCTCACCGCTGACCAGGCCACATGCAGATTATCAACAACGCTTTGCTTGTCTTCTCGCTTCACATCTATCCCCTTATTGACCCGTGCAAGGAAGTTGCAACTCCATCTATGCGGGATGAGTACCTATTAAGCCGATCAGTTACGATCATGGGCACCCGCAGTCTTGGACGGATCATCTGTTAAGCCATCACTACCAGAGCTATATAGCACCGATAGTTGACAGCTATTTCTATAAACTTGCCAGATCGACACGAATACCCAGACACATGGTGGAAGAAATAACCATGTTCTGCATATAGCGCCCTTTGGCGGAGGCCGGCTTCATACGATTAAGTTCGCCAACCAGAAAATCAATGTTCTCTGTCAGTTTGGCCGCATCAAATGAACGGCGACCGACCGGCGCGTGTATAACACCACCTTTGTCGGCACGAATTTCAATCTGACCGGATTTGATTGCGGTAACGGCCTTGGCTGCATCCATCGTAACCGTTCCCAGTTTCGGATTGGGCATCAGCCCGCGAGGGCCAAGCACGCGGCCAAGTTTACCAACCTGTGCCATCATATCGGGCGTGGCTACAACCCTGTCAAAATCCAGAAATCCAGCCTGCACCTTTTCAACAAGATCCTCGGCGCCAACAATATCTGCGCCTGCCTTCTCAGCCTCTTCAGCCTTCGCACCCTTGGCGAAAACAGCGACACGCACCGTCTTGCCAGTGCCGTTTGGCAACGCAATCGTACCCCGAACAAGCTGGTCAGCATGTCTCGGGTCAATACCCAGCTTTACCGCCACATCAACAGATTCGTCAAACTTTGCCTGGGGTTGAGACAATAACACGTCAACAGCCTTAGCAAGCGCAACAGCCTGGGCAGGAGTGACTTCGCTCGCTTTTTCCAGACGCCTGGAGATATTTGCCATCGTACTGCCTCCTTAAGCCTTAGCTACTTCAAGGCCCATTGAGCGGGCCGTGCCTTCTATAATACGACAAGCTGCTTCCAGATCGTAACAATTCAGATCAGGCATTTTGGTTTCAGCGATTTCGCGAACCTGCGCCTGGCTTATAGTTCCAACCTTTGTCTTGTTGGGTTCGGAACTTCCCTTATCAATTTTGCCCGCTTTTTTGAGCAATATGGAGGCCGGTGGTGTTTTGACAATAAAACTGAAAGAACGATCCTTATACACAGAAATAACTACCGGCAAAGGCATACCTGCTTCAATATTCTGAGTCTGGGCATTAAAACCCTTACAAAACTCCATAATATTTACCCCGGCCTGTCCCAGGGCAGGGCCAACAGGCGGCGCTGGACTGGCCTTTCCTGCCGGCACCTGTAATTTGACAATTTTTTCAACCTGCTTCGCCATGCTTAACCTCTCTCAACCTGCATGAAATCAAGTTCGACAGGCGTCGGCCTGCCGAAAATACTCACGCTTACTTTCAGCTTACCCTTGTCGCCGAGAACTTCCGATACAACGCCATTAAATGAGGCAAATGGCCCGTCGAGAACCCGAACAGCATCACCCACATTAAACAACACCTTCGGCTTCGGTCTTTCAATACCCTCTTCCACCTGATGCCGTATTGCCTCAACTTCACGTGCAGGCATGGGCCTGGGCTTACCTTCCCCGCCCAGAAAACCACTTACACGCGGGGTCAGACTGACGACATGCCAGGTTTCATCGTTCATCTCCATTTCAACCAGGATATACCCGGGGAAAAATTTCCGCTGACTTGAAACCTTTTGACCCTGGCGAAGGCTTACAACCTCTTCCTTGGGAACAAGGATTTCACCGAACTGATCCGTCAGGCCGGATCGCTCAATACGCTCCAAAAGAGCCGCTTTCACCTTATCTTCGTAGCAGGAATAAACCTGCACCACATACCATTTCTTAGCCAAGACAGCCCCTAATAAACCATTCGAACAAGCCAGCTAAAGAACGAATCCACGCCCCATAAAAAAAGAGCCATGACAATCACCATCGCCAGCACCATCAGCGTTGTCTGCACGGTTTCCCGCCGCTCAGGCCAGGTAACTTTCTTCGCTTCAATCTGAACTTCATGCATATATTTCCGCATCTCGGTCAGACGCCCCATATTGTGTACCTCTTCCTGTCGTTAGTCGTTGTCGGAACCCAACTTCCGCCCGTCACAGCTACTGCCTTATTCCAGATGGCAGGCCAGGAGGGAATCGAACCCCCAACCCCCGGTTTTGGAGACCGGTGCTCTGCCAATTGAGCTACTGGCCTATCTTGCCTGCTATTGCGTAAAACACACACAAAACAGGACGGCATCCAAACACAAAAGGTCTGTGAACTATCTGTTCATTAAACCTTTGCTTCGTTATGAAGCGTGTGTGTTTTGCAAAACCGGCAATATTTGCGCAGCTTTAATTTCTCCGTCGTGGTCCGCTTGTTTTTATCCGTTGTATAATTACGGCGTTTGCAATCTCCACAAGCCAAACTCAACAAATCTCGCATCGCTCTCTCATCCTTAAAAACAAAATGGTAGCAGTATTATTCTGCCGCCGTCATAACTACCTACTTAATAATTTCTGTAACCACGCCGGCACCAACAGTCC
>JBHHTX010000042.1:0-12675 GCA_046753585.1 Mariprofundaceae bacterium
TGTGCCTGAAAACCCGTCGAATACGGTCTTAATTTCCAACCCATCTACTAAAGAGATAATTTGAGGTAAGAGTTTTAATTTTGATCCAGCATATTTGATTCCCTGGGTCTTTGGGGTCCCAGTATTTAATTCTGGAAAAAGAGTGGCTGTTGCATTTTGCATTAAATATTATTCTCTTTTTTGAGTCTTAGAATATCTTTCTTAATTTCATTAAGTGCTTCTTCGTGCCCTGCGAGGCTTGACACAGGGTCAATGAAAAAGCGAAATTTCGTCCTACATCTGTTCGTTTGATGGATCAGGTGCGAGAGGTCTTGCGATATCATCATTACGGACGAAAGACCGAGATGGCTTACGTACGCTGGATTAAAGGGTTTATCTATTTCCATAATAAACGACATCCCGGGGATATGGGAAAACCCGAGATTGAAGCATACCTGAGCCATCTGGCGGTGAACCAGAATGTTGCCACATCGACCCAGAATCAGGCATTCAGTGCGCTGTTATTTTTGTATAAGCAGGTTCTTGATCTGCCGTTTGCAGAGAATATTGCCCCTGTACGGTCAAAAAAACCGGTGCGCCTGCCTGTGGTTCTTTCCAGACAAGAGATTGCCTGTCTGTTGAATGAAATGAACGGCGAAATGCCCTTGATGGCGCGCATCATGTATGGCGGTGGCTTGCGCCTGATGGAGTTATTGCGCCTCCGCGTACAGGATATTGATTTCAGCAATGGTTATTTGACGATTCACGCCGGCAAGGGAGATAAAGATCGCACCACGTTATTGCCTGTTTCGATACGGGATGAATTAAAGACACATTTACAATCTGTCCGGATACTTTTTGAAAAGGATCTGAAAGAGGGAAATGCCAATGTATGGCTTCCCGACGCTCTGGCAAGGAAATATCCCAGGGCCCCGGAATCATGGGAATGGCAATATGTGTTCCCTTCCAAGGTTTTATCACGTGACCCGGCAAGCGGAGTGATCAGGCGCCATCATGTCAATGAATCCGGCCTGCAAAAGGCAATCCGTGCCGCCAGAGTAAAGGCGGGGATCAACAAACGGGTGACCTCACACACGCTACGCCATTCATTTGCTACCCACCTGCTTGAAGCGGGAACCAATATCCGGGTAGTGCAGAAGTTGCTGGGCCATACAGATGTAAAAACCACAGAAATTTATACCCATGTGCTGCAACAAAACCTGGGAGCGGTGACAAGCCCGCTGGATACGCTTTGAAGAGGGTCGCCCTATCGCGAAGGCCTATCGCACACGTGGCCAGGATGCGCATAATTTCACCCTGCATCCGGAGTGAGGAATGAATCAATGAAGACAAATGCAATCGCTGTGATGGCATCGGGCAAGGGCAGTAATCTGAAGGCTATTCTGGACGCGGCGAAGCTTGGCCAATGTCCGGTGGATGTGCGGCTGGTGTTGTCGGATAAAGCCGATGCCGGAGCACTTGAAATAGCTCGTCTTGCCGGCGTACCGGAAGTAGTGTGTTTAAATCCGGGAGATTATGCTGGCCGTGCCGCCTTTGATGCTGCCTGTGCAAATGTTATTGATGCCGCCGGCTGCAACTGGGTTGTGTTGGCCGGCTATATGCGAATTCTGTACACTGACTTCATCGAACATTTCCGCAATCGCGTGATTAATATCCACCCGGCACTTCTTCCCGCCTTTCCCGGCGCCCACTCTGTAGAGGATGCATTGCATCATGGTGTGAAAGTCACCGGTGTTACCGTGCATCTGGTGGATGAGGTTCTGGATGGCGGCCCTATCCTGGCCCAGGCGACGGTTCCGGTGATGGATGACGATACGGTGCAAAACCTGCATAACCGCATTCATGTTGAGGAACACAAGCTCTATCCGGCCACATTAAGCCGTATGATCGAAGAAGGTTTTGACCTCGATGGTCGCAAGGTTATCTGGGGAAGGGTAAGCAAGAACCGAGAGAGTTAAATGCCAGAATTTGAATTGCTTCACCTGGGCTACGGCCTGCTTACCGGTCTGTTGGCCGGAAGCGCGGGAGGTGTTCTGGCCGGGCTTGCAGGCCTGGGCGGTGGATTCATTTATGTGCCGGCGCTGTATATGTTGTTGGCTCGAAATGATGCCGGTATCGCTTTGGCCATCATGACCAGTCTCATAGCTGTGTTTCTCACCGGCCTTTTCTCCAGCCGTGCCCACTGGCGTTTGCAACATATCGATACCGGACTTGGCTACAGATTCATCCCCTGGCTGGCAGGGGGAGCATCAGCAGGGTTGTGGTTTACGCTGCGCGTTCCGGAAGCAGCTGTTCTGGCAGGTTTGGCTATGCTGGATGCCTGGGTTGCATGGGATATGGGTCGGGAGCAGAGATGGCGAAGTCCTTTTGCACTTTCCAGTCTTGGGCTTCCGATCGGGGCGGTATCAGGAATGTTTGGTATCGGTGGAGGTACCATGCTGGTGCCTCTTCTGAGGCGCTTTGTAGCCCTGCGTTACGCAGTTGGAACTTCGGCCTTTTGTGGAGCGATCATGGCTGGCCTGGCGGTGTTGGTGAACATTGCAGCTGAAAATCGCTGGGCCGCGCTTATAGGCGATCATCTGTATTCTGTAACCGGCTTTCTGGCCGGGGTTGCCATTGTTCTGCCAGCCTCCTCCCGCCTCGCTGCCAGTCTGCACCAATCCGTTCCTGAGAATTTGATGCGGTCTGTGCTGCGATTTGTCTTTGCTTCACTTGCAGTTGTATTGGCTACGGTGGCCTTGATCAAATTCATTCAGGGCTAATCCGCATTTTTCATGAGATTGCGGATATATGGCTCAGAACAGAAAGACTAAGCCAAAGGATTTCCCGGCCGTTGCCACGGTATCTTCCCCTCCGATTCAATAGCAACACGCATCACCAGACCCATTGATACCAGCATGGTGATAAGGGCAGAACCGCCATAACTGATAAAGGGCAATGGCACTCCCACCACGGGTAATAATCCGGACACCATACCGATATTGACTGCAACATAGAGGACAAAGATGGACACGACCCCCATCGCCAGCATGGCACCAAAACGGGTGTGGGCACGGGAGGCGATAATCAGCATACGGGAAATCAGCACACCATAAATTAGCAGCAATAATCCGGCAATCAGAAGCCCACCCTCCTCAGCCAGAACCGCAAAGATAAAATCCGTATGTTGCTCGGGAAGAAAATGAAGGCGTGCCTGTGTACCTTGCATAAACCCTTTACCAAATATACCACCGGAGCCGATAGCAATGGTTGACTGGATCACATGATAGCCTGCACCCAGAGGGTCGGATTGTGGATGAAGGAAAGCGAGCACGCGCTGTTGCTGATAATTGTGCATATTGCTCCACAATATTGGCAGGCTAACGAGCACTCCGATAAGCAGGCAGAAAAGCCATCGCCAGGGCAGGCCGGCTGCGATGATCATGATCGAGGCAGCCATCAGAAGAAGAATGGTGGTTCCCAGGTCAGGCTGTATCATGATGAGGAATGCAGGCACTAGGATTGCGATAAGCGGAACGACAAGCTCTCTCAGGTAACGAATTTCACGAGAAGCAAACCAGAAAGCCAGAAAAAGAAGCAAGGCCCATTTCATTAACTCGGAAGGCTGTAAATAAAAGACTCCCAGATCAAGCCAGCGCCTTGCGCCCATTTGAACTGTTCCCAAAAAGGGCACAGCCAGAAGCAGTAGTAAAGCAATAACGTACATAGGCAGGCTGGACAGGGCGACGAAGCGCAGGGGAATAAAACACATGCCGAGCAGGACAAGGCCGCCAAGCAACCAGAAATAACCCTGTTTTTGCCAGAGAGCTATATCTCCAAGATGAACAGCTGCATACAGCGTGGCCAAACCCAGACCTGCCAGAGCCAGCAGGCATAGTAATATAACCATATCCATACGGCGTAGCGTTTGCATTATCATTTGTTCGATGCCTCCCTGGCCGCCAGTGTTTGGACGATAGCGGCAGCAACCGGGCCGGCGGCACTGCCACCATGCCCACCATGTTCGACGAAGATAGCGAAGGCAATGCGGGGAGTTTTGTAAGGGGCAAATCCGATAAACCAGGCATGATCCTTATGCCAGTTCTTTAAGGAGCGTTTCTTCTCCAAATCCTGCGGCATAGCAACGACCTGCGCGGTTCCCGTCTTGCCGGCGACCTCCCAGGGAAGCTGGAAAAGACTTGCATGAGCTGTTCCCTTGCGACTGGCAACAACGTCACGCATGGCCTGTTGTACGCGCTTCATATGCTCCGGTTGAAGTTCAATTTGTCGCATTAATTCTGCTGCTTGTCCTGCCAGTAGTTGCGGTTTAAGCAGTTGGCCACCATTTGCAATGGCGGCTGCAAATCGTGCCATTTGCAAGGGGGTGGCAGTAACCTTGCCCTGACCTATGGCAGCAATCACGGTTTCACCCAGGTACCATTTTCTACCAGAGCCGGGAGCCAGGCCTTTTGACTCCGGTTGCAATGCAATACCCGTCCCTGCCCCAAACCCCCATCGTTCAGCTTCACTGCGCATGCGCTTGATGCCAAGTTGTTTGCCCAGGGCATAGAAATATACATCACAGGATTGCACCAGGGCGTCATGCATATTCATATAACCATGGCCCCTTTTTTTCCAACATCGAAACTTACTGTCGCCCAGTTCAAGGTAGCCTGGGCAATAGACTCGCTGATTTATCAGTGGCAGATGCTGGCTCAGCCCAGCCATGCTGATAAAAACCTTGAATGTTGAAGCAGGAGGATATGAAGATTGCGTCGCTCTGTTCAGCAAAGGTTGGCGTTCATCCTTTAACCAGGACTGCCATTGTTCTGTATCCAAACCGAGGATAAACCGGTTACTGTCAACACCCGGTTGACTGAGCAACGTGAGTATCTCACCTGTATGAACGTCCATTACTACAACTGCACCAGCCCTGTCGCCTAAAGCTTTTGCAGCGGCCTCCTGAAGTTCAATGTCGAGACTCAGGCGAATTTTATTTCCCATGGCGGAGGGCTTTTTTTTCAGGACTCCAACACGCCTGCCAAATGCGTCCACTTCTTCGTATTGTGCGCCAAGGCTACCGTGAAGCTGACTCTCAAATATCTTTTCGGCACCACTACGCCCAACCTTTTCAATAGGTAAAAAGCCATGCTTAACATCCTGTGAATTAGCAGATGAAAGGTAGCCAATCAGGTGTGAAGTAAGGCGGGCATAAGGGTAATGCCGATGGGTTCCAGCCTGAACGTCAACACCGTGCAAACGATGCAACCTGGCACTCAGGGGTGCAACCTGCTCCCATGAAAGGCGTTCAGCAATTAAAACTGGTCTGTCAGCACGCGCTTTCTTTAGCTGTCTGGCTGCACGTTCGTAGTGCTTCTCATCCCATTGAAGGAGGCCAGATACCGCGCTCAGAATTTGGGCCATATTCTCTACGCGTTCAGGAATAATCGTGACTTGATAAGATACGTTGTTTATTGCCAGACCTTTTCCAAAGCGATCCACAATTTTTCCTCGGGTGGGAATGACGGGTAAAATGTTTATACGGTTCTGTTCGGCTTGCAGAAAAAGGCCCTCATATTGAAACCATTGCAGGTCTAACAGGCGTATCATCAACAGCAACAGAAGCGCAACGGCACAAAGGTGAAACAACATCGTGCGCCGCTCAAAGCGACCGCGGGTACTACGCAGCCTGTCCATACCACATGACCAGTAAATACCAGAGAGGAATGCACAGTAGCGCGGTGAGCAGCCATTGGAATACATCAGCTCCCAGCCAAAGTATGGGGAGACAAGAAAACAGCATCAATACAATCCGCTGCGGCAATGCGGGGCCAAGCTGCTGATCAGTATAAATAAGCATCATGGGCAGGAAGGCCACCACAGGCAGTACGCCAAACACAGTCCAGTATAAGGCAATATCATGCAGCAATACGCCGGGCAATGCCCAGAGCCAACTACCCCGATGGGCAAGCATGGCGGCCAGAAGTATTGAAAGGGACCAGTCCGGCTGGGTAATAACTCCACCAATAAGGAGGCTCAGAATAATACCAATAATGGAAAAGCCGAGCAGTGATGCCGGCACCAGAAAAGGAGTCAAGGTTGCCTGGAAACAGCCACAGCAAGCCATGAATCACGGCGCCAGTGTGCCAGCGGCTTGGCCTCCATATCAACAAAAACCTCACCCTGGCGAGGGGTAAGCTGTGTAATCCGTGCGACTGGAATCCCTGCGGGAAATACACCACCGGAACCGCTGCTTACAAGCACAGTTCCTACTTCAGGGGCTTCTGCAAGAGGCACGAACTCGACCTTCAGGCTACCGCCCTGTCCCCGGATTAATGCAGCCAGTGATTTGCCTTTCACTGTTACCGGAACAGCCAGAGATGCATCCAGGATCGTACGCACGACAGCATATTCGGGGTCAACTCTATCAATTAGTCCAACCAGACCCTCGTGTGATGCTACAACATCATCCATTCTCGTATTTTTTATTTTGATGATTAAATGACGGCTCATAATTTCAGGGCTTCTGGCCACAACTTTTGCAGCCTGCCAGGTGAAATCAGGAATAGGCTCCAGTTTCAGCAAACCTCTTAATTGTTTATTCTCTTCACTCAGACTATTCCTGGCTTGAATCAGAGCCACATGACTTTGCAACCTGTTTCTGATGCGAATATTTTCTTCCTGAAGGCTGCGCCGATCATCAAACCAGAGATTTGTTTCTTCCCACCATAATAAAGGAGCTTGTATTGACTCAATCGCTGGAGCTAACAATAAATTCAGGCGTTGGCCCATGGGAAGTGTTTGCGTGTAGTATAGAAATGCTGCTCCAAGTATGACCAACAGCCAGGGACGTAACGAGTGCCAGCGATGTAGCAAAGGTTATTCCTCGAAAAGCACGCCTCGCATGCGATCCAGCTCCTCCAGTGCTCTTCCACAGCCCAGCGCCACACATAGAAGTGGAGTCTCTGCAACGGTAACCGGAAGACCTGTTTCCTCACGAAACAGCTGGTCGAGGCCAGCGATTTGTGCGCCACCACCAGTAAGCACGATACCCTTGTCTACAATATCTGCAGCCAATTCAGGTGGAGTGCGCTCCAGGCAAACCTTGATAGTTTCAACCAGAGCATTAACCGATTCGTTCAAGGCCTCCAGAATCTCCGAATCATCCAGGCTCAGGCTTTTGGGCACTCCGTTAATCAAATCTCTTCCCTTCACATTTAACTCGCGTCGGTCTTTCTGAGGATAGGCACTGCCAAGTTCAATTTTGATATTTTCCGCAGTTGCCGAACCAATGAGTAGGTTATACTTACGTCTGAGATGATTGATGATGGCTTCATCCATTTTATCGCCCCCGACACGTACCGAGCGTGAATGGACAATACCCCCGTAGCTAATGACAGCTATTTCAGTTGTGCCACCACCTATATCCACCACCATCGAACCGGAAGCCTCGGTCACAGGAAGGTCTGCTCCAATAGCAGCGGCCATGGGCTCTTCGATCAAATAAACTTCACGCGCTCCGGCAGAAAGGGCGGATTCCCGAATGGCACGGCGTTCCACAGGTGTTGAGCCATAAGGAACGCAGATGACGATACGCGGGGCAATGCCCCACGTACGCTTGTGAACCTTGCGGATGAATTGCTTCAGCATGTCCTCGGTGACGACAAAGTCAGCGATAACACCATCCTTTAAAGGTCTGATAGCCTGAATGGCATCAGGTGTCCGACCCAGCATACGTTTGGCATCAACTCCGACAGCCAAAACACGCCTGCCCGGTTGGCCTCCTCCCGTATAGATCGCCACAACGGAAGGCTCATCCAGGACAATACCCTGTCCCTGTACATAAATCAGAGTATTGGCCGTGCCTAAGTCGATGGCCATGTCCGAAGAAAAAATACCGAATAATCGCTGTAACATGAATTCAACCCATCCAGCGCCTCAAGCGCAATAATCAACAATATGAGGCATTCTAAAATATCCGTCTGATTGAAATGCTAATGCCCCATGCATGGCAGGAATCTCAAAAGTATTATCCTGAGTTCCACGCAGGTTGCTGAACCTAATTCAGTAAAAGCCCAAGGTAAAGTTATTGCCGAAACGACTACCAACCCTTACCACAAATTTTCCGGAAGCCTTCTACTTGCACTCCCGGGAAATACGATACAGCTTCAAGCCAATGATGGAAGAAATTTTTGGTGGCGCGACACAGGCTTTCGTAATCGCTGTTCTGATTGCGGTCGCAACTCAGGCAGTCTCTAACCGCGTTCGCCTCCCGCCAATTCTTTTCTGGCTTCTTGCAGGGATGGCGCTGGGCCCATATGGCCTTCACATCCTGCATGTGGAAGATATTCAACCGTCATTGCACACTCTCATTGAACTGGGCCTGGCCATCATCCTGTTTGAAGGCGGCCTCAATCTCAATTTAAGGGCATTGAAAAAATACGGCAGCGTCATCATCCGGCTTCTGGTGGCAGGGCCGCTGTTCACCATGTTACTTGGCAGCTGGGCTGTCCACGGACTTACCGATCTGGACTGGCCCATGTCTTTGCTGTTCGGGGCCCTGGTTTCTGTAGGTGGGCCCACCGTCATCCTTCCCATCGTCCGTCAAATTCATCTGGATAATAAACTGCGCCATATCCTGACCAGTGAGGCCATGTTAATCGATGCTGCCGGAGCAATTCTTGCTATCGTCATGTTACAAGTGGTTTTGGCACCCTCGCTCAGACTTGAAGATACCCTGGCCGACCTCCTGATCAAGTTTCTGATTGGTGGAGGCGTGGGCTGGCTTGGCGGCTGGCTACTGTCGCGTTTTCTTTACAGTGACTGGCTGAGCGACCCCGAACTGCGTTCAACCGCCACCCTGGCTGCAACCTGGGGCATTTTCCTGATGGCAGACAGCTTAAGTTCACAAGCAGGATTGCTGGCTGTTTTGGTAGCGGGGGCCACCTTACAGAAAAGCGACTTGCCAGATATTCAGCGCCTGAAATTCTTTAAGGCCAGCCTGTCCATTCTATTGATATCACTGTTATTTGTGCTGCTGGCAGCTGATTTAAACCTTGCAATTATCGCAAAACAGATCTGGCCAGGCCTGACCATCTTTCTCCTTCTTTGTTTTGTCGCCCGTCCTCTTTCAGCTTTTGTATCGGGTATCGGTTCAAGTTTATCTAAACCCCAAATATTATTTCTGGCCAGCATGGCTCCACGTGGGGTTGTTGCTGCTGGTATCACATCTTTGTTCGGCTGGACCCTTGAGCAGCAAGGCCATGCCGGCAGTGATATTTTGCAAGCTCTGGTCTACATCATGATTATTGTTTCGGTACTTGTTTACGGTGTACTGGCATCTTCCATGAGTCGCTGGCTTGGTGTCGACGGTGCTAATGATCGTTCACTATTAATCATCGGTGGCGGCCAAATGGGTGCTGAGGTAGGAAGGGTTTTCGCGGAAGATCGCGAGGTAAGCTTCCTTGATTTGAATGAGGAAGTAATAGGCAACCTTCAACGGGCAGGCTATAACGCCTTCCAGGGCAATGCTCTTGACCCACTTTCCCTGGACGTTGCTCATGCTGAGGAAGCAAACGCCATCGTCGTGATGACCGGTTCGACAGACCACAACCTGCTTATAGCCCAACTGGCCCATCATGAATTTCATGTCAGAAAAATCTATATTGCCATGCAGGAGGGGGATGAGATCAAGCACAGCCGCATGTTGGAGCAATTGCAGGCAAAGAGACTGTTTGGAAAACCATATCACTATACCTATTGGAACGATCAGGCTTACCGGAAGAGGCTGGTCTACGAAGTGCTATTGGTTGAAAATAAATCGGAGCTTATAGATCAACAACTAAGTGATGCCAGAATTCCGCACGGTGTACAACCGCTGGCGATCATGAGGGATGGTCAATTTCATATTGCTCATGATGAGTTCATGCTTGCCGAAGGTGATAATATCTGGCTGCTGCTTCGCCCCGAACGCATCCAGGAAAATCAGCATTTAATCATGCCCCCGGATGCCGGTAAACTACCGGAGGCGTAATGCCAATAGAGAGATATCAGAATACCCCTTGGCAATCAGACATGATTATTTCAGAGTTTGGCGGCATATTCAGAAAAATATTATCAGGAATATATTTTGCACGGTGTCCTTGAGCTTATAGGTAATACTCCCCAGGTACGTTTAACTCGCATCAGCAGGCATTTGCCTGACAACGTACATATTTATGGAAAGCTGGAGTGTTTTAACCCCGGAGGGTCGGTAAAGGATCGCCCTGTCAAATGGATGCTTCGTGATGGCATCAAGCGAGGCTTACTCAAACCAGGTAAGATCATTCTGGATTCCACTTCTGGGAATACGGGAATTGCCCTGGCAATGGCCGGCTCAGTACTGGGGTATTCTGTTCGCCTAGTTATGCCCGGCAATGTTTCAGACGAACGCAAACGTATCTGCAGGGCATTTGGTGCAGAGATTCTATTTTCTGACCCTCTTGAAGGATCAGATGGTGCTATTCTTTATTGCCGGGACATCTATGAATCCGAGCCTGAACTTTATTTCAAGCCAGATCAGTACAATAACCCCGTCAACGCAAAAGCCCATGAAGAATCCACAGGGCCAGAAATCTGGCACGATACCAATGGGCAGGTAACACATTTTATCGCCTCCATGGGGACTTGCGGAACACTGGTAGGTACGGCCCGTTATCTAAAAAATATGAAATCGGATATCAGGGTTATTGCGGCAGAACCGGACTCTCCCTTCCACGGCATCGAGGGCCTAAAACATATTGAATCCAGTATAGTTCCCGAAATCTATGATGCTTCCGTGCATGATGAAAAACTGGGAATCTGCACCGAGTTAGCCTACCGTTTCACACAACGCCTGGCGCGTGAAGAGGGCATTTTGGCTGGACAGTCAAGCGGTTGCGCCCTGGCTGCCGCCTTACGGGTTGCTGAAGGCCTGGCCGCAGCAAAAAAACCTGGTAAAATCGTTACTATATTTCCGGATGGCGGCGAAAAATATCTTTCTACCACCGTCTTCGCAGATAACCGGGTTGGCTATGCCGAGGGGATCTAGCCCGCATTTTTCATGAGAACAGAGAGGCACAATTATTGTTCTTATGGATAACAATGGGTTGGTGGCAAATATTCACTTTCCTCAAATGATGTTTTGTCTTTTGCGGCATCTGGCTTGCCCGGCCGCACCAGATCGAAGCCTTTAGTCTCAAACCATAGCTAAAGCTATGCTTTTTCACCTGAAAACTTCGTCTGGAATACCTGTTCTGCGCCATATATCCGCAATCTCATGAAAAATGATGTCTAGCTAAAAGCCTATTTCCTCCAGAATTCCGGCACCAGGAGCACGAAGAAGGTAAATATTTCGAGACGACCGAGAATCATGCCAAAAAGCAGGACACTTTTAGCCGCATCAGGCAGTAATGCATAAGTCGATGCAGGACCCACTCCTCCAAACCCCGGGCCTGTATTTGTGATGCAGGCAGCAGCAGCTGAAAGAGCGGTCAGCATGTCTACACCAGTGAATGCAACAAGCGTAGCAATAACGACGTAGCAAACAACGTAGAGTACGAAAAAACCCCACAACGCCTGCACAACACTATCCGGCAAGCTTTTTCGTCCCATCTTTACCTGAATAATGGCATGTGGATGAATCAGACGACGGATTTCACGCATCCCCTGTCTGAATAGCAACATGGCACGGACAACCTTCATGCCACCGCCAGTCGAACCGGCACACGCTCCTACGAACATGGCAACAAACAGTAGCAAGCTGGTTCCAGCTGGCCACACAGCATAGTTGCTTACCGAAAACCCGGTAGTCGTAGCAATGGATACCGTATTAAATATAGCTTCGTTCAGATCTCCGCTGCCTGAAGACTGAACAACGACTCCAATCAAAATCATGAGAAATACCAGCCATTTCACATATGACCGGAACTCACCATCCCCGAAATAGACTGACAGGGAAAGGCCCCGCCTGAGTGCGGCAAAATGCAAGGTGAAATTGATCCCGGCCAAAAACATGAAAAGGACTACCAGTCCACGGATCAGATTTGAATCATAATATCCGATGCTTGCATCATGGGTGGAAAAACCGCCTATGGATACGGTGCACATGGCATGATTTATTGCGTCAAACCACCCCATGCCTGCAAAGGTGAAGGCTGTGGCTGAAACAACGGTCAGGGCAAAATAAATATACCACAGAACCTTGGCAGTCTCGGTTACACGTGAGGTAAGTTTATCCTTGATTGGTCCGGGGGTTTCGGCCCGGAACAATTGCATGCCACCAATCCCCAACAAAGGCATCACAGCGACTGCTAACAGAATAATCCCCATACCGCCCAGCCACTGTTGCATTGAGCGCCAAAAAAGAATGGACGGGGGAAGCAAATCGATATTGCTTAATATGGTAGCACCGGTTGTTGTTAAGCCTGACGTAGACTCAAAGAGACCGTCGATCAGATTGTCGCAAGTCTCAGTAATCCAGAAGGGAACAGCGCCCAGAATTGAAAGGGCAGCCCAGGCAAGGGCAACAACAAGAAATCCGTCTCGATGTGAAAGGTTGTCCGGAGCAGACCCTGACGCGCGCATCATGAGCAACCCCAACAGCGAACCAATGCAACCGGAGAGAATGAGCTGATGCGTGTGGCCTGCATCAAAATAAAGGGAAACGGCAGCTGGCAA
>JBHHTX010000043.1:0-12567 GCA_046753585.1 Mariprofundaceae bacterium
ATCACCTCCAAAGTCATTGGTAGCCCGGACGATTCTTGAATCGTCCGGGCTACTGTCATAAGGGAGAAATCAGCCGTTATTCTCCGGTTTCTTTATTTCGATCAACTCGACATCAAAAAGAAGCGTGGCGTTCGGCCCAATAATGCCACCTGCACCACGTTCGCCATAAGCGAGATTCGAAGGAATAAACAACTGCCATTTGGCACCTTCTTTCATCAGCTGTAATGCCTCTGTCCAGGCGGGTATCACTCCTTTCACAGGAAAGGTCGCCGGCTGTCCACGTTTGTAGGAGCTGTCAAACTCGGTACCGTCTAGAAGGGTGCCCTTATAGTGGACAACCACGGTATCATCCGCAGCGGGAATATTCCCTTTACCTGCCTCAACAACCTTGTACTGCAAGCCGCTTTCCAGGGTAACCACACCTTCCTTGCTCTTGTTTTCAGCTAGAAACGTCTCACCTTCTGCCTTGTTTTTTCCGGAAGCTTCCTCTCTTTCTTTCTGCATCTTGGCCATTTGCTCATTTTGAAACTGTTTCATCGTTTCCTGCATTTCTTCCTGAGTCATCATCTGGTCATTACCCGCCAGCGCATCATTGATGCCTTTGGCAAGAACATCTGCCTTAACCTCAACTTTCTGCTGTTTGAGATTATTGCCAATATTATAACCGATGCTATAAGTCACCTTGTCTTGCTGATCTTTCAGTTCAATTGATGCCTTTTGCTCGCTATTAGCCTGAGGCTGACATCCAGCCAGACCCACACATACAGCGGCGATAGCAACTACCTTTACCTTCATCCAGATTCTCCTTTGATTTGCGGATCAAACCCAATTTCGATTCTCCGCTGAAGTCCTTGCAGGAAAAGGTCCGCCTTCAATGCCGTCTTTCCTTCAACCTGCAAGATTTTAACGCGGAACACACTGCCATGACCGCATGCAACATCAAGAAAATTGTTATTTTGAAGCAGACTGCCGGGCACCATTGCGGATCTGGAATCAATGGCAAAGCCTTCAATGATCTTCACCAACTTCCCCTGAAATCGACTACGAGCCCCTGGTTTGGGGGAAAATGCGCGTATTTGCCTGCAGATCATTTCAGCAGGTTGTGACCAGTCAATATTTCTCTCACAGCTTTGTAATTTGGCAGCATAGCTTGCCCTGCTTTCATCCTGGGGCACGCAGTGCAAATGTTTCCCGGTTATTCCCTGAAGGGTCTGTACAAGAAGACCGGCCCCCATTTCAGACAAGTTATTTCTTAAATCGGTGACTGTAGTTTGTTGTGATATCGGGACACGCTGCTCTGCATACACACAACCAGTATCAAGCCCCTCGTCCATGCGCATGATGCATACCCCTGTTTCATCATCACCAGCCAGAATAGCTCGCTCGATAGGCGCAGCCCCACGCCAGCGCGGCAGCAATGAAGCATGCACATTAACGGCACCAAATTGCGGCACTTGCAGCCATTCCTTTGGAAGAAGCATGCCAAAAGCTACGACAATCAGAAAATCCGCCCGTTTATCGATCAACCAGGCCAAAGCCTCCTCGTTTTCTCTCAGGCGAACAGGTGTAATCACATCAACACCATGTTTTATAGCCACATGCTTGACCGGAGAGGGTCGTAATTTCATGCCACGACCGGCCCTTCGGTCCGGCTGAGTAACGACACCTACCAGTTCGATAGTTTCGTGATTCAACAAGGCCTGCAGGGCTGGCAAGGAAAAGTCAGGCGTTCCGGCAAAAATGACGCGCACCTAATCGTCCCTTAGCCTTTTCTTCTTTAGCTTGCGAAGACGATTTTTAATGAGCCTTCTTTTGATGAGAGGCAATTTATCAATAAAGAGGACTCCATCAAGGTGATCAAACTCATGTTGCAGGGCTACAGCGGGAAACCCTTCAAAATCTGCAGTGTGTTGGTTCCCCTCCATATCCTGCCATTTCACGGTAATGAAGGCAGCCCGATCAATGCTCTCATAGATATCGGGTACTGAAAGGCAGCCTTCTTCAAAAGCAGCGTCACCATCTGCATGAAGGATTTCAGGATTGATCCAGATCTTGAGATCACGTGGTTCACCTTTGGGAGCAAGGTCTGTGATGGCAACGCGTCTATGTATACCAATCTGAGTAGCGGCCAGCCCGACACCGGGGGCGGCGTACATTGTTTCCACCATGTCATCAATCAGGAGCCTGACCCCATCGCTTGATGGGTCCTGAACAGACATAGCTTTTTCCCGTAACCTTTCATCAGGGTAGGTAAGTATTTCCCGAATCGCCATGACAGAATATTATGAACTCGGAGAAGTTCTGTCAGCTATCCATTATAAGCTGGAAGCCACAGCACCAAAAAAACTTCCGCTAATTCTTAATATTGAAACATGAGGCCCACCATGCCGGTACGGGAGCCCGCAACTCCAGGCTTTGATGTGTAACCGGATGAACAAACCGTAATCTCCAGGCATGCAAGGCCATGCCTTTACCCCCCATGCTGCGGAACAAATCCCTTGCCGGTCTGGATGAATACTTGTGATCACCAAAGATGGAATGGTTTTCATACTGCAACTGCACCCTTAACTGGTGTGTCCTACCACTTAAGGGCATAAGCGCCAAAAAGGAAAATTCTTCATTCTGACAAAGGACATGTTGAATTACCTGATAGTCGGTTATTGCTTTCTGGCCCGATTCATCATGCACAACCATGCGCTCACCTCCCATTGTAACACCTTTACGCAGGAACGATTGCATCCGGCCAGCGGTAGGGATCATGTGTCCTGTTACCCAGCTCAGATAGGTTTTATGCATTCTGCCGCTGCGAAAATCTTCAGCCAGAATTCGCAATATCGGCAAGGTTTTGGCTAAAAGCAGACAACCGCTGGTATCCCGGTCAAGACGATGTACCAGCCGCAACTCCGGCAATTTTCTAAGCTCCCGCAATTGTTCAATCAAGCCTGCGCTATAACCGCTGCCAGAATGTACAACTACACCGGCAGGTTTGTTGAGAACAAGAATATGATCGTCCTCAAACAAGGTCTGCACATTAGTCAGGCTGGCTCTTTTTTCTTTCGGCCGCTTGGCATCGGGACCTTTGCCGACCCGAAGGCTGGCCGGTAAAAATATGCTATCTCCCTCATGCAAGCGCTGGTCAACTTTGGCACGCTTACCATTAACGCGTACATTACCGCGCCGGATAAGACGCATGACAAGCTGACGCTTTTCCTGACCAATATGCCTGAGAAGAGCACGATCCAGACGACTTCCTGCCTCTGCTTCATTAATATGCATGCGACTGGCGTCTAAATCCAAACTTGCCAATAGGAGCCTCCTTTCGATAGGCTGTTTGCCAACAGTTAGTTCCGCAGTCTTGGAATGATACAGTCCGGAATGATATAATCATTAAACCGGATACGGGCTAGAATAGGCTTTGTTTGCGATATTGTCCCGGCAACAGACTATCAAGATAACCACGGCTGTGTTGAGCAAAAATAAAATTGTTCCGTTTGCAGGTTTACACCGATCTCGCTCATCCTGATGCTCTTCGATGATCGGCAGGAAATTTGATACGCCTCCTCTGATTTGGGTGAGGCATGCGTGTGCGCTGTAACCATGAAACAGTGAACGTGCCGACGGTGGACAGGGTGCAGCGTGGAAAAAAAAGTGATGTTAATCAATGCTTTGCACGAAGAAGAAAGCAGGGTCGCAATTATTCAGAACGGCAGATTACAAGAGCTAGATATTGAATCAGCACAAAAAGTCCAGAACAAAAACAATATTTACAAGGGCACTATCACCAAGGTTGAGGCCAGTTTACAGGCCGCTTTTGTGGAATACGGTTCCGGTCGACAGGGTTTTCTTCCCTTAAATGAAATACATTCTGATTACCGGAAAAAGAACGAGGCCAGCCAGGGTGATCAGCGCAGGGTCAATATACAGGATGTTGTAGACCGGAAACAGTCCGTACTTGTACAGGTTGTCAAGGAAGAACGGGGCAACAAGGGTGCAGCCCTGACCACCCATATTTCACTAGCCGGACGTTATCTGGTTCTTAACCCCAATGATCCCCGGGGTGGCATATCCCGAAAATTAAATGAAAAAGATCGGCGGGCAATGAAACAGATCCTGGTGAAATTGCAAGTTCCCGATAATATGGGCCTTATTATAAGAACAGCCGGCAAAGATCAGACCCTGGAAGCCCTGGAACGCGACTTCGCTTTCCTGCGTGGACTTTGGGATGAGATTCTCGCTAAGGAAGAAAGCTCTCCCGCACCATCATTAATCTATCTTGATGGTGACATAGCTTCCCGAGCCATCCGCGATCACTTCACAACTGACACCAGCGAGATTTGGGTCGACAACCACGAGCTTTACCAACGCACCAAACAATTCGTGCATGCCGTTCTTCCCGGCAAGGAAAAACGGGTCAAATTGTACCGGGGGAAAAAACCCCTGTTCCGTCATCACGGTATTGAAGACCAGTGCGAGGAAATTCATGAGCGACAAATCCGCCTGCCATCCGGCGGTTCTATCGTCATTGACACGACAGAGGCATTGACCGCTATTGATGTCAATTCAGCCAGATCTACGGGTGAAAAACATATTGATGATACTGCCCTGGCCACCAACCTTGAAGCAGCGGCGGAGATTGTCAGACAATTACGAATCAGGGATATAGGTGGCCTGATTGTGATCGACTTCATTGATATGGCTTCCCGTAAACACTCGCAGCAGGTTGAAGAACAATTACGGATCTTCTGCAAACCTGATAAAGCGCGTATACAGCTCACCAGAATTTCGCGATTCGGTCTTCTTGAAATGTCCCGGCAGAGACTCCACCTCTCTGTTCGGGAATCTACCACCGGGGTTTGCCCAAGATGTCAGGGACGGGGCCGCGTGCGAACAACTGAGTCAATGGCCCTGCAAATGCTCACACGCATGGAGGCTCATGCCTCAGCCGGGAACAAACCGGTACTTACCGTTCAGGTGCCTGCCGAAACCGGCGAATACCTTATGAACAACAAACGCTCACATGTTGCACGCATCGAATCACTCTATGGTATCCAGATTAATCTACAGATCAGACAAGATCTGGTCATCCCTCATTATCGTATTGAACGACAATGGCTCGATGGAAACCAGCAACGGGTTGAGGTTCTGGAAGATACCGGCAAAAATAAAAAACCTGCAAAAGCCGGACGTCGCCTCAAGCAGGGCGATCCAATCATGGCCATCCCACCTTCGGTCGAAATACAGGATAAGCCGAAACGTTCCGGTGTTGGCAGTTTTCTGGAAAAGTTATGGCGTGCGCTATCAGGTGAAAAAGATGCTAAACCGGAACCTTCCACTCCCCTGGAAAAGCCCCGGGATGAACCAAGACCCCGGAGACGACAGGGCAATCGTCCGAACAGGGCTCGCCGACCGCGACCGGATCGGCGTTCGCAAACAAATAGAGAAAAGGCTCCGGAGCAGGCAAAAACATCTACGGACCCCGGAAATAAAGACAAACAGAGTGCCGGGGGCACACAGGCAAAACAACAACCGAGGAGGAGGCGTCCCCGTCAGCAGAATCGTAATCGACGACCTCGCCCCACCACCGGGGAAAAGCAAACAACCGAGCCGGGCAAAACCAAAAAAGCTGAATCAGCCGGCACATCCGAAGTCAAGCCCAGGCAGACTGGAAACAGGAAGCCTGCTCAGGCCCCTGCTCCGGCGAAACCTGGGCCAGTAACTGCATCAGATGCAAAGCCCAAACAGGCTGCGGCATCAAATGAGAAAACAAAACAGACCATGGATAGCTGAAACGACAAGCTTTCCCTGCCGGCTGTGAGTTTATTAACTAGTGACAATCGGCCTGTTCGCCGGAGTTTTGCAATTGGATCTTGAGGTAGTGATCGATTATGAACATCACGGGCAGCGCCTCGACAAGGCGCTGTCAGAACTCTCCGGTCTATCCCGAAGTCGTGTTCAACAACTCTTTAGCGGGAAACATATCAGCGTCGAATCGAACTATTCCAAACCATCTGCCAAGGCACAGATCGGAGATCGTTACATCCTGAATCTACCTGAATCTGCAGAGCTGGATTTGATTCCGGAGAACATCTCTCTGCACGTTTTATTTGAAGATGAATATCTTATCGTTATTAACAAGCCAGCCGGCATGGTTGTCCATCCATCCCATGGTCACTCTAGCGGAACTTTAGTACATGCCCTGATCCACCACTGTCCGAACCTTCCCGTTATCAATGGCGTCCACCGTCCGGGGATAGTTCACAGACTGGATAAGGGAACATCAGGAAGCCTTGTTGTAGCTAAAAATGCTTCCACGCATCAGGCTCTGCTTGATATTTTTCAACAACATCAGATTGAACGACAATATATTGCATGGGTGCGCGGGGTTCCCGGCTGGGCTCAAAAAAAGATTGATTTACCTATCGGTCGGCATCCTCACAAACGCCAAAAGATGAGCATCCGCAACAATGGCAAACAGGCAATTACCGACGTTACGGTGGCAAAACGGTACGGGGAGTTTTCACGCCTGCGTTTACAGTTGCATACAGGCAGAACCCACCAGATTCGTGTGCACCTGAGTCACCTTCAGCTGCCGATTCTTGGAGATCCAACCTACTCCCGCGCTTATAAACCCGGCAAGGCCGTTCCTGAAGAAGTTGCCAATCGTATCTCTGCACTGGATCATCAGGCCCTGCATGCGGAACTTCTCGGGTTCACCCACCCGAATACCGGTGAGAAAATCCTGTGCCGGGCACCTTTTCCTCCTGATTTGCTGAAGCTTTCAGATGCATTGAATAAATTTTATGACTAAATCACTATTCTGGAAGAGTAAATTACTAGCTAATCACGGATTTACAGGGATATTCAGCCTGCGAAACGGTGGCTTCAGTACGGGGGCTTATGCGAGCCTCAACCTAGGCCATGGCCTGGGTGACTTACGGGAGAATGTAGAGAAGAATCTTTCCTTTCTGATAAATGCCGCAGGCCTGAACGGACGACCACATCAGGCAAGACAAATACACGGTACCGGCATACTCATGTGCGACGGGCCGGGTAAGATGCATGAAGCAGCAGCAGATATTCTTCTCTCATTCAGATCGGGAATGGCTGTATCTGTTCGAGTTGCTGACTGCCTCCCCATCCTTTTGGCTGATCCCGATTCAGGCATGGTAGCAGCAGTTCATGCCGGCTGGCGCGGAACCTCTCAAAATATTGCTTCAAAGGCAGTTCGTGCAATGCGGAACCTGGGCGCAAAGGCCGGGAATATATTGGCGGCGCTGGGCCCTTGTATCGGGCCATGCTGTTTCACCTTGCAAAAAGAAACCTGGCAACTGCTCAGTCAATGCTCAGACAATGCGAAAAGTCACCCGCCCGGTAAAGAGCCCTATGTCGCCGATCTTGCAGCCATCAATATGGTTCAGCTTTCCCGGGCTGGTCTGCTCCCATCTCATATAGACCGACTTCAGGCATGCACATCCTGTCAGACTGCATCCTTTTTCTCGTATCGTCGCGATAACGGCAAAACCGGCCGGCATCTTGCCATTGTCGGCTGCTCGACTGACGCATAGAGTACGCGGATGCTGAAATATCTTCCTCTCCTTCTTTCGCCACTCCTGCTCTCCGCCTGTGCCAGTAACACCGAACTGACAGACAATCCGGCAATAGACTATCAGAATATAAAAAGTGAGGTGGAAAAGGGCCACTATGAAAATGCCAACACCGCTCTGGACAAATTTCCGGCTAAACACCCGTACAGTCACTACACGATTCAGACCGAACTTCTTCGAGCCTACTCCGCCTACAAACTTGAGCAGTACACCCTCAGCATCACCATGTGTGAAGAGTTTATCCAGCGCCACCCAAGGCACCCGAATGTGGCTTATGCGAAATATCTACTTGGTATGTCCCATTACCGGCAGATATCCGGTCCCGAAAAGGATCAGCAGGAATCGCAGTCTGCGATCGATGCATTCCAGACATTAATTGCCGAGCATCCGAAATCGAGCTATGCCGGCGATGCAAAAAACCGCTTGCGCAGGCTATACACCTCTCTGGCCAAACATGAACTGCAGGTCGGCAAATTTTACTATGACCGAGGCCGCTATGTTGCAGCAGCCAACCGTTTTCAAACGATCATGCAAAATTATCAGACATCGGTTGTTATTGAAGAGGCACTTTACTATGTAGCCGCCTCATACAAGGCCCTCAACCTTGATCGTAACGCCCGCGATACAGCAATATTGCTACGACACAACTACCCCAACAGCGAATGGAGCAAGAAAGCCAAAACCTTCCTGTAGCAGAGCAGGAAATTAAGGTTCGATATAAAAGGGTGAATACTTTGAATCTTGTTAATCATCATCATTCATATCCGGACTGCCCTTTTCGTCGAGTAAAAGGATTGCAAAATATTGGCATGAAGTGGTCTGATTGAGAGTTCGTGCTGCCTTTGGCTTCTGTCCAGAAATTTCATCGAATAATATTGTTCCCTTTTTACTATGTGGATCAAACCCCCGATTGAGCTGAGCACATTACCGCAGGAGCCCGGCGTTTACCGTATGCTGGATATCGGGCGAAAGGTGCTTTATGTCGGCAAGGCCAGGAATCTGAGAAAGCGTGTAAGCAGCTATTTTCAGAAAAAGCCTGACTCACCCCGCACCCTGGCCATGCTGGGGAAAGTAAGCGATATCGCCGTGATGGTGACACTATCCGAAGCCGAGGCACTGCTGTTGGAGCACAACCTCATCAAACAGCTTAAACCGCGTTACAACGTCCTGCTGAAAGATGCCAAAACTTACCCCTATCTCCTGCTTACCGATGCACCCTATCCCCGCTTCAGGCTTTACCGGGGTAATCGCGATAAAGGCGGGGAATATTTCGGTCCTTTTCCCGATGCAGGTTCCGTACGCGCCACCCTCCATACCATGCAGAAAATATTCCGCATCAGGGATTGCGAGGATACGGTGTTCAGAAACAGATCCCGCCCCTGCATGCAACACCAGATCGGCCGCTGCTCGGCACCCTGCTGCGACCTGGTCAGCAGGGAAAAATATATAAGTCAGGTTAAGGAGGCTCTGAATTTCCTCAAGGGACGGGATGCAAAGCTTCTGGCCTCATGGGAAAAGGCCATGCAGTCTGCCTCTGATCATCTGGATTTTGAAACTGCGGCAATGTTTCGTGACCGAATTCGGAGCCTGCGAACAATGTTGAGCGGAAGTGACGGTAGCCAGCTACCAAAAGATGCAGATGCAGTCGTTATCAGCAGGCGGGAAAACAAAGTGATAGCAAGCATCGGCGTCCGCCGTTCCGGAAGGGATCTGGGAACACATATAATTACTGTTAATCAGGCTCAAGAAGTCGACGAAACAGAAATATTACAATCCCTGTTTATCGAGCGTTATCGCCATGAAGAACCGCCTGCCGATATTCTGCTTGCATCTCCTAAAAACAATTTAGCCGAACTGCAACGCATATTGAAACTGTTGCGAACAGGAAAACCTGTGCGCATTGCATGCCCGGAACGGGGAGCAAAACAGCACTGGTTACAACAGGTGGCCAGGTCGGCAGAACAATCCCTGGCCTGCAGGGCCTTGACCAATCAACAAATCGCCTTTGAAGCACTGACCGGCTTATTGCATCTGGATGAAGTGCCAAATCGCATCGCTGCCGTGGACAATGCCCATCTGGGTGGAAAACAGATGGTGAGCGCCATCGTTTATGGTGGCTGGAATGGCCCCGAGAAGAATAACTACCGCCGCTATAAGCTTGATGATGTTCCCGCCGGAGATGATTATGCAGCCATGCAACGGGTGTTATCCCGATTTTTCAGGTCGATCAATGAAGAAGCCATTCCTGAACCTGATCTGATGCTGATTGATGGTGGTCGTGGTCAGTTAAACATTGCCATGCAAACGGCTGTTGATCACGGCCTGGGCTCCATGAAAATGCTGGGCGTGGCCAAGGGTGCATCGCGCAAACTCGGAGAGGAAACCCTGTGGCCAGGCTGGAATGAAAACGACAGCGGCATCGGCAAGGCCATAAAACCGGGAATACACTCCCCTGCCTTGCTGCTGATCGCCCGCCTGCGTGACGAGGCACACCGTTTTGCCGGAAGTTATATGCGCAAGCGCAAGAGAAAAAGCATGCTTGGCTCAGCACTTGATGTTATTCCCGGGATCGGCAAGATGAAGCGAACAGCCCTGCTCAGACACTTTGGCGGTATTGATGGTGTAAAAAAGGCTTCTCGCAAGCAACTTGCCGACGCACCCGGCATTTCAGGAACGCTTGCCGAACGCATCTTCACCTCTTTGCGTTAACACTAGCCATGCCTTGATCCGAACCTCCTGTAGAGCTCTGCATGTGACTTTATTTATGAAGGTATTAGTAGCTATACTATGCGCTCATATAGTGATCAACTCCACTTTTTACCCGGGATAAGGAATTGAATAAAGAAAAAAGTATCTCACATACTTCAACCACGAAGCTGGCCTTTACCTTTCTTCCTTCACTCATTCTGCGCTCACTATATTTTACCGGGAGAATGGTGAAGATTCTCCTGCTTTTGCTCGCCTTAACCCTGCTTCTGTTCTATGGCTTGACGTTCATACCTGATGCAAGCTCCTATGAGTTCACACAATTTCTTCTGGAGCTTGAATCAGGTTTCAGGGCTTTTTACACACCTTATCTAAATAAGCTGAACCTGCCTGAAGTAAACGGGCAAAGCATTCCCCAGATCGTTACTATCGTCACTATATTCCTTTTAAGCTGGCTTGCAGGTGTTCTAACGCGAAGTCTCGGACATTATGCCGATGCCCTCTCATTCAAAAAATCATTCAATCAGTGGAAGAAAAGACCAACGCCAAAGAAAAACAAAGAGGAACCCTCAGCCGGCAATGAAGACCTGAAAAAAATTGTAGGTGATGGCAAAATGGGCAGGCAGGAGTTGCTTGATCTGTTTGGGCAAGTCCAGCGCAACCTTGAGGCCATGAAAAAAGATCTCACCTTTGTCTCCATTGATGTAATCGATTCGACCAGCATGAAAGAAGGCGAAGATACAACTGATGTTGAACTGGATTTCAAACGTTACAATCAGTTGCTAAAGGATTCCTTTAAGCGCAACGGCTATTTGAAGGCAGCCTGGACACCGGACGGGGTGATGAGCTGCTTTGAAACGGCCGACAAGGCTGTTACTGCGGCCAGACAGATCCTTTATGATCTGAAGGCTTTCAACAAGAACGACAGAACGATTAAAAGTGAATTCACAGTCCGTTGCGGCATTAACTCAGGCAAAGTTGCCTATGATGATAACTCGCCTCTGGAGAACCTGTGCGATCATGTTCTCGATATTGCCGGGCATTTCCAGAAACATGGCTTGCCGAATGTGATCTGCATATCAAAACATACTTACGAACGCATGTCCTATTCCAGTGCCTTCAAGAATGCAGACAAAAAAATCGACGGCATAGAAATGTACATCAATAAATACTATTAACGGGAGAGGAATATGCGCAAGCGCATCGTAAAAAAGAATATAAAGGAAAAGCAGACCAGCAAGTACAACTGGTTAAATCTGGAAAGCCTGGCGGAGGTGGAGCTCTCATCCGAAGATGAGGCATACCCGATTGAGGCGGCCTTGATTCCAGGCTCCGACTCCTGCTGGCGGGCGACAGAAGCCGGAGAACAAACGCTTCGCCTGCTCTTCGATGCACCGCAGCAAATCAAACTTGTCCGCCTGGAATTTCATGAAGATGATCAGGAACGTACCCAGGAATTTGTACTGCGCTGGTCTGCCGACAGTTATACTTTCCACGATATTGCACGCCAGCAATATAACTTCAGCTCCCCGGATTCAAGCCGTGAACTGGAGGATTACTGCGTCGATCTGAATGGCGTAACAGCACTGGAGCTATGCATTATTCCGGATATTAGCAAGGGCAGCGCCCGTGCCTCGCTTGCCAGCTGGGGAGTTGCCTGATGACAGCAGACGTCCCTGGAACCGATCCCAGCAAGCTTCCCCCGTTTGCCTATACCACCTCGCCCGAATTTCCCGAGGTACTGGATCAACTGAACGCTTCGCTGGTGATTTCCACCTATCAGGCCGGCAAGCTGATGTTCATATCCTCCGATGGCGAGAACATTAAATTATTGCCGCGTAATCTGGAACAGCCGATGGGGCTGGCTCTCAAGGACAACAAACTGGCCGTCGCCTGCATGCACGATACTTTTGTGCTGGCCCACGACCCGAGGCTTGGCCCCAGTTATCCAAGGCAGCCCGGCGTCTACGATACGATGTTCATGCCACATCGGCATTACTACTCGGGAACGGTACACATGCACGACATTGGCTGGCAGGGCGATGACCTGATTGGTGTCAATACACTGTTTTCCTGCCTCTGTCGTATCAATGGAGGTCACAGTTTTGAACCCGTCTGGCAGCCGCCGTTTATCACCGAGCTGGCCCCTGAAGATCGTTGTCATCTGAATGGCATGGCCATGGTCGATGGCAGGCCGAAATATGTGACGGCTTTTGGTGCTACCAACAGCAAAGACGACTGGCGTCAGAATAAATAC
>JBHHTX010000044.1:0-12325 GCA_046753585.1 Mariprofundaceae bacterium
TGCGCGGGATCGAACGTTCAACATTCCTGATTGACCCTGCCGGACGTATTGCCTGTATCTGGCGCAAGGTGAAGGTGAAGGGTCATGTGGAAGAAGTGCTTGCCACCCTGAAAAACATACAGGGATAAGCACAGATACAACGAGATGTTTACAGACAAAAATATCCTGATCGGTGTCGGTGGCGGCATTGCCGTTTACCGTATTGCCGAACTCGTTCGACTGCTGAAGAAGCAGGGAGCAAGGGTTCGCCTGATTATGTCCGCATCGGCACAGAAATTTGTATCTCCTCTCACCTTTGAGGCCCTGAGTGGCGAGGAGGTTCATACCGAACTGTTTGATTTAACATCCGAGCGGGAAATGGGCCATATCAGGCTGGCCCGCTGGGCCGATGTATTGCTGATTGCTCCGGCCACGGCTGATCTGATTACCAAACTGGCGTATGGCATTGCCGATGATCTGCTGACCACCTTGTTTCAGGCCAGAAACGGACCGGTGATTCTTGCCCCGGCGATGAACGCTGTGATGTGGGAATCCCCTGCCTGCCGGAGAAACGTACACATACTTCAGGATCGTGGTCTTATGGTTATCGGCCCGGAAGAGGGTAAGCTGGCCTGCGGTGAGGAAGGACCGGGCCGGTTGAGTGAACCCGAAACCCTGGCGGAGGCCATTTACCATGCCATCCATGCGAATGAACTCAGCCGACAACGATGGCTGATCAATGCCGGCCCGACGATTGAACACTGGGATGCTGTGCGCTATCTGACCAATGCTGCCAGTGGCAAATTTGGCTTTCAAATCGCCCTGGCAGCCGCAGCAAGAGGAGCCAAAGTCGATCTGGTGGCCGGCCCCGGCACGCCTGCTGCACCTCTGGGAGTGCAGATACATAAGGTTCATTCTGCCGCTGATATGCTGGAAACATGCACCGGACTGGCTATAGGGGCAGATGTGTTTGTGGCTACTGCCGGCGTCACCGATTTCCATTTTTCTGCAACTGAAAAAGGTAAGCTAAAGCGTGAGGATGCCCAGAATGGATGTATGGTCAAGCTTGTCGCCAATGTCGATGTTGTAGCTGCAGTGGCTAATATGCAGCAACGACCAAAAAAAGTTATCGCCTTTGCCCTTGAATGCAGCAACCATGTAGCAAATGCCGGCATCAAACTGCAACAAAAGGGTGTGGATGCAGTTTTTGCCAACGATGCAGCCAATATGGGTCGCGATACAGGTGCAGGCTGGTGGCTCAGCAGGGATGATGTAACAAAACTTGAGCAAATGCCGAAATACCGGCTTGCCGAACACCTCATTGATCTGGTGGAATGTTTGCCATGATGAAATCAGATCAATCACAGACAGTCCGGATACAACGGCTGATCCATGCCGAAGGGCTCGAGATGCCGCATTATGCCAGTGATCAGGCCGCCGGCATGGATTTGCGCGCTGCGGTTGAGGACACCATCATGATCGAAGCTGGCGAACAGGCACTTATACCTACCGGTTTTGCCATTGCCCTGCCGGCCGGATTTGAAGCCCAGATCAGGCCGCGTTCCGGCCTGGCCCTGAAACATGGCATAACCGTACTCAATTCACCCGGCACCATTGATGCCGATTATCGCGGTGAGATCTGCGTGATCCTTATCAACCATGGTGCTAACCCGTTTCCGATTGAGCGCGGGGAACGTATTGCCCAGATGATCATAGCGCCGGTCTCGCATATCACCTGGCACGAAGCAGATTCACTGGAGAAAACAGAACGTGGCAGCGGCGGTTTTGGCAGCTCGGGGATACGTTAAATGAAAAAAGCGTCAGGAAAGCTTAACCGTCCTGATAAGCACTTAAAATATAGTCAGCAATTGTACTGAATTGTTACATTTTGACTAGAAATTGCTAAAGGAGAATGCTGCATGAAGAAATGGCTGATTATTGGTTTAATCGCTGTTGCCGTCGTCGTAACGGCAAGGGCACTATACACCCTGTCCGGCTTCTCGGAACTGGAAGTGGCGGAGCAGGAAAATACCGGCAATGCCGTGGCGGATATACCCGCACCGGCAGCAGTAATTCCTGTCCCCGCCGAGTTGTCCGAGCATGCTGCCACTCAGGTTGAAAAGGTCGAAGAAGTCTCGCTGGACCCCATGGCCCAGAATGAACTGACCAACCTCCAGATCGAGAGAGGCGCCCCCGCCAGTGGAGCTTTTACAGGCAGGGATCCGGAAGGCCTGAGCTATGCCGAACGTATACAGAGGGAACAGGAATACGTGGAAGTGGGCAGACAGAGGGCGGAGCATCGGAAAGCCTACCCGACCGAAGACAGCGCCGCTGATGAGTAGCTATAGAAAGGGGAGGTTTGAAGAAAAATAAGAAACGGGGGCGTTATTACGCCCCCGTTCAGTTTTTATAAATCGTTCGTATCGCCTTTTTTTCAATCACAGTTGCAGGAAGCAGGCAGGGGCTACAGGGGCAAAAAACTGCCATTTGACAGCTCATAGACCTTAAACCAGTCGCCATCAATCCAGATCCATGCTTCATCAAATGTTTTCTCCTGTCGTTCCAGGGCCAGTTTTTTGCCAAGGGCAACGCCAACATCCGGCGCCTCAACGGTAACCGTAATACCCACCTTGCCGTGGTTTTCAGTAATCATAGCTTCCTCATCCGTAAGTTCGGCCTTCAGATAAATAAACTTGCCTATTTTATCTATGAATGATTGCTCTGAAATACTCTGGCGAACAAAGGGGTCAAACATCCTGAAAGCCTTGCCAAAATCCCTGTTGACATAGTGATTCCAGAATTCCAGTTCCCGCTCCTTCAGCCTTTTCTTGCGACTGGCTAAATCCTTTTCGCTCAGCTGCTGCTGCGGGCATATTTCACCTGATTCTCCTGCACGCAGTTGCAGGCATTTCCCCAACTTCACATGTGTATATGAGAGGACATGTTCCCCCACACGAGAATCTGTTTTCTTATTCTCCCAAACAAGCGCAAACTCACCCCCTCCGAGGCTGGACAATGACGGGTTCACAGCAAAGCTGCGACCTTTGGAGTGGATAGAAATATCTCGTTCTAGCCAGTTTTTGCCAGCATCGAGAGAATAATTTATATAGATATGCGGTCGGATATGACGTGAGTCCTGCCAGGCAACGGCAACATTACCATGGGTATCCATAGCAATATCAGACACCAGCGAATGGGTGAAGTGTGGTGTATTGGTATCCAGCCGACGAAGCAAGTCCCAGCTCTGGCCTGCATCATGGGAGCAACTGGCATAAATATCCGACTTCATGGTTTTCCCCAGACTGGCTGGCCCTGACCAGGCCAGACACACATTTTCCTTGGCATCGCTTGCGAATTTGAAACCGTTACTGCCTTTTTGTTTGGTTCCGGGCAGAACGGCAGGCGTTCCCCATGTTTTGCCGTTATCCATTGACCTTGATATGAGAATGCCCGAGCCATGCATATAGTAGCCCAGCAGTAATGCTTCATTTATCTTGACCAGCCTGGGGCCGGTGATCTGCCCCTTTGGTGACGGTATGATTTTTTCCCTGCTCCAGTTCTTTCCCCCATCTGTTGAGATTCTCATTTTCAAAATCATATTATGTGTCTTCTGATTAACCTCAGTCCAGCCCAGCCAGACCTGTTTACCATCTACAACGATAAACGGATCCAGGGCCTGGACACCCTTGCCTGTCATTCTGATATCATGTTTTAACCAGCTTTTTCCCTGATCTTCTGAATAATTCAGAAACACACCGTAACTGGCGCCTCCATCACGTTCATCCAGCCAGGCCAGATACAAGTGCTTGTCGCCATCCGAAACAAGTGGCTGTGGATGAAAGGCTCCCATACCGCTATCCAGTCGAACCGGCTTGCTAATTGTCTTGCCTCCATCATAAGAGGCGCGGAACATCAGGTGTTTATCCCCGGCCCTGCCGCCATCCGAAGAAGCGCTTGTCAACTTCGGCCGCCAGATGAAATACATATTCCCTTCCATGCTGAAGGCGCCATTGTAAGACTTCTTCTCGCCATCATCCTTTTTGGCAATGACATGGATTTTTTTAGCATTTTGATCACTCATGAGCAGATTGTTTTGCTCATCATAATAAACGAAGTATGTCTGCCCGATATGATTTAATGCGCGTGGTGAATCGTCCTGCGTGGAGTGCGCTACATTTTTTTTGGTAACGACATCGGCTACCGCCATCATGGGCATCATCAATGCCATCATGAAGATATATCCAATCATGATTTGTATGTTTTTCATCCTCACCTCTGAGTACATTTTATTCTGTATTGGTTAACGATGGCGGCAACAAGCCGACCCCCGAATGAGCGGCATTATGCACATGAAAGATGAATATTACATAAAAAAAGAGAGGCAGGTTGCCCTGCCTCTCTTTCAGCGACGAATTGCTTGATTTAGAAGTCGACGCGGTTTGCGCTTGTCTTAATGGTTACAGCGGCAGCACCAATCATAGCAGTCTCTTCCTTGTAGACCAGGATACCACGGTTAGTCTGATGCGGAGCATTGATGTTCATGTATGCCCAGCCACCACCGGCGACCAATGACAGGTTCAGCGGCGTCAGGAAATCAGCCAGTGTAACCTTGCCAAAGCAGTCGACAGTTACCGGAACAACACCGGACAGCGGGTTCTCGTTGATATCATAGACGACAGGAGCACCAGCTGCTCCGCCCAACGTCAGGGTTGCACTATTTGCAGGTGGTACATCGAAGGAGGTGTCTACTGTTGGGACAATCACTTCCCATGATGTTGTCACGATAGCAGTCGGCAACCAGACAGCCTTGGGCCGATCCAGCATGACCTGCGTGGCAGACGTGGCAGGCAATGCGCCATAAGCCATGTCATCCAGGTTACCCTCGGTGACGCCAAGCGGATCATTCGGAGCGCGAATGGCCTGTACCTCACCGGTAGCGAAGTTGATCTCATGTACCCAGGCCTGCAGTGAATTCTCACCACCTGAGCCTCCAGTGCCAGCACCGGTAATCTGATTGTAGGTACCAACGAAGTTGTACAGGGTGATCAGGCCCTTGAAGCCGGGTCCAATCGTCAGAGCGGTTGTGGTGGTATCACCAAAGATAGCTGGTGTGTTACCAAAACCGACAGGCGGGATACCAACATTGGTTGTGCCCATATCATTCGGTGTGGTGGCACCGGTAGCATCGGTATGGCCACACTCATTGACAGGGGTCAAGGGGTCGTCCCAGCGATACATCCAGTGGATACCGCCGGTTGTAGCATAGGTATCCACAACAGTGACCAGTGTTACCCAGCCTGCGTCTGTCTTGAACTCAGGAACAAGAACAGCATCGGCCTTCGCAGTGAAAGAACCTGCAAAACCCAGAAGCAGTCCAAAAGCAACTGATAAGGTAATTTTTTTCATATTATTGTATTCTCCTCTCTCCAAAATTAATCCGGAATCCCGGATTGGTCTAGCTGAAAGCGAAATCTAGTTTGCCATCAAGCTATATGTCAAGCCAAAAGGCTTATCAAAGATCCCGCTCCGCAATCATGCATCGAATACAAGGCCAGATAAGCAGCCAGTACCGAACCACGTTCCGGGGTGGAATTTGTAACGAATACTGTTGCAGCACGCTTTTATGTCAACCGCCCAGGTTAGATATGTGTCATATTAGCACAGCTACTAATGCCTGTCGCCAGCCGGGGCAGTTGCCCACGATTGCAGACGCCGTACATTCTCCTGAGCTTTGTCATAGTCAGGCAGAACCTGAAGTGATGCAAACAGAGCCTGCTCAGCCTCCGGAAAGCGGCCTTTCAGCATATAGGCTACACCCAGCATGTTCAAAGCTGCGGCATTGTATGGGTAGATGTGTTTCATCCATTCCAGATGTTCAATCACGGTATCGTAATCCTTTTGCAGAAAGCCGACCTTGGCCAGGCCATACACAGCCCGGAAGTTGTAGGGATTAAATTTGGCTGCCAGCCGATAATTCGGCTCCATAATGGCAGGAGAGGGTTCGGCCAGCTGTGCCCTGGCTGCATACCAGTCGGAGACCAGCCAGCGTGCCGGCCATATGGCAAGCAGCAAGGCCAGCACGAGAGGAGCTGTAAAAAACCATTTTGGCGGAGTCAGGGAAATCAGGCCGGAACCTGACGGCAATCGCCCCCACCACAGGCCTCCGAACAGGGCGAAAACAAACATACTGGCCGGATTGAAAAATACATGATTGAACATGGCATCAAAGACCACTGCGGCTACGGCCGCAAGACCAACCGCTGTCAAACCATCCCATCTGTGCCAGACGGATACAACAAGCCTCCACAGGAACAGGGCCAGCAAACCCATGAAGATCATAGCAGCCGGCAAACCATTCTGGGCGCTTATTTGTAAAAAAACATTGTGCGGATTGGTGATATAACTCACCTCTGTACTCATGGGGTCACGAAAATCCGGAAAGGCATTGCTATATTTCGGATAGATATAGGGGAAATTCCCGCTGCCATGGCCAAGCCAGGGACTGTCCGCAATCATGGCTGACACCGAGGCATACATTGGCGTACGATCTCCCAGCAGGGGAAAAACAGTCAACCAAAGCCGGGCCAGGGGCGGCTGCGCCATGCTCGGACCAAGCTGCTCAGGTATTCTGGCTTCCCCGGTGGCTTCTCCCTGAAAGCTGGCACTGACCCTGGTCAGTTCACGGAAATGATAAGGAAGAGTCTGATGCACTGTGACAGCGCCAAACAACACGCTGGCCAGCAGAACCCATGCCATAGTGTTACCACGCCATGTAATATTTGATCGATGTTTGATAATCACCGCCAGCATAAGCAGTGATCCTGCAATCAATCCAAACAAGGCTCCCCGACTCGATGCGACGAGCAGAATAACGCCACAGGTCGCGGCTGAAAACCAGACCAGCATACGAAGGGCAGCTTCCTTACGCGTAAAAAGGACCCATAACAATGCAGGAAACAGTATAATTAGCACATCGCTGGTAAAATTGACATGACCGATGGGAGAGAACAGCACACTGACCTTGTAACCGGGCAAACCGTATTCGATAAAGTAATCCCACCAGTAATGCAGGGAAAAGATAAATCCTGAGATGCCGGTTGCCCATACCAGCCAGTTGATAAAGCCAGGCCAGGTGCGTACTGCAACAACAACCGATAACCATATTGCCAAAGCGCTTAGCCAGAATGAAAAGCGGATGACACCTTCCACCCAGTTCGGGCCGATACCAATTCCAATTGCCAACAACACGAAGAACACAGCCAGAAAAACGCCTGGCCAGGAAAAGCGAACGTGATCAAGCCTGTTTTGCGGCCATAAACGAGCTGCCAGGGCAAAGGCGAGAAGAAAAGCTGCCATGATAAGAATTGCCCATTTCGGTTGTTCATTGGGAAGAGCCATCGTCATCATTCTGACATTGAGCATAAACGGCAAGGCCAGAAGCGGTACAAGGGCCAGCGCCCAAACGGGCCAGGACTGATTCTTTACAGGATTTGACCGGCCCTTCGTAAATTGTGGATCTGCTTCTTGAAGTGTTTTAGCAGCTTTTTTCTTTGCCTTCATCCCCGAAACCTACTCCAAATTTCTATCAACAATTATGGTCGGGGTGAGAGGACTTGAACCTCCGGCCCCCGCCTCCCGAAGACGGTGCTCTACCAGGCTGAGCTACACCCCGAATACTGACCACAAAAGCAAACCGCGCAAAACTGGCATGAATACTACCCTGCATTATCGGAGGGGGCCAGAAGGCACCCTTGAAATTGCCCGAATTTCAGTACACCCGTTGACCGGCGAAATCGGCCAGGTCGGCCATAAGCTGTCGCACGGAGGCATCCTCACCTTCAGGTAAAAGGTTTTTTGCCTCTTCGGCACAGGCTGCGGCCCTGTCCAGACAATAGTCCACACCACCCAGATCCTGAACCCTTTGACGTAACCACTGGAACTCACCTTCCGCATAGCCACGGCGATCGCCAATCTGTTTAACCCGCTCGGCCAGCCCGGCATCCCTGCTCATGGCATAAATCAGAGGCAGGGTCATCCGGCCCTGTTCCAGATCATGGCCCACCGGCTTGCCTACAGCATCGGCCTCGGAAACATAGTCGAGGGCATCATCAGCAAGCTGGAAGGCCAGCCCCAACCCCCTGCCGTAGCCGCTCATATTATTAATCCATTCGTCACGCCCGCTGACCCTGGCACCGATTTCAGCAGCAGCCGCAAATAACACTGCCGTCTTGCGTTCGATCACTTCCATATATTCGGCTTCACTGATACCAAGGTGAAAGGTGCGGGATAATTGCAGCAATTCGCCTTCAGCCAGTGTATTGGCCGCCCTGGCGAACAACTCCAGCACACCCATACAGCCATCCTGCACCATCATCTGAAAGGAGCGAGAGAAAAGAAAATCACCTACCAGCACGCTGGCCTGGTTGCCCCAGACTCCATTAGCGGAAGGATATCCCCGGCGCAGGGCGGCCTCATCCACAACATCATCATGCAATAATGAAGCCGTGTGCAGGAACTCCACAACCACACCCAGCGGAATATGACGTTTGCCCGTATAGCCAAACAGACGGGCAGACAAAATACTCAAAAGTGGCCGCAGACGTTTGCCTCCACTTTCTATTATATAGTGGCCAACGGCGGGAACCATGCTCACATCCGAACTTAAATGCTGCCGGATGCAGGCATTCACTTCCTGCATCTCCGTCTGACAAACGGCATGGGCACGAACAAGCGGGCTATCTGATTTCTCTGTATTTTTCACGGTAGGGCATCGTACGGTGACGCTGACGCTCGTCAAGGTCTCATTGAGGATTAAGACATTGTTCATTTCTCTCGCCTGCGTGCAAGGCTAAAGCAGGTTCGCAGCAAGCCAAGTGAGGCCGAGCTTGTTCATGGCTTCCTTATAACGCTACCATAAGCGATATGCGAATATTGCTCGCTTCCCGCTCACCTTGCCGGCTACAGCTACTTCAGGCTGCCAGCCTGGCTGTGCAGCAAACATTTCAGTTGCTTTTAGAAGCTACTGCTTCAGAGGAATAAACATGAGCGTAGAACTTCTGGTCAATGCCTCACCTTATGAAACCCGTATAGCCAGGGTAGAAAATGGTTTGGCGGAAGAGTTATATATCGAACGTGAACGTGGGCGCGGAATCAAGGGCAATATCTACAAGGGCCGCGTGCAACGCGTTTTACCCGGCATTCAGGCCGCCTTTATCGATATTGGCCTGTCCAGGGCCGGTTTTTTATATGCAGGCGATATCGCCATTCCCGAAGGTGATGTTAACGGTTATGTCGAGCCCGCGCAGGAAAGTGACGACCCTGAATCAGCAGAAAAAAAAGAAGAGCCGGTGCAAACCACCTCCAGCATCCCGCCTATCGCCAGTATGCTCGAAGAAGGCCAGGAGATCATTGTTCAGGTCTCCAAGGAGCCCATCGCCTCCAAAGGACCAAGACTTACCACACTAACCAGTCTGGCCGGTCGTTATCTGGTTTACCTGCCAAACTTGCGGCACGTAGGTATCGCACGCCGCATTGAGGACACTGCTGAACGTGAACGGCTGCTGGAAACCGGTCAGGCGCTACTTCCCGAAACAGGCGGCCTGATTATTCGCACAGCGGCCGAGGGTCGTCACCTGTTCGAACTGGAACAGGATCTGAAATTTCTTTTAAAGTTATGGAAAGATATCGACAAACGTTTACAACACGCCGCACCAGGTTCCATGGCGCATATGGATCTCAACCTGTATCTGCGCGTCATGCGGGATTACGTCGATGACGAGGTGGCTAAAATTCATATCGATTCACGCGAAGCCTATGATCGCATGAAAAAATTTGCCCGGCGTTTTATGCCTGAGATCGTCAAGCGCCTTTATTATTACCCGGGGGAACGTCCGATTTTCGATGTGTATGGTGTTGAAGATGAAATAAATCGTGCTCTGAAACGGTGTATTCCCTTAAAGTCAGGTGGATCTATTGTCATCGAACAGACCGAGGCCTTGATTGCCATTGATGTCAACTCGGGTTCATTTGTCGGCTCCCGAAATCTTGAGGAAACCGGATTCAAAACCAATCTGGAAGCTATTCAGGAAATCGCACATCAGCTCAGGTTACGCAATCTGGGGGGCATTATCGTCATCGATTTTATTGATATACAGGAAGAGGAACACAAGTCACGTCTCATGGAAATGCTTGAGGTCGCCCTGGACAGGGACAAGGCCAAGACAAATGTTATCAGGATGTCGGAGCTCGGTCTCGTGGAAATGACCCGCAAACGCACCCGTGATTCACTGGGCCGTACCTTGCTCAGGGATTGTTCTCACTGCTTTGGCATCGGTCGAACAAAAAGCCTGATCACAATTTGCTATCAGATTTTTCGTGAAGTGATGGCCGAATCCCGCGCCTACCCATGCAATAAACTGATGGTTGTCGCCCACCCGGATATCATTGATCTGCTTGTCGATGAGGAAAGCGAAAATGTTGGCCGACTGGAACTTTTTGTAAACAAGAAAATCGGCCTGAACAGCAGCCCTGACCTGGCACCTGATCAATACGAGATTGTACTGCTCTGAAGGGTCTCGGCGTATGAAATCGCCACTGCATCTTTATGTTCACATCCCCTACTGTTTACATAAATGTGCCTACTGTGATTTTAATTCACACGCCCAACCCCGGCCGCCCTGGGACGACTACCTCAAAGCTGTGCGATCAGATATCGCTTACCGGGCCAGTCAGCCCCGGTTTAAGGATCGCCAGTTAAACAGTATTTACTTTGGGGGAGGAACGCCTTCGCTGGCACCTGCTTCGCTGATCAGAAAAATCATGGAGGAGACTGATAAATATTTTTCTATAGCAGACAACATTGAGATAAGCCTGGAAGCCAATCCCGGCGTTGCTGACAGTGAACGGCTTACCGCCTACCGGGAAGCTGGAGTAAACCGACTTTCTATCGGGGCACAAAGCTTCCGGGATGATGAACTGGCCTGGCTTGAGCGTATTCATTCCGCCAAAGATATAAAACGGGCCTTTCAGACGGCGCGCCTGGCCGGTTTCAAAAACATCAGCCTGGATTTAATCTATGGCCTGCCAGGTCAGAACCTGGAAACATGGCTTGATAGTCTGAAAACTGCTATCGATCTGAAGCCGGAACACTTCTCCTGCTACCAGTTGACCATCGAGCCGCATACCCTGTTAGCGGCAAGACACAATAAAGTACCTCTTAAGCTGCCAAATGATGAACAAAGCCTGGATTTCCTTTTCTCCACCCGAAAAAGACTTGAGGATACAGCCTACGAGGCTTATGAAATATCCAGTTTTTGCCGCGCAGGCTTTCGTTGCCGGCATAATGATGCCTACTGGTTATATGATGATTATATCGGCATTGGTCCAGGGGCAAGCGGTAAATGGGATAAAACAGATGGCGACGTCCATCGTTATACCAATATCAAACGGCCCGATGCCTATATACAGGCCAGCCAGTCAAATCAATTTGTAGGCAGTGAAGAGATTCTGGCAAAATCCAGGGCAGCTGCAGAGGCTGTCTGGCTTGGCCTTCGTCGTCGTCATGGCATCAGAAGGGACGCATTTTCCTCACGATTTGATGCTGATGTCTGGAGTCTGTTCTCACAGCAATTGCAACCCTGGCTAAATAGCGGTCATCTCCACTTGTCAAGAGATGCACTGTCCCTGACCGACTCAGGCCTGACTATAGCTGACAGTATCGCCTTATCCCTGATTTAGCCTTTCGGTAACATCTCTGCTAATAAAAGCGTATAGCTATTCTGGTTGCCGCTGATTTTTCTGAGGACAAGAAAAAACAGCTGAACTTACTGCTGTAAGTGAGCATTTTTTGACACGGACATTGGGAAAATCAGTGTTGAACTGAAGGGTTACACGGCAACAAACCCTGAACAAAGGCCTCGCTGTCAAAATCAAGCAAGTCATCCATAGATTCACCCATACCCACATAACGGATGGGAAGCCCGAATTTGTCGGCAAGCTGCAAGACGATGCCACCCTTAGCAGAGCCATCAAGTTTGGTCACGATCAAGCCGGTGGTTCCGGCGACTTCCCTGAAACGTTCCACCTGAACCACGGCGTTCTGACCTGTACTTGCATCCACCACTTGCCAAACCTCATGCGGACTTCCCGCCAATGCCTTGCCGATAACCCGACGCACCTTGGCCAGTTCATCCATCAGGCCCTTATCTGTCTGTACCCTCCCTGCTGTATCAACAATGACAACATCGTAGGCTCTGGCCTGCCCGCGCTGTACTGCATCAAAAGCCACAGCGGCCGGATCGGCCCCTTCTGCTTGCCTGACCATGTCAGCGCCAGCCCGCTGAACCCA
>JBHHTX010000045.1:0-12310 GCA_046753585.1 Mariprofundaceae bacterium
ATTTTGATACAACTTTCCAATTTGTGTCAAAGTACTAGGCTGAAGCGCATGAAAAATATCAATGAAGCACCTCTACCCGGCATAGGCCGGAAAATATGGCTCCAGACAGAAAAAGGAGAGCGCGTTTCAATCATTGCCTATAGCAGCGGTGAATATGAAATTTATCTGACTCCGCTCGGAGCCGATCTGCCAAGTGCAGCAATAAGCCTGAGTCAGGATGAAGCCACGGCTCTCGGTACTGCCTTCCCTTCAACGGAAAAAACAAATGTCCATCATCACGGGCCAGATATTGAGTGTGCCGTTGTACCCTCAGGTTCTCCATGCCTTGAAAAAGATGCTGCAACAATCTCCTCCGACAATGCCTTTGTTGTAGCTGTAAACCCTGTAAGTGGCAAACAATTGATTCCTGCTGTTAACCATCGGATTCAGACCGGAGATATCCTGTACATCCTTGGGCCTGATGAAGATCGCCAAAGCCTTGTTTTGCGCATTCGGACAAATGACTGATATACACGATGCCGGCCCATGGTTACTTGGGCTGGCAGCTGGATTCGGCTTGTTGGCTATAAGCGGAAGTCTGGGTATACGTCTGCGCATATCGACCATCCCGGGATATCTTCTGGGGGGCGTACTGCTGGGAGCATGGTTCGATATTCCCCAGATATTTCTACATATCACTACCACGCTTGGTGCCATGCTGATCCTTTTTTTTGTTGGCCTGGGCTTTTCGCCATCAGGCCTGGGCAAACGTCTGAAAAATCTAACCATACCATCTCTGTGGGATGCCCTGATCAATATTATTTTGGCCTTTGCTGCCGCCTTATTGCTCAATATGGGCCTGCTCGAAGCTGCTATCTTTGCTTTAGCTGTATATGCCTCTTCCTCTGCTGTCGTGGCCAAGGGGTTGATGGACAATAAACTTCTTACACTCCCTGAAACAGACCTTTGCCTTGGCATTCTGGTCGTTGAAGACCTGATGATGGCCCTGCTATTGCCCCTTTGCGTGCTCGTTCTGCAGGCCGGACCGCTACAATTTGTGGGAGGTGAGGCTCTGACTCTGGCCATTGGCTTTATGCTCCTGATGCTGGTGATTCTTCTGGCGCGAAGGGGAATCCTGACACGCTGGCTTAGTCAACCTGCAAACGATCTGACCCTGCTTGCCAGCCTTGCTCTGTTGTGCCTGATTGCCGGCATTGGAGAAACTTCAGGTGTGTCAGCAGCGGTCGGTGCACTGCTGGCAGGAATGATTGTTGCTGATAGCGACAGTAAAAAACATATTGAGGCCATGTTGATGCCACATCGGGAGCTCCTTGCTGTCGGTTTTTTTGCTGCGATTGGTGCTGGCAGCGATTGGCAACTCATCCTTGCCTATCTCCCGATAATTATTCCGCTCATGCTTGTTACCAGCTCTGCAAAAATCTTTAGTGGCTATCTTGGTGCCAAATCCCAGGGTCTGAAACGGGAATCCTGTTTTCGTCTGGGACTGATGTTGACACCGAGAGGAGAGTTCACACTGGTTGTTGCGGCTCTGGCAACATCCCAGGTATGGGGTAAGGAGTTTTACAATATGATGGTAGCTTACGTGTTTCTCAGCGCTATTGCTGGTAGCATTGCCATTCGGTACAACGCTACACTGAGCCGGAAATTGGCATCAATATTTTCCAGGAGTTCATTCAAACAAACATGATTTCCACATATCTGTTTCCCATCGCAGGATTGCTGGTTTTAATATCGGCTTATATGGTCTGGGAAAGCGTATGGCGTAACCCTCGCTTTTCCGAGCGTAGCCTTATTGCCCTGCTTTCGATTGCCATCATTGTAACCGCCTATGCCTTGTTGAGCATGGAACCGATTACGCCAGAAGGCATTCGTTTTCGGCTTGGTTCAGCTGTGGCTGTCGGCATGCTTCTTATCCTTCTTATCTATCTGACAGGGCTGATGCGCCACGGCATTCGCGGATTAGGCCTCATCATCCTGCCCCTAACTTCGGTTCCCCTGTTGCTGCTGCCATGGCTTCCTGATGCATCCCAAACATTGATTCACACCAGATCGGCGCTGGAAAGCGGACACCTGCTGATCTCGCTTCTGTCTTATGCGCTCCTTACCCTGGCAGCAGCGCATGCCCTGATGTACCTGCTTTTAGATCGCGCCCTGAAGCAGAAACGTATCAGCCTGTTAACACAACATTTACCTTCATTACACGAGATCGGTACACATATGGCCGCTCAGGTACGCTGGGTGGTATGGATGCTGGGCACAGGAATTGCCCTGGGCCTGAGCTGGCAATGGGAAACAACGGCGAGGTTCTCCATCCTCAATCACAAGGTTTTGTTATCTCTGTTCGCCTGGAGCTTGTTGCTGTGGCTGCATATGACGAGCAGTCGCGGCGGCTGGCATCGTAAACGAATCAGTATCATGGTTCTGATCGCCTATGGACTCCTTCTTGTTTCCTACTTTGGTGTCAGGTTTATTCAGTCCTTAATATGAGTGATATCGGCTGGCCTGCTGCTGTAGGTGTTCTTTTTTTTCTCTTGCTGTTCTCTGCCTTCTTTTCAGGCTCGGAAACCGCATTGACACGGGCTCGCCGTGTTCGTCTGAGGCTGCTTTCCGAGAAAGGCAACGATGGCGCCAGGCGGGCCGAAAAAATGTTGGAGAAACCAGAGCAGCTGCTTGCGGCAATTTTACTCGGCAATAATTTTGTTAATATCGCCGCCTCCAGTCTGGCCGCAGCTTTACTCGTCGAGACATTCGGTGAGGTTGGCGTTATCTACGCAACCATTGCGATGACTGTTGTCATTTTAGTGTTCTCCGAGGTTCTTCCGAAGACTATAGCCATAGCGCATGCAGAAAAAATTGCCAGCAATGTGTCAACTCCGATGCAATGGATCATGCGATTACTGGCACCTCTCATTACCATATTGATGGGCATTATTCATGTTACGCAACGCCTGTTAAAAATTGACGGGGAAAAGTCTTCCGGCATGAGTCACAAAGAATTAGCCACGATCATTGATATGAGCGCTGAAACAGGACATCTGGACGCAGCACGAGAACAGATGCTTGCCAACAGCTTAAGCCTGCATGAGGTGCCCGTGAAGGCCCTGATGACACCAAAATACAGCATGGCAACGCTGGATGCCGATAAAAGTGTTGGAGAATGCCTGCGAGAAGCTGTGAGGCAACCTCATTCCCGTTATCCCGTATTTAGCGGCGGCAACGACAAGCTCATTGGCATTGTACACCTGCGCGATCTCATCCGGTTCAGGGACGGGAAAACCTTATTAGCCAACGCCATGATCTGGCAAAATCCACCTTACATTCCAGCCAGCAAGAATGCCCTGGCCCAGTTATTTGATTTCCAGACCCGGCGTCAACACATGGCTATCGTGGTCGATGAATATGGAGATATCGAGGGCTTGGTTACGCTTGAAGATATCATTGAAGAAATTGTGGGTGAAATCACGGATGAATCTGACCTGCCCCAGGCAGAAGAAATGTGGCCACAACCGGATGGTTCCCTTGTCGCCGCAGGAACCTGCAGACTGCACGATATCAATCAAAGCATGGAGACTGATTTACCGGAGGATGGCGCTACCACAATCGGTGGATTTCTGGTCGATCTGCTTGGTGAGCAACCACAAGGCAGGCTGTGTGTACAGATAGGCAAGTTACACGTAGAAATATTGGAACTTAGTGGACACAGAATCCAAAGGGTCCGTCTACATAAGCTAGTCTTGGCTTAACTCCCGATATCGTCGCATCAAAATAGACAAATCTTCCCAAACACGTCGTTTCTGACCAGGTGACCGAAGCAGATAAGCCGGATGGTAGGTGATCCAGACAGGCACTCCTTTGTAGTCGTGCCATGTTCCACGCAGAGAAGCGAGCGAAGCGTTTGTTTTCAGAACATGCTGGGCCGCTACCTTTCCCAGCAAACAGATAACCCTGGGAGATATTGCCTTCAACTGGGCATCGAACCATGTTGAACAGGCCTGAACCTCATCCGGTTTTGGATCACGGTTCTCAGGAGGTCGGCATTTGACAACGTTCATAATGTAAATACCGGAACGATCAAGACCAAGTGCTACCAGGATACGATCCAGCAACTTCCCCGCCTTGCCGACAAAAGGTTCGCCCCTGAGATCTTCCTCCCTGCCAGGAGCCTCTCCGATAAAAACAATTTTTGCTGCCGGATCACCAACACCAAAGACAACCTGAGTTCTGCCTTCGGCTAGCGCACAGGCCGTACAGCTTGCTGACTGATGGGAAAGTTGATCAAGATCAGGAGATGCTGGTGACATGATAACACCATCTGTCTCCGGTAAAGGAGGCATAGGAGTTTTCACTCCAATTGTTTGTAAATAATACTTTAGAAACTCGGATTGGGCCGGCACCATACCGGACTAAACAATAAAATGATTGACTGCCGCTTCTGAGCCCAGGTATACAGGTATGCGCTGATGCAACCCTTCAGGCTCAACATCCAGCACCGAAATATGCCCCGTATGTGCCTTACCGCCAGCCTGCTCTACCAGGAACCCCATAGGAATGGCCTCATATAATAGTCTAAGTTTGCCATTCTCATTTTTAGCATCGGCGGGATAGAGAAAGATTCCGCCCTTCAGCAGTGTACGATGCATATCGGCTACCATAGCGCCAACATAACGCATTCCAAGTTTTTCAACATGTCTGGCCGTAACAAGCCGGTCAGCCATGCCGTGCAGCCAATGCGTGGAATTGGCTTCATTAACAGAATAATAACCTCCACTGTCGGGGAGGGTAATGTCCGGATGACTCAGTTCAAAACGCGCATTGTTCGGGTTAAAGGTATAGCCGTTGACGCCTTCTCCGACCGAACATACCAGCATAGTAGCCGGTCCATACAACACATAACCTGCTGCAATAACTTCCCGACCGCTTTGCAGTGTATCGGAAACATCCGGCCTTTCAGCATTGGGAGTTTTGCGCCTGACAATCGAAAAGATAGTTCCCACCGGGCCGTCAACATCCAGGTTGGAAGACCCGTCCAGAGGATCCACCAGAACCAGCCAGTCGGCTGAGGTATACTCCTCAACCACAAGCAGCTCCTCCTGTTCTTCGGAACCGACAGCGCAAACATAACCGGTAGAACGCATTTCATCGAAAAAAATATCATCTGATAAAAGGTCAAGTTTCTGCTGTTGCTCACCCTGAACATTTTCAGAACCCGCCACGCCCAGAGCGCCACGAAAAACTGCACCTCGAAGCAGGGCGGCAATTTCAACGGCAGCCCGCCCAACCCCCTGAATAATCGGCATCATGGCACTGCCATGATCACCTTCCTTCGAGATTCTACTGAGTGTGTTATCCATTGGTGCAATCTCCGCGTTAAGAACAGATTAAATAGTGTTCCTGTTAAATCAAGCTGAAATGGCGGAGCGGACGGGACTCGAACCCGCGACCTCCGGCGTGACAGGCCGGCATTCTAACCAACTGAACTACCACTCCATATGGTGGGCGAAACAGGGATCGAACCTGTGACCTACGGCGTGTAAAGCCGTTGCTCTCCCAGCTGAGCTATTCGCCCTTAGGGCTGTTAACCCAACCCACCCAATCAGAAATTAATTTTTTACAGCGTCCTTCAGTGCCTTGCCAGCTTTGAACTTCGGTGCCTGTGATGGACCAACGTTGATAGTCTCACCGGTACGCGGGTTGCGAGCTGTACGTGCTGCGCGCTGACTTACCGAAAAGGTGCCAAAGCCTACCAGACTAACGCTACCACCATTTCCCAGAGTAGCCGTTATACCACCAACAACTGCTTCGACTGCACTTGCAGCATCGGCCTTCGTCAAGCCGGCAGTTTCGGCTACGTGATCTACTAATTCAGATTTATTCAATTACTTCCTCCCTTGCTAGGTTATTAGGATGCCGGAATATAAGCGTTTTACCCCATACTATGTCAACCGGTTTTTTTGCTAATGAGCCCTTATGCCATCCTCGTTACAGCGAATATTGGCAATCACCTGAGAAACGACTCCCGGCGTAGCCCGTAGCCCGGCAGGAACCTGGTGTAGAGCATGCTCAAGCACATCATCCATATCAGACATCGTATGAATTTGAAGTCCTTTGATAACATTATCTGGGATCTCTTTCAAATCCTTGGCATTTTCCTCAGGGATGAGCACCGCTGCCAGACCACCACGGCGAGCAGCAAGAAGTTTCTCCTTCAGCCCGCCAATGGGTAAAGCTTTGCCACGAAGCGTAATTTCTCCAGTCATACAAACATCACGTTTCACGGCTATGCCGGTCAAGGCCGATGTAATCGAAGTAGCCATTGCCAAACCGGCAGAAGGCCCGTCCTTGGGGATAGAACCTTCAGGAACATGCACATGAAGGTCGATCTTTTGATGAAAGTCCTGTTTCAGACCTAATAAATCTGCTCGCGATCGAACATAGGTCAGAGCTGCCTGCACCGATTCCTGCATTACCTGTCCAATCTGTCCGGTAATAGTCAGCTTGCCCTTTCCGGGCATAATTGCAGTCTCAATTTGCAGCAATTCACCACCAACCTCCGTCCAGGCCAGGCCGGTTACCACGCCTACCTTGTTTTCTTTTTCAGTCAGACCGAAACGATAGGGCCGAACGCCGAGATAGTGCTCCAGATCCCTGGCCTGTACAGACACAAGCTTGTTTTTCTTGCCAGATAGCACGACTTCCTTAGCCGCTTTCCGACAAATCTTGGCCAACTCACGATCCAGGTTTCTGACCCCGGCCTCTCGAGTGTAATAACGGATAATATCCAGGATAGCCGGCTTACCGATTTTAAGCTTCTTGTCAGTCAATCCATGTGACAGGAATTTTTCCGGCAACAAATGCCGCCTGGCAATCACAAGCTTTTCATCCTCAGTATAACCATGGATACGAATCACCTCCATGCGATCAAGTAAAGCCGAAGGTATATTCAAAGAATTTGCTGTGGTGATAAACATAACTTCCGATAAATCGTAATCGACCTCAAGGTAATGATCGTTAAAGGCATGGTTTTGTTCAGGATCGAGCACCTCCAACAAGGCTGACGAAGGATCTCCACGAAAATCCGCTCCCATCTTGTCAATTTCATCAAGCAGGAATAACGGATTCTTCGCACCTGCTTTTTTCATTGATTGAATAACCTTTCCGGGAAGAGAGCCAATATAAGTACGCCGATGCCCACGGATTTCAGCCTCGTCCCTAACCCCCCCCAAACTCATGCGTATAAACTTGCGATTGGTAGCCTTGGCAATCGATTTTCCCAAGGATGTTTTGCCCACGCCCGGGGGGCCAACAAAACAAAGGATCGGGCCTTTCATCTTCCGAACCAGGTGAAGTACTGCCAGGTATTCAACGATCCGTTCCTTAACCTTTTCCAGGCCGAAATGGTCAGCATCCAAAACCTCGGCCGCAGCAGCCAGATCGCGACGCACCCTTGTCCTTTTTTTCCACGGAATTGAAACCAGCCAGTCAATGTAATTCCGGACAACCGTAGCTTCAGAACTCATTGGCGGCATCTTTTTCAACTTCTTAAGTTCGGATTCGGCTTTGGCAAATGCTTCAGCCGACATACCGGCGGCTTCGACCGTTGCCTCAAGCTCTTCCAGCTCTGTTAGTTCCTCCTCTTCCCCCAATTCCTTCTGAATTGCCTTCATCTGTTCGCCCAGATAGTACTCACGCTGACTTTTTTCCATCTGTTTTTTTACACGCCCGCGAATTCTCTTTTCGACCTGGAGCAACTCCATTTCTTCTTCCATCAGACCGTATAATTGTTCAAGGCGCCCAATAACCCCTGGAACACCAAGCAATCTCTGTTTGTTCTCAATCTTCAGATCCAGGTGTGAGGCAATGGTATCAGCAAGCTTGCTCATATCTTCTACGGAACCAACAGCTGCCAGTACTTCCTGTGGTATCTTTCGATTCAGTTTGACGTAGGCATCAAACTGCTTCAACACGTTTTTGGCCACCGCGGCGATTTCCCGCTGACTCTCAGCCTCCTCAGGCAGTATCTTATAATCCGCCCAGAGGCAGTCATTTAGCTGCTGAATCTCCGTGGTCTGCAAACGGGCACAACCTTCCACCAACACCTTAATAGTGCCATCCGGTAGCTTCAAAAGCTGCAGGACGTTACCAATTGTCCCGATGGAGTAAAGATCATCCTGTGTTGGATCATCACAGGCGGAATCCCTTTGTGTTAAGAGAACAATCTGCCTGCCGGATTGCATCACTTCATCAAGTGCTTTCACAGACTTTTCCCGCCCGACGAACAGGGGCACAATCATATGAGGAAACACAACGATGTCTCGAAGCGGCAGTATTGGCAACATATCCTGTTTATTATCAGCTTGATCCATTATTCTCTCAATTCGGGCAGTTTTTATGACGCAATGTTAATATATTTTTTCAGTAGTTTCTTTTTTCACAATGTCGCGGAGAAACAAAGCAGCATAGCTATTTCTCATGGTGAAAAAGGTCAGGAGCCAGCTTCAGCCAGGGCATCATCACCCTCAAAAAGCAGCATGGGCTTGGATTCGCCGCGCACCGTTTCAGCCTTGACAAGGCATCTTTTCACATTGCCCAGGGAAGGAATGTCATACATCACATCCAGCATGGTAGACTCCAGGATGGCGCGTAGACCGCGGGCACCTGTTTTGCGTTCGATAGCCTTATCAGCAACTGCTGCAAGGGCATCCTCTGCAAACTCAAGCTCAACACCCTCATACTGAAGCATTGCTTTATATTGCTTCACTAGCGCATTCTTCGGCTCGGTAAGTATCTTAAGCAAAGCGTCCTTTTCAAGTTCATCCAGGGCAGCTATCACCGGCATCCGGCCAACAAGCTCTGGGATAAGCCCATAACGGATCAGGTCTTCGGGTTCAACCTGGCGAAGAAGTTCGCCGATATTACGTTCCCTCTCTGTCTGTACCCTGGCACCAAAACCAATACTTCTCTGCTTGCTTTTTGCCTCGATGATCTTCTCAAGTCCTGAAAAAGCGCCGCCAAGAATAAACAGGATATTGGTTGTATCGACCTGTAGAAACTCCTGTTGTGGATGCTTACGGCCACCCTGAGGGGGCACTGATGCTATAGTGCCCTCGATGAGTTTCAACAATGCCTGTTGAACACCTTCACCAGATACATCACGAGTAATCGAAGGACTATCAGATTTTTTTGACAGTTTATCGACTTCATCAATGTAGACAATACCACGCTGGGCCTTCTCAACATCGTAATCGGAGGCCTGCAACAACTTCAGAATAATATTTTCGACATCCTCTCCCACGTAACCGGCTTCAGTCAGAGTTGTCGCGTCAGCCATCGTAAATGGTACATCAAAAACACGCGCCAGTGTCTGTGCCAGCAAGGTTTTACCACATCCGGTAGGGCCAAGAAGGAGGACGTTACTCTTGGCGATTTCCACATCCGATGCTTTATTATGGTCAATGCGTTTGTAATGGTTATATACCGCCACCGAAAGAACACGCTTGGGCTTCTCCTGCCCGATGACATAATCATCGAGAAATGCCTTTATCTCGGCCGGGCGCGGATTCCCCTCTTTACGGTCGACAGGACCCTTTTCATCACCAAGCTCTTCCTGAATAATTTCATTACAGAGTTCGATGCACTCATCACAGATAAAGACGGTCGGTCCCGCAATTAGCTTTTTGACATCATGCTGGGATTTGCCACAGAACGAGCAATACAGGGTACTGTCATTGCCTTTATTCTTCGTCGCCATCCTTACCTCCACTGCTGGAACCACTCAAAGCAGCAACCTCTGACCGCTTTGTCAGCACCCGATCAATCAGACCGTAATCCATGGCCTCTTCCGACGTCAAGAAAAAGTCGCGTTCAACATCCTCGTTTATTTTCTCAATAGGCTGGCCTGTATGCTCGGCCAGCATCCCATTCATGCGATCTTTCAGCTTGATAATTTCGCGCGCATGTATCTCGATATCGCTTGCCTGCCCCTGAAATCCTCCCAGCGGCTGATGAATCATGATGCGTGCATTTGGCAAGGCAAAGCGCTTGTCTGCCGTGCCTGCTGCAAGTAAATGTGCTCCCATGCTAGCTGCCTGACCCAGACAAAGCGTAGCTACATCACTTCGGATGTATTGCATGGTATCAAAAATCGCCAGCCCTGATGTGACAATTCCACCGGGAGAATTGATATACAGGAAAATGTCCTTGTCCGGAGCCTCCGACTCCAAGAAAAGCATCTGGGCAATAACTGTATTGGCAACCGTGTCATCTATCGTTCCGACCAGAAAGATAATTCGTTCCTTCAGTAGCCGTGAATAGATATCGTAGGAGCGTTCTCCCCTTGATGTATGTTCGACAACAATGGGTACTAAATTCATACAGACTCCCTGGCTTCGCTCTGTTTGGCCTGCCACTCGCCAAGGCCCATGCTCACTTTCTTTACTTTGGCCTGAGAAAAGATGAAATCCACACTTTTTTTCTCAAGTAGCCGGTCACGAAGTGCGCTGATCTGGTCTTTCTGCCCACGAACCCATGCTTTGAATTGATCTCTCTGATCGTCCGGGTATTCCCCGGCCATACGATCAATCTCCTCACTTTCCTCTTGATCACTTACCTCAAAATCATGTTTTTCCCGCAATGCACCGACAAGAAGGGACAGCTTAAGGCTCCTCTCCGAACGCCGGCGAACCTCGGACTGGAACTGTTCATCTCTGAACATGCCGGGATCAGGTTCCTGGCCCTGATCATGGGCGGATTTGACCATTCTCTTGATGGATGTTTGCATCTCCTCCAAAACAAGAGCTTCTGGCAGCTTCAATGGATGGGCTTCTATCAACGCATCAAATGCACCGTTCCTGTCGGACTCAAACGCTGCATGCTCGGCTTCCTTTTCAAGGCGGGATCGAATATCGGCACGCATTGCAGTGGCATCATCAAAGCCCAGCATTGAAGCAAGTTCCTTCTCGTTTTCAGCCTTTATTGGCCTGGCTACATTCTTCACCTGTACCTCGAAGCGAGCTTGCATGCCGGCTAAAGGTTTGTGATGATAGGACTCCGGAAATTGAACTTCGAGCGTGCAATCATCACCTGATTTCGCACCAGTCAGACCCTGTTCAAAGTCGGGAATAAACTGCCCCTGACCCAACACCAATTCAGCATCTTCCCCCTTTCCACCTTCAAATGGTTCATCATCCAGAAAACCGATGAAATCAATACGCAACTGATCACCGATCTCAGCCTGGCGGGAATCATCCGCCTCATAGCGGGTCTTTGTTTCAATAACCCTTTCGATCATGTCTTGCACATCTTTATCATTTACCTGAACAGTTGTCCGCTTGAGTGAAAGTTTGTCAATTTTTTCCAGGTTTACTTCCGGCCAGGTCACGACCTTCAAAATAAATTCAAAACCGGACTCGGGTTGCTCGTCCGGCATCACCAATTCCGGCTGGATTGCAGGCGAAAGGGCGCTCTCTTCGATGGCCGTGGTGTAATGGTTCTGAACAAGTTCAGAGACGGTATCTTCGTGTAACTTCCCTGAAAAACGCTGCTTGATTACATGCCTGGGCGTTTTTCCGGGACGGAACCCCGGCAGCTTCACCTGGCTTAACAATTTGTCCAGCTGAAGAGAATAGACTTGGTCAAAATCCTCCTGCGGCACACGTACATGCACTGCGTGTTCATGAGCCCCAAGGACCTTTACTTCTGTGTGAATCATGCAACCTCTCCATAAAATGAATGACAGCGTTCGCTCATGGTGCGAGAGGGGGGAGTCGAACCCCCACACCAAGGGTACAGGATCCTAAATCCTGCGCGTCTACCAGTTCCGCCACTCTCGCAATGTGATTTATCTACGGGAAATAGTACAGGCCAATCTCCGCACTGTCACGAATACGGGCTTTTTTCTATCATGAACCCTTGCCAGGCAGGGCTAAAATCTCCAGTTAACACCCACCGCAATAACAGGATACCAGGTAAACCAGTTCAAGGCATCATCCAGCCGTTGTTTCTCCACCGCAATATCTGCCGGAGCAACACCGGGCGCAACTATGGAGGTATTGGGAGTTCCCTGATACAACGCCCCCAGTTCAATATTAAAACCAATCGGGCTACCACTGGATATAGCATCACCCCAGCCAATACCCACATATGGAGCGACCTGATTAAAATCCACTGTAGTGGTGATATTGGGGTTTAGATATGCATTCCCACCAATAACAACAAAACCTGCTTGCTGCGCGTTCATGTCTAATTTATTGCCGTTGTAATAGAGGCCACCTGTGATACGAAATTTCGTGGCTAAGGGATAGATATCGGCCAA
>JBHHTX010000046.1:0-12213 GCA_046753585.1 Mariprofundaceae bacterium
CTCATTTCAAAGACGCCGATTTCGCCTGCCGGGCCAAAACGGTTTTTTACCGCCCGCAGAATCCTGTGCTGATGGCCGCTATCACCCTCAAAATAAAGTACCGTATCAACCATGTGTTCAAGGACACGCGGGCCGGCCAGAGTTCCCTGTTTGGTCACGTGTCCGGCCAGCAACAGTGCATACCCATGCTGTTTGGTTTCCTGAATCAGAGCAGCAGCGCAATCACGTACCTGGGATACGGTACCCGGAGCCGAGGAAAGGCGATCTGTGAACATCGTTTGAATGGAGTCAATGATAACCGTTGTGGGCCTGTGTTTCCTGATAGTAGCCACAATTGCTTCCAGGTTGGCGCTCGTTGCAATATGTAAGGCCGCATGTGTGGCGTGAATACGGTTACCACGGTGTTTAACCTGTTGTGCCGATTCCTCACCGGTGAAATAGAGAATTGCTCCCTGCTCAGCAAGTTTTGATGCGGCCTGAAGGAGAAGTGTTGATTTTCCGATCCCGGGGTCACCACCGATCAGTACGGCAGAGCCACGTACCAGACCTCCTCCGAAAACCCTGTCCAGTTCCGGTATTTTTGTGCTGTAACGGATATTGATTTCAGCATCGACATCGGTAATAGGAGTGGTTTGGATAGCCTTTGCTTTCCTGGACACTTTTCCGGGCGATTCCAGTTGTTGTTCACTGATACTGTTCCAGTCACCGCAATCAGGACACTGCCCCAGCCATTTGCGATGTTCCGCGCCACAACTTTGACAGACGTACTCCGAACTATTCATGATGGGTGAAGACTAGGGCGTGTTAATATAAAATCCAAATTACGTTTTTGTTCATCGTATCCTTGCGCCTTGACAGTTTGAGCCTCGACCCTATGCTTCACGCCCCGGTTCGAATAAATGATATTATTTCAAATGGTTTTAAGGAGATTTTAGTGGCTAATCACCCATCGGCAATAAAAAGAGCCCGTCAATCAGAGGTGCGCCGTGCGCGCAACCGGGATCAAAAGAGTGCCATGCGATCTGCGGTAAAACGTGTGGATACGGCTATAGCGGCTGGAGATGGCAAGCAGGCCAGAGAAGAGTTGGATAAAGCGATTTCACTTATTGATCGTGCTGGTCAGAGAGGAGTTATTCATAAACGTCAGGCTTCTAGGCGGGTGTCGAGAATAGTTGCTCGTGTTAAGGGCGTTTCAGCCTAGAAATCTTTGTGAGCCTGTACTGGTTCAGTCTTATCAAATGAAAAACCTGCTTGTGTGGCGGGTTTTTTTATGACTTCATTTTGGTTGGTTTGAAGGCTTGCTGATGTAGGGTTGGCGCATGAGTCTCAACATTTTACATTGGCCCGGGCCGCTTGCCTTATCCGATTTCCGGCGGATCAAATTACTATCCCGCTTGCAGCGATATATCCCCTATATTGATGATTTGCAGGCCCATTTTGTGCATTTTTCCGAGTCGGACAGAGAACTTTCGTCTGATGAGTTTTCAAATCTGCAGCTGCTTTTTGATTACGGGACTTCCTCGGATATGACCATTTGCGGTAAGCTTTTTTTGATTGTTCCCCGCCTTGGCACTATTTCCCCATGGTCTTCCAAGGCTACTGATATTGCCCATTGTTGTAGCCTGACAAGTATAAATCGGCTGGAACGCGGGCTTGCCTTTGATGTCATCAGTGACAGGCCTTTGTCTGCCCGGGATGAATTCGTAGTCGCCAGTCTTTTGCATGATCGGATGACTGAAAGTGTGCTGATGGATTTTGATGCAGTCGATCAGCTTTTTTCCCATCAGCAACCTTCTCCGCTACAACATATAGATTTGCTCAGAGGTGGGGTTGAGGCTCTGGGCAAGGCAGACCGAGCCCTGGGCCTGGCTCTTTCGAAGGGTGAAATGGAGTATCTGCTAAAGAGTTTTACAGAGCTGGGTCGTAATCCTACCGATGTAGAACTGATGATGTTTGCCCAGGCGAATTCGGAGCACTGCCGACACAAGATCTTCAATGCCGGGTGGACAATTGACGGTATAAAACAGCAGCGCTCCCTGTTTGATATGATCCGCATTTCACATGCAGCACAGCCGGCAGGAACGTTGATTGCTTACAAGGATAATGCCGCCATTCTGGAAGGGTTTCCATCACAGCGTTTTTTTCCAGGCCCGGACAGCTCTTACCGGGAGCATGCCGGTTTGTCGCATATCGTTATCAAGGTGGAAACACACAACCATCCCACAGCTATATCACCGTATGCCGGGGCCGCTACCGGTTCGGGTGGCGAAATTCGTGATGAAGGAGCTACCGGTTGTGGTGCCAGGCCGAAAGCAGGTTTGTGCGGGTTTTCCGTATCTGGTTTGAAAATACCGGGATGGGTTCGGCCCTGGGAGAATGAATACGGCAAACCGGATCGTATTGTTTCTGCCCTCGATATTATGTTGCAAGGCCCAATCGGGGCCGCCGGCTTTAACAATGAATTCGGGCGACCGAATATATGTGGCTACTTCCGCAGTTTTGAACAGGAAGTGAATGGTCAGCTGTGGGGTTACCACAAGCCGATCATGATTGCCGGTGGTCTGGGCAATATTTCCGATGCCGATGTACACAAGCGGGATGTGCCGATCGGGAGTCTCATCATTCAGATCGGTGGCCCGGCCATGCGTATTGGCCTGGGCGGTGGAGCAGCTTCTTCTATGGCCAGCGGCAGCAATGTGGCCGAACTCGATTTTGATTCGGTGCAGCGTGATAACCCGGAGATGGAACGCCGTTGTCAGGAGGTTCTGGATCGCTGCTGGCAGATGGGAGAAGATAATCCAATCCGCTTCATTCACGATGTGGGTGCGGGCGGGCTTTCCAATGCCGTGCCGGAACTGATCAATGATGCCGGGCGGGGTGGGAACCTCGAGCTTAGAAATATAGAAAATCTGGAACCCGGTATGCCTCCGCTGGAAATCTGGTGTAATGAGGCTCAGGAACGTTATGTCCTGGCAATTTTACCGGATGATCTTGAGGGCTTTGATGCCATGTGCAAACGTGAACGCTGTCCTTACGTTGTGCTGGGCGAGGCAACAGAAGACGGCGTATTGAGAATAAATGATCAGTATTTTGGAAACAGTCCTGTGGATATGCCGCTCTCTGTTCTGCTTGGCAAACCACCGAAGATGCAGCGGCAGGCACGGCGCCTGCCCGCTGTCACGATTCCTTTTTGTCCGGATGATATCGACATTGAAGAAGCTGCATTCAGAGTGCTCGGTCTTCCAGCGGTAGCAGACAAGAGTTTCCTTATTACTATAGGTGATCGTTCAGTTTCAGGGTTGGTGGCAGGTGATCAGATGGTAGGCCCCTGGCAGGTTCCGGTGTCGGATGTAGGCGTTACAGTACTGGATTATCAAGGTTTCAAGGGTGAGACCATGGCTATGGGTGAGCGCTCGCCTGTAGCTCTGCTGGATGCTCCCGCCTCAGGGAGGCTGGCTTTGGGTGAGGCTCTGACCAATATTGCCGCAGCATCTGTCTGCTCCATGTCCAGCATCAAACTTTCAGCCAATTGGATGGCTGCTGCCGGCTGCGAAGGGGAAGAGGCCCGATTGTTTGATACTGTTAAGGCAGTGGCCGAAGATCTATGCCCTGCTTTGGGTGTTTCCATTCCTGTGGGCAAGGATTCACTCTCCATGCAGAGCCGCTGGCAGGAGGATGGCAAGCAAAAAGAGCTTACATCTCCGCTTTCTTTGATTATGACAGCCTTTGCTCCGGTTCATGATGTGCGCCAAACTCTGACTCCCGAACTTGTTATCGATGCCGGAGAAACCGATCTGATCCTGATTGATCCTGGCCGGGGGAAGAATCGTCTGGGTTGTTCAGCCCTTGCCCAGGTTTATAATGTTACCGGAGATGTGCCGCCGGACCTTGATGATGTTGACCTTTTTATATTATTTTTTGCAGCAATCCAGGAGTTAAACGGCCAGGGGTTGCTGCTTGCCTACCATGATCGTTCGGATGGCGGGCTTTTTGCCACTTGTTGCGAAATGGCCTTTGCCGCTCACTGTGGAGTGAATATTCATCTGGATACCCTTGGAGATATTCCTCTTGCTGCTTTGTTTGCCGAGGAGCTGGGAGCAGTTATTCAGATCAGACGCAGCCAGCGCCGGAAGGTGCTTTCATATCTGGCTGAGAAAGGACTTGGATCGGTTTCGCATGTCATAGGTGAGTTAAATGATGAAGACCGAATTGTTTTCATCTCCCGGGACGGACCGGTTTTGTCGGGGCCCAGAAGCAAGTTTCAGCGGGCCTGGTCGGAAACAAGTTTCAGAATGCAGGAATTACGGGATCATCCGGACTGCGCCAGAGAGGCCTTTGATAATCTTCTTGATACGGATGATCCCGGCCTACATGTACATTTGAATTTTGATCCGGCTGAAGATGTTTCATCCCCGTTTACAGGCTCGGCCAGGCCGAGGATTGCTATACTAAGAGAGCAGGGAATCAATGGTCAGGTCGAGATGGCTGCAGCTTTTGATCGTGCCGGTTTTGAAGCAGTGGATGTCACTATGTCGGATGTGATCGAAGGCAGAAGAACCCTTGAAGATTTTAAGGGGTTAGCAGCATGCGGCGGCTTTTCCTTTGGCGATGTGCTTGGCGCAGGGGGAGGTTGGGCAAAGTCCATCCTTTTCAACGCCAGAGCCCGTGATCAATTCGAAGCATTTTTCCGGAGCAATGACAGCTTTGCTCTGGGTGTCTGCAACGGTTGTCAGATGATGAGCGGTATTTCCGAACTGATTCCGGGAGCTGACTGTTGGCCTGAATTTGTGCGCAACAGAAGTGAACAGTTCGAATCACGCCTTGCTATGGTGGAAATTATAGATTCTCCGTCTGTTTTTTTAAGCAGCATGGCCGGCTCCCGTCTGCCTGTCATCGTGGCGCATGGCGAAGGCAGGGCAGAGTTTCGAAATGTTGGCCAACAGCAAGCTGCTGTCACAGCTATGCGGTATGTGGATAACAAGGGTGGAGTTAGCGAACGTTATCCTTTCAATCCCAATGGCTCGCCTGAAGGAATTACGGGCTTGAGCACGCCGAATGGTCGTTTCACTATCATGATGCCGCATCCCGAACGTCTGTTTCGTACCGTGCAGTATTCCTGGCATCCGAAGGAATGGGGAGAGGATGGGCCATGGCTCAGAATGTTCCGCAACGCACGATTATGGGTTGCCTGAGTTCAGATCAGGGTTGAGGCCAGAATGTCGCTCGCATTGTGGTGTTGCCTGTCTTGATGCTGGTTGATCACTCAACTGTTACGAGGGGTCTCTAACATTGGTTTTGAGCAAGGCAGATACAGGTAGGTGATCGGATAAAACATGGGGCAGTGCTTGCAATTCCTCCAGAGATAAGCCTTTGCTGACCAGTATATGATCCAGATTACGCATGGGACTCCAGCTGGGAAAGGATGCCGGGGAAGAGGGGTTGCTTTGCAATTGAGTATGACGCAGGAGTTGCATAAATTCTCTTGACCCTTGCTCGCAATTCAGGTCCCCCATAAGGATCACCGAATCGTACTGATTGATTTTTTCAGTCAGGTACCGGATCTGCTGCTCCCGGTTGCGTCGGGGCAGCGAAAGGTGGGTGATAAAGATGCTAACCTTTTTTCCATTGATATGAATCCGGGCTTCAAGAAGGCCTCGGCCATGCCTTGAGGCGGGCAGACGATGATGTTGAATAGCTGTTAGCGGGATACGCGTTAGCAAACTGTTGGTATGGCGGGCAATCCGACCAGTCTTCCCGGTGATATGACTGTGCCAGACAGGAAACCCTGCTTTCTCGGCAATGTATTCAGCCTGATTGACGTACCGGGTTCGAAAAGATCCTGCATCGGCTTCCTGAATGGCGACAATGTCATAGGTGGCGAGAACGGTTGCGATTCGATCCAGGTTTGGCAGAGATTGGCCATGTGGCATGATGTATCGCCAGCCATGTGTTATAAAATGTCTTGGTTTTCTGGAGCCAATACCCACTTGAATATTAAAAGTAGCGAGGCGAAGAGGTAAGGCTACGCCAGCATCATCGCACCTGAATTTCACCGGCAGATTTCGGGAAGGTTATTGCTGCCGGTCTTCTTCCTCACCTGTTCAAAGAGTGCTCGCACACGGGATTGCAGTTGCTGCTCTGCAGTTGATTCAGCAACGACCCCTGAAACCTTTTGCGGGCATCTGCTTTCGTTTACAGCAACAAATACAATGACTGCCTCCATGGCTGGTTGCCGATGATCCTGAGTGAGTACCCTGACAGGAACCCACAGGCTGGTATTGCCGGTCAGGCCTACCTGAGCCTCGAAAAGAAGAGTCTCTTTTTGTTGCAACGGACGGTAAAAGCGTACATGGTGAACAGCCACTGTGAGACAGTCTGTTCCGGTATGCTTGTGGGCCGCAAGAAACCCGGTTTCATCTGAAATGGTCAAAAGTCTGCCGCCATGCATGAAGCCATACTGGTTCATGTCATCCTTCCGCACAGTATAGCGATAGCGAATCAAGGAATCCCTCATCGGCCTGAAAGGTGTTGGCGACATGGATTGACATTAACCTTTAAAGGTCAGGAAGGGAATGAGTAGTACAGCCTGGCCGCAAGGGCTTGCATTTTTTTGACATCGCCCTCTATTCAGCGGGCTGCTAGACTCCGCAGCGATGGGAAAGACAGGATTTAACCATACGCTGGTTTGGCGCATGTTGTTTTCGTTCACGGTTGTAATTTTTCTGCAGCCGTTCATTGGCAATGCTGTTTTCGCCGCGGGCGCTGACCTGAGCATTACGTTTGATGAAGACCTCATCTATTGCAATGCAAGCTATACTGGTAACGCCGAGCATATCGCCCAGGTTTTGAATGAGGGGACTGAAGTGACCCTTGTCTGGAATATTGATGTTTACGGCATACGGGAGTATTGGCTTAATAAAGGAGTTGGTGGCGTTACCGTCAGTCACAGTGTTGTACCTGATCTCGTTTCACGAAAATGGCATCTTATTGACCGAACCAGCGGTATTTCACGATTTGTTGATAGCCTTCAGGATGCCATTTCCTTTCTTACTCAACTTGAGAGATTTCCGGTTATAGACAGGAGCTTATTGGAAAAAGGGCAGCAGTACCGGCTGAGATTTACCCTGGAAGAGCACCTGGGCTTTGTTGAGGAAGGCTGGTTTAGCCGATGGTGGGGATACGAAAAGACTAAGTATAACCTGGACTTTACAAATCCATGAAGAATACGGATCTGATCCGTTTCTTGCCGATTGCCTTTGGTGTTTTTATGTTCATTGTGGCAATCCTTCTCTGGCCGGAAGCAACGGCCAGTTCAGGTGGAAGAGCCTTGCTGGAGTGGGTGAATATAGCCCTTATTATTCTGTTGGCATCGGTAGCTTTGCACCACGGAGTTCGTTTAATCAGAGAGAGGCGTGAGCGTCGGCCAGGTTCGAGCCTGCGCAGCAAGCTGGTCATCGCTCTTGTAGGCATGCTACTTGTCCCATCTCTTGTGTTGCAATTTACATCAAGTCAAATGGTTGATCGGGGGCTTGATGTATGGTTTGACACACGCGTAGATACCCTGCTTGATCGCGCTCTGGACTTGGCTCGAGGGTTTTATGCGCGGGTAGAAACAGATCTGGAATTGGGATTATCAAATTATATGAATGATCCGGTACTATATCAGGCCATGCTTGCCCCGGCAAACTACTCCCGACTTAGCGATCGCCTGAATAAAATATTGCAGCAGGAGGGTTGGCAACGTCTGCAAGTCTACGATATTAACCGGAGGTTACTGACAGGAGTAGACGAAAGTGGCCTCAGCATTTTACGGGCAGAAGCGCTGGGGCAACATGCAACACTGGCAGTATCGCTTGGACGTGTTGTCACGGAACTGGTTAAGGAGGGAGGCAGGGAAAAGGCCATTGGATACGCGGCACTGAGAGGGAAACGGGGTGTGATTGGTATCTTGCGGGCTGAATTCGTGATCCCAACCGGTGTAGTCCAGAGTGCACGTTCTATTGAGTCTGATTACAGCACTTATCGACAGTTAGAGCGAAACCGTCAATCCATCAAGGCTTTGTTTACAGATATTATGCTCATTGTCACGCTTCTTGTCGTGCTTATTTCCGGCTGGATAGCGCTTCTGTTTGCACGTAAACTCACGAGTCCTATAGGTGGTTTAGCCCAGGCGCTGCAACGGATAACAGATGGTGATCTGGATGTGACTGTTCCCGTAGGCAGTGAGGACGAGCTGGGCTCCCTGGTTAAATCATTCAATCGCATGGCCCAGCGCCTGAAGGAAAACTATCACGCCCTGGAAGAATCACAGCAAAGGCAAAAACAGGCGTTGCAGAGCAGTCAGGATCGCCAGCATATCCTGGAAACTTTGCTGGTCAATTTACAGACCGGTGTTTTGCTACTTGATGCACAAGGAAAAATCACCCTATTCAATGAATCACTGAGGAAATTACTTGCTCTCCCTAAAGGCTGGCTGGCAGGGGAACTGGTGAGCCCCTTATGTCACGGCCAGCTGGACCCGGTCGGTGAATTTGTCGATGAATTATGTGTACAGCCGGAAGGGCATTTACAACGAGAGTTGGAATTAACCATAGACAAGCAAAGTTTCCACGTTTTAATCCGCGGTGCCCGGTTAGGTCTGGATGAGCAGGCTGGAATGTCCGGTTTCCTTGTTGTACTGGATGACGTCAGCAGTCTTGCTGAGGCCCAAAAAAGTAGGGCCTGGGCTGAAGTTGCGAGTCGGCTCGCCCATGAGATCAAGAACCCTCTTACCCCAATAAAATTGGCAGCCGAACGCTTGCAAAGACGTTTCCGTAAACAGGTAGATACACCGGATGTGTTTGATACTTGTACGATAACTATTGTTGGGCAGGTCGAACGCTTACAACGGCTTATCAATGATTTTTCTACCATGGCGCACCTGCCGAAACCGCGTCTTCGTGAAACGGCAATAGAAGAAATATTGGGCGATATGAAGCATTTGTACGCTTCATATGAAAGAGTGGAAGTGAAAATGTTATCCAAACCGCTATTTTGCCTGTGTGACCCCGATCAGATTAAGCAAATTCTGATTAATCTTCTTGATAATGCCGTAGCTGCTACAACGGACGGTTCAACTGTTTCTTTGTACGCTTCCGGGCATGAATCGTCTGTTGAGTTTCATGTTCTGGATCAGGGGGAAGGGTTTTCCCTGGAAAGTCAGGAACATTTGTTCGAGCCCTATTTCTCGACCAAAAAGCAAGGTTCAGGCCTGGGGCTGTCTATAGCCAAACGCATTGCTGAGGATCATGGAGGTGAACTTTTGTTGTTATCAGCTGCCCAACCCACAGAGTTTTGCCTGCGTCTGTATTTTCAGCCACGGCTGATGGAGGAGACATGAGTGCACGGATATTAATTGTTGATGATGAGGAGCCTATACGGGAGTCATTGCAGGGCCTGTTCGAGGATGAGGGTTATGTCACTGATTGTGCTGCTTCGGGCGAGGAGGCGGTGGCTCGGTTTCGCAATACGCCTCCCGACTGTGTCTTACTCGATATATGGTTGCCGGGCATTGACGGGCTTGAAACCCTTTCCCGCTTAAAGCAGCTTAATGCTGAGACCCCAGTGGTGATGATGTCTGGTCATGCCACGATTGATACAGCTGTTCGGGCAACTCGCCAGGGGGCATTTGATTTTGTTGAAAAGCCTCTGTCTTCCGAACGCCTGCTTATTTTGACCCGTAATGCTGTGGAAAAAAGTCGACTCAGACGTGAAAATATTGAGCTCAAGCAGGACATCGACCAAAAAACACGGTACGAACTTATTGGAAAAAGCAAACAGATTATGGGTGTGAAGCAGCTAATCCAGCGCCTGGCTGATACCGAAACCCCCGTACTTATTATCGGAGAACACGGAACAGGAAAAAGTGTTACAGCCAAAATGATTCATCGATACTCAAAGCGGAAGAATGGACCTTATGTGGAAGTTAATACGGCCAGCATTCCCGAATCAAGAATGGATTCCGAGTTGTTCGGGCACGAGAAGGGGGCATTTCCAGGAGCCCTTCACATGCAGCGTGGCCGTTTTGAGGCAGCCAGTGGCGGTACGTTGCTTTTTGACGAGGTTTTCGACCTGGATCAACTGATGCAGGCAAAGATTCTCCGCGTTTTACAGGAGCGTGCACTCCAGCGGATTGGTAGCCCCCAACTCATACCGGTAGATATACGTCTCATTGCTGCAAGCACGCAGGATTTGGATGCTGCTATGCAACAGGGACGTTTGCGAGAGGATTTTTATTACCGCTTGAATGTAGCCACTATTCATATGCCGCCACTTCGTGATTTGAGTGATGATATCCCACTGTTGATGGAGGCTCATGCTGATGAACAGGCGAAAATACTCGGTGGCGAGCCTGTCCGCTTTACTGAGGAAGCCGCTGCCAAAATGCAGGCGTATTCATGGCCGGGCAATGTCAGGGAACTGAGGAATTACATCGAACGAACGCATATTCTTCAATCCGGGCAGGAAGTTGATGTGGAGAAAATGTTGCCCCTGGATAAAGCGTCTTTTGCGGTTGCAGTGGATCAGTCTCAGAGCTTTCACACTGCCAAGGAGCTGTTTGAACGCAACTTTCTGATCCAGCACCTGAACAAGCACCAATGGAATATTAGCCGGACAGCCGAAGATATTGGCATGGAGCGCAGCCAGTTGCATCGAAAGATTAAAAGTTTCGGATTGTCAGTGCTGAAGGAGAAGCCTTCATGAATGTGCTCATCCTTGGCGCAGGAGAGGTTGGCTTTCATATAGCACAACGGCTGGCTTCGGAAGGGAATAATGTCGTCGTCGTCGATAACGATCCTGAGCGACTAACCCGGGTAGCTGATACAATGGATGTTCGTACAGTGTTGGGACATGCTGCCCATCCCGGTATTCTTGAGCAGGCCGGAGCTGGAAGTGCTGATTTACTGATTGCCGCTACCATCAATGATGAAGTGAATATGATTGCATGCCAGGTGGCACATTCGATTTTTAAGGTGCCGACTAAAATGGCTCGAGTTCGCAATCAGGAATATGTTAATGCTGATCCTTTATTCGGACGTGATGACCTCCCCATCGATCGAATCATTTCACCTGAACGAGAGGCCGCCATGGCTGTTCTGAAGCGTATCCAGGTGGCTTCAGCCATGGATGCCCAGGAATTCGCCGATGGAAGGGTACAGTTGCTGGGTTTGAAGGTAGCTCCGAAAAGTGTCCTGGCCGGGTTAAATCTGACTGAACTCGGTGATGTCATGGGTGATGTGAGGATGCACGTTGTTGCCATAGGCAGGGGGGGTAAATGGAAAATACCTCAAGGTACATCCATGATGCTGGCTGGTGATCATATCTACGTTGCTATTGATAAAAAACAACTGTTGGCTTTTCTACAGCGTATCGGTCTTAAAGGTCAGAAAAGGCACAATCATGTTATGATGGTTGGTGGTGGAAATGTTGGTTACATCGTTGCACAGGAACTGGAGCGGACAGGCATTCACCTCAAGGTTATCGAGCATAATCGAAAGCGAGCCGAGTGGTTGGCAGAGAATCTGAACAAGAGTGTAGTTATTTCCGGGGATGCTTTGGACAGGGAGTTGCTTGAGGAAGAAAATATCGATGAGATGGATGTTTTGCTGGCCCTGACCAATGATGATGAGTCTAATATTCTAGCCAGCCTCATCGCCAAGAAATATAAGGTTCCTCAGATTGTCACACTGGTTAATCGCTATATTTATACGGATCTGGTACAGCAAATCGGACTTGATGTCACTGTATCTCCCCGTTTAACGACAGTATCCTCTATATTGCGACACATCAGGAAAGGTCGGGTTCTTGGCATTTCATCCCTGGGAGATGGCAGTCTGGAAGTTATTGAAGCTGAGGCGCTGGAAACCAGCAATGTGATCAATGTTCCTTTAAGTGAGTTGCCACTTCCGGCAGATACAGTGGTTGCTGCACTGGTGCGAGGAGAAGAGATCATCATTCCGAATGGTGAGACACGCATCAAGCCACATGATCATGTTTTGATGGTGGCAAGTAGTCAGTCAACACAGGCCATTGAACGATTGTTTGAAGTTCATCTGGAATTTTTCTAGGCCGGATATGGCAAGGGATAAGGACTAAGCCATGCACGCACAGGGTGTGATCTGGACTTTAGGGATTCTTATTGCCTTGTTTGGCTCCAGTATGCTTTTGCCAGCT
>JBHHTX010000047.1:0-12150 GCA_046753585.1 Mariprofundaceae bacterium
ATCCAGTTCCAATCCACGTATGAAAAACTTGTCAACCTTGAGCTCGGCACTGAGCTTCCAGTCTTTTAAATAACGCAGATCCGGCTCTTGACTGGAAGATCTCTGTGAAGATGTTTGCTGGACAGTCGGCTTAGCCGGTGCAGCTACATCATTCGCTTTTGCCGGTGTCGGCAGCCAGGGATCCAGATGCAAACTATTGGCCGCGACACGCAACTGCAGATTGGGCGCGCCTCCGAGTTTGATGGCACCCGAAATCTGCACCAGTTCATCGTCGAGCATCAGCTGAACATTCTTCAACTCTGCTTGCCCGAGTGATCCTGCCGCAGACATCTGAAGTTTAATCTGATTCCACGGGTTCGGATGCTGGGCATACATCTCCGCAACAACCGGCAAACGGGAAGAAACCATCTCCCGTTTAATGTCAGCGCTACTAACATTTAGCTGATAGCGTAACTTTCCACCAATGCCACGTAAATTTCCATTTGCCTTCAGCAATTCCTGACCATCAAGGTTCACGATCATTTCAGTAATGTCCATACTGCTGGCCTTTGGCATTTGCACCTTCCAGCTTAAACCAATTTCCTGCGCTCCGGACAACGCTATGTTACCCGCTGACAAACGCATCTGATCAGAACGCTGTTCAACGGTTATATTTAAACCCAGGTGTGCATTTGTGTATGCTGCAGCACTTTCCGGAAAATAAGCCTTAAACCTGGCTAGCGACAGAGCATCCGATTTCAACTGCATCTGCAGAGGTAATGTTGCCGGATCAAGCTTCTCAAAATCAGGAACCGGACCTACCTGGCCGTTAAGGCGAATCATCTCACCTTCGACTCTGGCAGAGACTTCCAGGCTTATCGGCCTTTCAAGTTGCACATCTTTTACTTCTACATTCAATTCGGTGATGTTCAGGCTGGTTTTCGACATTGCATCATTCCAGACGATTTCAGCATCACGTAAATTCAGGGATTCCGCTGTCAGCGAGGCCAGTTTGAAGTTGTCATCGGATACAGCAACAGGTTCTGATGGCGAAACCGGAGGGCTCTCCACGGCAGCAGATTTTCGGGTAGTTAAGTCTTCCCAGTTAAATTTCCCCTGGCTGTCTCGTTCCAGTAAAAGTTGTGGCGAATCAAGGATAAATCGTTTGACGATAACTTCCCTGTTCAGCAGGGGCATCAGGGCAATCTGAATATCAACACTGTCCACTTTAGCGAACTCTCTGTCTGAGAATCCCTTTGCATTGCCCATACGCACATTGCTGAGACTGATGCCAACCCAGGGAAACACGGATGCCTGAATTTCACCAATATCCACATCGCGTCCGGTCGCTTCTTCAATCTGCTCCACTATCATTGGCCTGTACTCATTAACATCTATGAAAAATGGCAGCGCCAACATCGCTACAATCAACAGAACCAATGTAATCAGGGAATACTTTACCACCGATTTCATGCTTTACTCCTTTCGTATCATGATCATCATGTCCTGGTTCGCATTGGACAAAGATGGGAAAAATGTCAATAAATCGGGCATGCAATCCACCACAGCATTCGCCCCTGTTGCCAGCAAACGCTCCGCTTTCTGGGCTCCATAGGATACTCCCAGGGCGGCAACGCCGCTTTCAGAAGCCATTTCCATATCCATACAGCTATCACCAACCACAACCGTACGATCCGGCGATATATCTGTTTCCTGCATGCATTCCAGCACCATAGCCGGATGTGGCTTGGAAGGACACTGGTCAGCTGAACGCCAGACTGAAAACATCCCTTCAAAAGCATGTTGTTCAAAAATACGCATCAGACCCTTCGTGGACTTGCCAGTTACAATTCCAAGACTGTACCCGCGTACGATCAGGTTTGTAAGCGTAGTTTTTACCCCAGGATACAAGGGTTCGGAACCTTTGTTCCCATTTTGAACATAGAGATTCCGGTAGACAGAACATACATATTCTGCCCGCTTTTGTTCAGACTCTGGAAGAAGTTTACAGATAGCAGCAAACAGGGAGAACCCGATTACTTCCCGTGCTTCATCTGCACAGGGCTCTTCCAAACCGCAATGGATAAAGCTCTGTTGTACCGTTCTTATGATATGATTATGTGAATCAACCAGGGTGCCATCGCAGTCAAAAAGAATGAGTGAAGAATGATTCGGGCTCATACAAAAGAATATCCTGTGCGATCATCACACTGATTCATGAATAACCCGGACTAACTGGCTTACGGGCAACGAGATCCATCTCAATTTTCGCATCAAGGGGAAGCGCAGCCACTCCCACCGTTGCCCTTGCCGGACGGTGCTCACCCAGCCAGTCAGCATAGATCGCATTGACAACAGGGAAATCTTTCATATCCACGAGAAAGATGGTGACTTTAAGGATATCTTGCCTGCTACACCCTGCCGCATGTAACACCGCATTCAAGTTTGAGATAATCTGGCCGCTCTGCTCTTCAATATCATCTCCGGCCATATTACCCGATTCCGGCATGAGGCCAATCTGGCCGGAAAGATAAACATAATGGCCGTCGGTGACTGCCTGGCTATACGCCCCTACGGCTTCAGGTGCCTCACTGGAACAAATTGGATGTATTGTGTTCACAAGTTACCCCCGCTTAATGCCTCGTCAGTGACGGAACAATGGCCCTGACCATTTCGGTAAAGCTTCGTGTTCTAGATTGACCAGCATCCCCCCCCGGCATTTCCCTACTTACCTTGACCACTCCATCAAGCGAATGTAAGACCCGAAGAATCCTGGCCAGGTGAATCCGATTGGAAACTTCCAGCCGAATATGCAAGGTTGTGATGGAACCTGCAAGTTGACGGAGCGTTAAATCTTCAATATTGGCGCCTGCCCTTGAAATACAACCTGACACGGTAGTCAACATTCCCCGGCGATCTTCTGTCCTCACAATAATTTTCGTGCTATAAAATTTATCCTCTTCCCCCTCCCACTTAACTTCAAACAATAGCTTTTTTTTCTCCTTGCGGATGGTTGGACAATCACGGTGATGGATATGCATGCCCTGACCGCGGTTTAGATAGCCGAGTATAGGGTCTCCCGGAAGCGGACAACAACAATCTGATGCCTGCATTACCGCAAGTGAAAGACCTTTAAGCATGAGAGGCTGCGAGACATCCTGATTCGTGGCTTTCAAAACTTTTTCGATATTAATGTCAGCCTCACCTAGCCGTTGACGTAATGTATTCATATCCTTGCAATGCAGGCGGCTCAGTTCTTTTTCACTCAGATCTTTGGCAGCCCGGCCCATCACCTCATCCAGTATTTGCCCCCCAAGGCGAATACTGGCCTCACGTTTCTGGCGTCGAAACCATTGTCGAATTGATTGGCGGGCTCGAGGGGTATGAACGTGCTGTAACCAGGTCTGACTTGGGGTTTGTTCGGGGTCGGTAAGCACCTCCACCTGATCACCATTACGCAAAGATTTGTCAAAATCTACCGATTCCCCATTGATACGTACCCCAACGCAACGATTACCTACATTTGTGTGAATGGCATAGGCAAAATCTAGTGGCGTAGCTCCGCGTGGTAATGCCATGATATCCCCATCCCGGGTAAACACGTAAACTTCCTGAACAAATAAGTCGAGGCGAACATTCTCCAGAAACTCGCCTGGCTGATCGCTCTCCTGAAGCAAGTCAGTTAGCTGCGACAACCAGCGAAACTGATCCTTATCCTCGGGTGAAACATCAGCACCCTTATAGGCCCAATGCGCTGCTATACCATCTTCGGCATAATGGTGCATGGCCTCGGTCCGAATCTGGACTTCAATACGATAATTTTCCGGACCAATAACAGAGGTATGTAAGGACTGGTACCCATTTGGTTTGGGCAAGGCAATGTAATCCTTGAATCTTCCGGGAACCGGCCGATACATACTGTGGATGATACCAAGGACATGATAACAGGCTGGCATATCCTGAACGATGACACGGAAAGCAACCAGATCATAAATATCATCAAAACCAACATGTTTGCGTTCCAGCTTCTGGTGCAGGCTGTACATGTGTTTCATACGGCCATGAACTTCAGCGCTGATACCATGCCGGTCCAGTGCCTCCTGAAGAAGCTTTTCCAGCCTTTCCCGTGTGCTATTCAGAAACTCCAGGTGATCAGATAAACGCTTACTCAGATCCTGATGGGCTTCAGGATCCAGGTGGATGAAGGCCAAGTCCTCAAGTTCCTGTTTCAGCCAGTGAATACCCAGACGGTGGGCCAAAGGAGCATAGATTTGCATGGTCTCCAGGGCAATACCGCGACGTTTGCGTTTCGGAAGGAAAACCAGCGTACGCATATTGTGCAAACGATCTGCCAGTTTAACCAGGAGCACGCGCAAATCCTTGGCCGTAGCCAAAATCATTTTCCGAAAATTTTCAGCCTGTTTGTGCTCGGATGAACGAAATTTTATCTTAGCAATCTTGGTTATACCATCAACAAGATTGGCAATATTATCCCCGAAATGTTCCTGAACATCTTCCAGAGTTACCGTTGTATCCTCAACCGTGTCGTGCAGCAAACCGGTAACAATGCTGGCTTCATCCAGCCTTAGACTAGCCAGTATGTTTGCTACCGCCAGAGGGTGTTCAAGGTATGGTTCGCCGGAGCGACGCGTCTGATTGACATGTGCCTGAGCCGCAAATACATAAGCGCGGTTGATCAGCTCAATATCGGCCTTTGGAAAGTAAGCAAGAACTTTTTCTGTAATTTCGTATATTCGACTCACTGCGCTCCGGAGACTTGCCAGCTGGAGAAGGTTTCATCCGTAGTCTCTTCCGATTCTATGGATGCAAGCCGCTGACGCTCGCACTCATCAAAGTCAAAAACCTGTTCCCAGCTAATCTTGCCCTCACCGATCTCTTTAAGCGCATTCACAACCGGTTTATGGGACTCCAGCTCAACAACCGGAGAGAACCCCCGCATAAGCTGACGTGCCCGACGTGAAGCCAGCAGCACCATTTCAAAACGGTTTGGATAGTGACGGATGCAATCTTCAACAGTAATTCGTGCCATGAGGAATCCCCTGAGAATGAATTTTCCGAAGGCTAACGTGTATTTCTCATGAAGTCATGTGAAGAGGATGCACTTGAAGGAACGATCTCGACACCCTATTTCCAAAACCCAAGGGTGAAGTAAGCTGCATAGAGATTATTGTGTGCCGGATCAACAGATTTCATTGTTTGGGGGGGGATGATGTGCCTTTTTTTGGCTTGGCTACTTGTCGCTCTCAAATAACGACAGGGGGTTGATGCGTGCATTCATATAGCGAACCCCCCAGTGCAGATGCGGGCCGGTAGCTCTGCCGGTCTGGCCCACGGTACCAATGTGATCGCCGGTTTTTAGCCATTGACCCTTTTGAACCGCAAGTTTCTGAAGGTGGGTGTAAACCGAAACCAGGCCATTGCCATGGCCGATGGCAACCGCATTTCCATTCAGAAACATGGACTCTGCCAGAAGAACCCGGCCTGAAAGTGGAGCTAAAACGGGGGTTCCAGAAGGTGCGGCAAGATCAATACCTGAATGAGGGGAACGCGGTTCACCATTGACGAAGCGGCGAGCCCCGAATCGGGTGGATATCCTTCCTGAAACAGGCATGTGAACCAATCGAATTTCCGGATCGGAATCCACTTGCATACTGTATGTCTTTTTTAAAGCGATCTGGTCAGCTTTGATACGTGCCAGAGCCCTGGCATCAAATACTGCCATTTTCTTTTTTACTTTGATGTAGGAAGCGGGAAAATCAGTTTTTTTTACGACAAACTCAACTTTCTTTTGCCAATTTTTTTCGTCGGTAGATTTTCCTCTGATGGTTAACTGATATTTTGCCGGTCGGGTTTCCATATCAATGCCGATCCAGGTTTGCATCGTGCTATTGGCCTTCAGGTGATATGGCCATGTTTTGTCGAAGACCTCGGCAGTAAGGCTTTTTGTCTGCCGCGGAATAGGGATATCAATCGTCAGAAGCCCCCCCTGTTTAATATGCTGGACCCGGGCATATGCTGTCTTCGTGGACAAAGATAGTGATATGCATGCAACAACAATGAAACTAACAGATAATTTTCTCATAAAGATTCTCCCGTTTTGATCGGTGCTGCCGATATTACCTTTGCCTCTGCCTTGCCATCATGAAAATGCAATTCCACATGGTCACCCGGCTGTAATTTCTTTACAGAACCTACGACTTTACCCAGCGAATCAAGGGTCAGAGTATAGCCTCGCGACAATACCTTATAAGGGCTTAATGCTTCCAGACTGGTTTTTTCATTGAAGGTCCTGGCCATGAGTCGATCCAGATGTCTGAATGCAGCGTCATGCAGATGCTGATGACTGGCAGCCAGCAGACGCTGACGTTTGACCATTCGGGCATGCGGTTGCTGACCCGCCAGTCTGTGGTTCAGGTTCCGGAGAATAGTCCTCTGTTTTGTGCAGGCCCCCTGCAGCAAAGATATGCCGCGTGAGCTGGTTTTTTCCAGATACATGCGCAGTTGTGTCTGTGACAGATGCCATGTATGCACCAGTTCTTTCTCCAAGGCGGCATGCCTTCTTGAAGCCAGGGCCAGTACATTTCCTGCCAGCCTGTGCAAATGGCCGGAGCCGGGCAGCCTGTGCCTGAGCGTATCCCGGTCGGGGCAAACAAGTTCTGCTGCATTGGACGGTGTGGCTGCCTGTATATCTGCAGCCAGATCCGCAAGCGTTGTGTCCACTTCATGTCCGATCCCTGTAATTATCGGGATATCGCAATCAACAATCGCCTTCACTACTGCCTCTTCATTGAAACACCAGAGGTCTTCAATGCTGCCACCGCCTCGAACAAGCAGTAGAAGATCCGGCCTTTGTGCGGGCGACAGGGATTGCAGGAGTTCAATGCTGTGGACAATATCAACTATAGCCTGATTTCCCTGAACCCGGCATGGTGCGAGCAAGAGATGTAGCCAGGCCGGCCGGACTGCCAGAATTTTTTTGACATCTGCAAAGGCTGCTGCAGTTCGTGAGGTGACGATGCCAATGCGGTGAGGGTAGTACGGAAGGGGTTTCTTACGTTCGGGATTGAACCAGCCACGCTCAGCAAAAATGCGTTTGCGGCATTCAAATTCAGCCGCCAGCGCCCCTTCGCCGGCAGACTGAAGGGCAGTCACGATCAGTTGGTAGCTACCTCTGGGTGGGTAAAGGCTGATATACCCGGAAAAGATATACTGCCGGCTTTCTTCCGGTTTGATGGAAAGGCGAAGCTGGGTCGATCTCCAGATAACGGCAGCCAATGTGGCATTCGCATCCTTAATGGTAAAATAGACATGGCCTGAGGCATGTTTGCTCAGTCTTGATACTTCTCCCAAAACTTCAACTCGGGAAAAACCCTGTTCCAGGGTTTGCTTTATTCTGGCTGTGAGCTCAGTAACTGTAACAGGTTTAGCGGATATCATAAGCGATCATCCGGGCTTATACAGCTAATCAAAGTATATTCTCCAAATTGATTGTTATTTCATTCTCTCTACAGGTAATCATGCTGCATTGCTTCCTTCGTATCAATCACAGGTCGCCCTCCGGTGGGCTTTTAGTTATTCTTGGCTAATGATCAATGCTGATATGTTCATACATAGAGTGATACAGCTGTTACGTATAATCCTTGCTGTCATCGCTGTTGCTGTCTCATTTCCGGCAGTTGCTTCAGAAGCGATGAGCCTGAAGCAGGTTGTGGAAGTAGTGATTGCCAATCACCCGGACCTTCAAATTAATCATGTTGATATTGATATTGCCGAAACAGAAACACAGCGTATTGAAGGTACGCTTGACCCTGTTGTTTCGGCGGGTGTTGGCCTCAGTGAGGAGCAGATCCCGACCTTCAGTGACTTTCAGGCATCTGAAACCCGTGCCGGTTATATTTCCGGCACTATTTCAAAGCCGCTGGCCAGTGGAGATACCCTCGCCGCAGCTTTTAACTACAACCGGATTAGTCAGGGTTTTGTTTCCCCTTTCGCAGCCCAGCTGGCCCGCTTTAATCCTGCCTATCGCAACCAGATTGATGTCAGTTATCGTCATCCTTTTCTCAAGGGTTCTGATCGTCCAGATTATCTTCAGTCACTGATTGCCGCTCAGGCCGGTATCACTCAGGCTGAAAGGCAGCAGCAGGTCATCGAACATGTACTAAGTTTACAGGCGCTGAATGCCTACTACCAACTGGTCTTTGATGGGATCAATATCCATATTGCCGAAGAGGCTGTAGGTCGGGCCAGTAAATTGATTTCCTACCAGAGAACCCGTGAGAAATTTGGGCTGAATGAGAAGTCCGATCGTTTGCAGGCTGAGGCATTGCTGGCCACTCGCAGGACTAACCTGCAACGGGCTATGGCCAGTCGTTTGAACGATCAGAGTGCATTGAACCGACTAATGCTGCGTCCCTCCGATGCCTCCATTGTGCTTGAACGCAGTAATGAGCAAAGTATAAATCTGCCAACTCCGGAACATGCCTTCAAACAGGCGGAAATCTTTCGTCCCGAGTTGCAGGTTTTGAAGGCGCAGATGGAGGCTGCCGAGGCAGAACTCGCCATTGCCAGTGATTCAGATCAGATGCAACTGGATATGGTGGCAGAGCTTGGTACGCGCTCACTGGATAGCAATGCAGCTACAGCCGCAGCCCGTGGCTTTAGTAGCAATGATCACTTTGTCGGCTTGTCATTTGAATTGTCCGATGTGCTTGGGCGGAACAGTGTCAATGCGGCTATTCGAAAGGCAGAGCTGCAACGCCAGCGTATTGAAGCGCAGCGTATCAGTACAATAGAGCAGATCAGGGATGATATCTCTGCAGCGATGACCACAATCATTGCCGGCCAGCCTACGCTTGAAGAGGCCAGAAAACAGGTGGTGGCGGAACGACGAAAATTCAATGAGGAAATAAAACGATATCGTGGAGGACGTTCTGATACCGCGACGCTGGTACAGTTTGAAGGAGAATTGCGTAATGCTCAACTGAATGCGGAGTTGCAGCAATTAACCCTGCAACTTGCCTGGAAACAACTCTCCTGGGCGCAAGGAAGATTATTGTATGATATCGGGCTTATGAATGAAGCAGGATTTAGAGAAAAAGAGAAAAGAAACCCCTGAACATGAAAAATATTATTGCCTTTTTTGTCAGACATGGTGTGCTGGTCAATCTGATCTCTGTCATTCTATTGTTCGCCGGTATTTATGCCGGTGTAAACATGCAGAGGGAGGCATTTCCCAGTGTAAATTTTGATGTTATTGCCGTTTCCGGCACCTACCCTGGAGCTGCCCCGAAAGAGGTTGAGCGGCTGATGGTGGCGCCGATTGAACAGGAATTGAAGGGTATTGATGGCATCAATGTGATTCGCTCCACCGCCTTTTCCGGCACCATGCAGATTACCATTGAAGTTGATCCCAGTTTCAGGGATCGATCCCGGCTTGTGGCCGATATCCAGCAAGCTATCAACCGGGCTGATTTGCCGGTCGATCTCCCCTTTGATCCGATCATCATGGAAGTAAAGTCAGAACAGACACCGGTGCTTACATTCTCCATCTTCGGGGATTTTCAACCTTTGCAGATGAAGCGAATAAGCGGTCATATCGAGGATGATGTTCGTGATATAAAGGGTGTAGCCAACGTGTTCGTACAGGGTGATCGCAAGGAGGAGATCCGTATTGTGCCGGACCCTGCCAAAATGCAACACCACCGGGTTTCGATTAATGATATTATTGCGTTGGTAAAAGGCTGGAATGTGAATGCCCCTGGCGGCCGCCTGAAGGCAGCAGAGGGACAAAGTATTATCCGCATCACCGGTGAATTCACCTCGGCTGAGGATGCGGGTAATCTGGTGTTGCGTGCCAACGAACGCGGACAAGCCCTCAGGCTGAAGGATGTTGCCGGGGTCAGTGAAACGCTGGAACGACCCTATCGTTATGTGGCTGCCCGGGGTGATCCGGCCATCACCATGATTGTCATCAAAAAAGCGGATGCGGACATTATCGATCTGGTTGACCGCGTACGTGCCTATCTGGATACGGTTCCGGAGAAGTATGACGAAGGCCTGCATGTCAGTGCCTACAATGATTTTTCCACGATTACCCGGCTGCGGCTCGGAGTGTTAACCAATAATGGTATGATCGGTCTTGCTCTGGTGCTGTTATTGCTGATGCTGTTTCTGCGTCCGTCCGTAGCCCTGACTACTGCCTGGGGTTTGCCGATCATCTTTTTCAGCGGCATTGCCGTGTTGTATATTTCCGGCATCACATTGAATCTGCTGGTGATGTTCGGTTTTATCATGGTGCTGGGGCTGATGGTGGACGATGCCATTATTATTGGCGAAAACGCTACCTACCATATGGAACGTGGACTGTCTCCGGAGACAGCGGCAATTGAGGGAACCTATGAACTGATCGGGCCGGTTACGGCCACGGTATTAACGACCGTCGTAGCTTTTTTGCCACTGATGTATATGGACGGCATTATCGGTAAATTTGTCTACTCCATTCCTATCGTTGTCATTGTGTTGTTGTCTTTCTCGTGGTTCGAGGCGATTTTTATTTTGCCCAACCACATCCGGGATATCGCCAATCCGGGCAAACATCCGAAGGAACGCCTGCTTTTTATCTGGATTACGCGTCTTTATGTCTGGTTTCTGGAAAAGGCTGTCAAACTGCGTTATCTGACCATTCTCCTGACTATTGCCGGCCTTCTGGGGACGCTGGCATTGGCAGGCGTGATGAAATTCCAGCTTTTTCCTTCAGGGGCGGAGACAACCTTTTATCTGCGTGTGACGATGCCGACCGGTACAACCCTGGAGCAGATGCGCGACCAACTGAAAGATCTGGATATCGAGGTACGTAAACGTATCGATCCTGCTATTCTTGAAACCACAACCATGATCGCCGGAGAAAACAGTGCCGATCAGCGTGAAGCCTTGAAACAGATCGGTGACCGCTTTGGTTTTGAGCGCATTATCCTGATTCCATTCACCCAACGTGATGTGAATGCCTACGATGTTATGGATAAGCTGGAGCAAGAGATTCCGTCCCTGTTTCCGGCTATGGAGATCAGCTTTGCTATGGAGAAGCCGGGGCCACCGGTGGGCCGGGCCTTGCAGGTTGAATTAACGGGAGCTGATGAGGCTACCATGACCCGTGTGGCCGAACGCTTGATTGCCCTGCTGGAAACCGTCAAGGGTGTCTATGCCGTGGAAAGTGATCTGGAGCCGGGTGATCCGGAAATCCGCATTGTCATGGATCGAAAACTGGCTGCCTATGCCGGTGTGGATTTGGCTACGGCAGGTACCCATATTCGGGCTGCTTTTGACGGATTGCGTATTTCCACCATCAAACGTGGCCGGGAAGAAATCGATGTCACCATCCGTTATCCGGAGAAGTCTCAACACGATATTAACACCCTGATGAAGCTGGAAATACCCAACAAACATGGTGGATTGGTGCCGCTGTTTCGCATTGCGCATCTGGAGAATAAGGCCGGAACCAGCAGTATTCGTCATAAAGATACCCGGCGTGTGATCAACGTATCTGCTGAAGTAGATCAGAAGAATATGACATCGAGAGAGATCAATGAAATCGTTGCCCGGAATCAACACGAGTGGCTGGGTCAGGATGAAAAGTTGGTTCGTGTAAACCTGGGTGGTGAGGAAGAAAAGACACAGGAGTCAGTGCGCGGCCTTATATTCAGCTTTGTCTTTGCCTTGTTCGGTATCTTTACTATTCTGGCTGTGCAATTTAACCGTATCGGTTATCCGATTCTCGTTATGCTGGCTATTCCTTTCGGTGTTATCGGCATCATTGTCGGTTTTTTCCTGCATGGAGCACCGATCTCGTTTATGGCCCTGATGGGGTTTGTGGCCCTTACCGGTGTGGTTGTAAATTCATCACTTGTCATGGCTGTGTTTATCCAACGTCTGATTAGTGATGGAGTGCCATGGCGGCAGGCGATTATTGAAAGTGGCAAACGCCGCTTAAGGGCTGTGTTGCTGACTGCCATCACCACAGTTGTTGGCCTGTTGCCGACGGCTTACGGTTGGGGTGGCTTCGATCCGTTTGTGGCGCCAATGGCCCTGGCTTTATCCTGGGGACTGATGTTCTCGACAGTAATTACGCTCTTTTCGGTGCCGGCAGCACTTGGT
>JBHHTX010000048.1:0-11993 GCA_046753585.1 Mariprofundaceae bacterium
CGTGGTCTCCATGCCATCCACCAACGCATTTGATAAACAGGATGATGCTTATAAAGAATCCGTACTGCCATCATCTGTCACTGCACGTGTTGCTGTTGAAGCTGGTGTTACCGGTTTCTGGGCAAAATATGTAGGACTGAACGGCAAAGTTGTCGGAATCGACACGTTCGGTGAATCAGCGCCTGCCGGCGAATTGTTTAAAATGTTTGGTATTACCACTGAAGCGGTTATCGCTGCAGTGAACGAAGTAGCTTAATTATATAAACGAGGAGAGGAGATAAAAATGGCAACAAAAATTGGTATTAATGGATTCGGTCGTATTGGTCGCATGGTATTCCGCGCTGTCTCTAAAGATTTTTCAGACATGGAAATCGTCGGCATTAACGACCTGCTGGACGCAGACTATCTGGCATACATGCTGAAATATGACTCAGTACACGGCCGTTTTGACGGCGATGTCGCAGTTGAAGGCAACAATCTGGTTGTAAATGGTAAAACTATCCGCCTGACCGCGGAGCGTGATCCTGCAAACCTGAAATGGGATGAAGTTGGTGCAGAAATCGTAATCGATTGCACAGGTTTCTTCCTGACTACTGAGACTTGTCAGGCACACATCGATGCTGGCGCATCAAAGGTTGTTCAAAGTGCCCCTGCCAAGGACAGTGTAACTCCAATGTTTGTATATGGTGTGAACCACAATGACTATGATGGTCAGGCAATTGTATCTGCTGCTTCCTGCACCACCAACTGTCTGGCTCCGATGGCCAAGGTTGTTAATGACAACTTCGGCATCAAACGTGGTCTGATGACTACGGTTCACGCTGCAACTGCAACACAGAAAACAGTTGATGGCCCTTCCATGAAAGACTGGCGCGGTGGTCGTGGTATTCTGGAAAACATCATTCCATCTTCAACTGGTGCTGCCAAAGCTGTAGGCGTGGTTCTGCCTGAACTCAACGGCAAACTGACCGGCATGGCTTTCCGGGTACCTACATCTGACGTGTCTGTTGTAGATCTGACTTGCGAGCTAGAAAAGGATGCATCTTATGATGATATTTGTGCTGCCATGAAGTCTGCTTCTGAAGGTGAGTTGAAAGGAACTCTTGGCTACACAGATGAAAAGGTGGTTTCTACAGACTTCCGTGGCATCAGCAACTCATCAATCTTTGACGCGGGTGCTGGCATTGCGCTGGATGGTACATTCGTCAAGCTGGTTGCATGGTATGACAACGAATATGGTTATACCTGTAATATGATGAATCTGGTTCGTCACGTAGCCTGAGTAAACAATGTGGGAGCTCCCGTTTCGGGGCTCCCACGTTTTTCATTGTCGGCTTTTTAGTTCACAAAACACCCCAAAAGCTGACAGCGACAAGCGAATAATTGTTGTTAATTCAATCACATCACAACCCTGCCCCTCTGGACTTGGCTGTGATCATCATCTGAAGGAGAAATTGAATGTCTGTAATCAAAATGACTGACCTTGATCTGGCTGGTAAACGTGTACTGATCCGTCAGGATCTGAATGTTCCCATCGCTGATGGTAAAGTAAGCTCTGATAAGCGTATCCGTGCTTCCCTGCCTACCATTGAACACTGCGTAAAAGCAGGCGCAAAAGTTCTGATCATGTCACACCTGGGTCGCCCGACTGAAGGTGAGCCTGCCAATGAATTCTCTCTGGCTCCTGTTGCCTCTCATATGTCCGGTCTGTTGGGCCAGGACGTTCGTCTGGTTACAGATTATTTAGGCGCTGAAGTTGATATTGCTGATGGTGAAGTAGTTTTGCTTGAGAATGTCCGTTTCAACAAAGGCGAGAAGAAAAATGAAGAAGGCCTTTCCAGGCAATATGCCGCACTATGTGATATTTATGTGATGGATGCATTCGGCACTGCGCACCGCGCCCAGGCTTCCACCCATGGTGCAGGCACTTATGCAGCAACGGCATGCGCCGGCCCCTTGCTGGCCGGTGAGCTGGAAGCTCTGGGTAAAGCACTGGACAACCCTGCCCGCCCGATGGTTGCCATTGTTGGTGGCTCAAAGGTTTCGACCAAGCTGACTGTTCTTGAATCTCTTTCCAAAATTGTAGATCAGCTGGTTGTTGGCGGCGGTATTGCCAACACATTCATCGCGGCAGCCGGCAATCCTGTCGGCGAGTCTTTGTACGAAGCTGACCTGGTTGATACCTGTAAAACGCTGACCGCGAATGCAGAAGCCAAGGGTGGCAGCATCCCTGTACCTACTGACGTGGTTTGTGCCAAAGAGTTTTCTCCAACTGCTGAAGCAACATTGAAAGGCTCCACTGAAGTGCTTGATGATGACATGATCTTCGATATCGGCCCTGATTCAGCGGCTGCGCTTGCAGAAATCCTGAAAAAAGCCGGCACCATTGTATGGAATGGTCCTGTGGGTGTGTTTGAGTTCGATCAATTCGGTGAAGGAACAAGGGCCATTTCCATGGCTATTGCCGAATCCGATGCATTCTCTATCGCTGGTGGCGGTGATACTTTGGCAGCTGTTGATAAGTATGACATTTCGGACAAAGTGTCTTATATCTCAACCGGCGGCGGTGCATTTCTGGAGTTTCTGGAAGGCAAGAAACTTCCGGCTGTGGCCATGCTCGAGGAACGCGCGGCTTAAGTGCTTCAGTTTCGCAGAACAAAGATTGTTGCAACGATAGGTCCAGCCTCTGAATCGCCAGAGCTTCTGGATAGGCTTATTGGCACGGGAGTTAACCTTGTCAGGCTTAATTTTTCCCACGGCACATCCGAGGAACACAGACAACGGGCTAAAAACGTCCGTGCTATTGCAAAGAAACATGGTGTGTGCGTTGGCATCCTGGCAGATATGCAGGGTCCGAAGATTCGCATTGGCAGATTCAGAAAGGGCAAGACGAAACTGCTGATTGGGCAGACATTTATTATTGATGCTGCCCTTAAGCTTGATGATGGTGACGATGAACGAGTTGGAATTACCTACAAAAACCTGGTCAATGATGTGGGGCCGGGATCCCGTCTTCTTTTAAATGATGGTCTGATCGCCATGGATGTTATTGCGATTAAAGGTCATGAGATTCATTGCAAAGTTGTTGTCGGAGGTGAATTATCTGATAGCAAAGGCATTAACCGTGCCGGCGGTGGGCTTTCCGCTGCTGCATTGACCGACAAGGACAAGGAAGACATTAAGACCGCAGCCAGTATCAACGTGGATTATGTGGCAATATCCTTCCCCCGCGATGGCAAGGATATTGGCCTTGCCCGCAAACTGGTTCGGGATGCCGGCGGACATGCCGGCATCGTGGCAAAAATCGAACGCGCTGAAGCAGTAGAGAATCTGGACAGCATTCTGGAAGAATCTGACGCTGTTATGGTAGCCCGAGGCGACCTGGGTGTTGAAATCGGGGATGCTGCCGTGCCGCCGGTGCAGAAGCGAATTCTTCGTAAGGCACCCGCCTATAACTGCCCGGTTATTGTAGCCACACAGATGATGGAGTCGATGATCAACAACCCGATTCCCACCAGGGCCGAAGTCAATGATGTTGCCAATGCCGTACTTGATGGCACTGATGCCATTATGCTATCCGGAGAAACAGCCGCCGGCCTTTATCCGGTTGAGGCTGTCCAGGCTATGCACCGCACTTGTATCGAGACCGAGAAACAAAAGGTACTGCCTTCAGCTTCAACCCGTGATCCGCGTTACCCTCCTCATTCTGTGGACGAATGTATTGCAAGGCAGGCAATGGAGACATCGCATGCCATGCCGATCCGGGCCCTGGCTGCGTTTACCCAAAGTGGAAATACTGTACTTTATATGTCGCGTCACCTTTCCAAAGCCCCCATTTATGCGCTGACTTCAGTGGGCGCAACTGCCGGTCGCGTTACTCTGTTCCGGAATGTTATTCCCAAACCGATCAGTGGTGATTATAACGAAACTGATGCGCCCAAGGCCACGCGCGAAGCACTGTCAGTTATGCTTTATGATGAGTTGATTGAGCATAACGATCTGATTCTCATGACATTGGGCACCCCGATGGGGAAGGCCGGCGGCACGAATACAATGAAAATTGTTCACGTTGGAGATACCCTAAAATAGTTGGGTGAAATTGATTTTACGACCCGACAGGGTCAATATCCCGGGCAATGCCCGTTAAATCATATAGGAGGAAGAGAATGGCACTTATTTCATTAAGACAACTGCTGGATTATGCGGCTGAAAACAACTTCGGCATGCCGGCTTTCAATGTTAACAACCTGGAACAGGTCCAGGCGATTATGGAGGCTGCTGATGAAGTCAACTCACCTGTTATCATGCAGGGCTCCGCCGGCGCACGTAATTATGCGGGTGAACCTTTTTTACGCCATCTGATTCTGGCTGCTGTTGAGCAATATCCGCATATCCCGGTTTGTATGCATCAGGATCATGGCTCCGAGCCGGCTGTCTGCCTGCGCTCGATTCAGTCCGGCTTTTCGTCTGTGATGATGGATGGCTCACTAATGGCCGATGGCAAGACCCCAGCCAGCTATGAGTACAACGTTGAAGTCACCAGGACGGTTTGCGACATGGCTCATGCCGGTGGTGTTTCCGTGGAAGGTGAGCTGGGCTGCCTGGGTTCACTGGAAACAGGCATGATGGGCGAAGAAGATGGGCACGGAGCCGAAGGCAAGCTGGATATGGATCAGTTACTGACAGATCCGGATGAAGCCGCTGACTTCGTAGAAAAAACTAACGTAGATGCCCTGGCTATCGCTATTGGCACTTCTCACGGTGCTTACAAGTTTACCAAGCCACCAACCGGTGACGTTCTGGCCATCAGTCGCATCAAGGAAATACATGCCAGGCTGCCGAACACGCACCTGGTTATGCATGGCTCTTCCTCCGTACCTCAGGAGTGGCTGGCCATTATCAACAAATACGGCGGCGAAATGGGTGAGACCTACGGAGTCCCGGTTGAAGAGATCTGCGAGGGGATCAAGCACGGCGTGCGCAAGGTTAATATTGATACCGACCTTCGTATGGCTTCAACGGGTTCGATTCGCCGACACCTGGATGCCAACAAGTCCAACTTTGACCCGCGTAAGTTTTACAAGGAAGCCAAGGAAGGCATGAAGGCAATTTGCAAGGCACGTTTCGAGGCATTCGGATGTGCAGGCCATTCCGACAGGATCACGCCGAAATCACTGGAAGAAATGACAGGTTTTTATAGCTAGATTGTTTCATTGTAGTCAAAAAAGGGCGGTCTGATGGCCGCCCTTTTTGTGTGTAAACACTTCACACTTTTCGCAAATAAACAGTGAAATCGTTGTCAATATAACCATCGCGAAGCATGCAATCAGCACACAATTTGGCGCAATATTCCAACATCTTGTTTGGATGATAACTTTGCAGATCATGTGCCCTGATCTTTCTACCATCAAGAAGATTAAAGGCCACGCCCCTTCCGCACAGTGCATACATGCGTTCAATGACCTTTCGCGCATAAGCACCATCATCATGCAATTGTTCATTCAGGGCGCCGGAAAGAAGCACCCAGTCAAAACTTTGATCGGCAAAATCCATATCAAATAGATCACCGTCAAAGAAAGGAGTGGCAGGGTGTTGCTTGCGAGCTTCTGCCAGAAGGTCCGGAGACAGGTCGATACCTGTGTAATCCAGTACGATACCCCGCGCAGTGCTCCAATCCATAAAATCGCCAAAGCCACAACCCACGTCGAGTACCGAATCACCCGACTCGATACCAATCTCCCCCAGCACCCTGAAACGGATTTCCTGAACCTCCCTGCTACTCCAGTACAGTGCATTGGGATGCTGGCCATGACGGGTCAGGCTGTCACGATGGCGATTGATGATACGTTGGCGTTGTTCCTTGTTCATGAAGGATATCCTGTCCCTTAAATAATCGTACCATAAAGTAACGATGCTTGCGCTGTTCGGTAGCTAGTGGAAACTTGCCGCCATGATTCCTTTCAAACTTCTCGACACAGCTACTGAACACGGCACAACCCTGCGCCTTTACCAATCCGGCGAGGATTTCTCTATCCGTGTCGATAAAGCGGGCGACCTGATGAACAGCCGCACCCACCACTCGGAAGATGTGCTGGCTAAACTAGCCTGTGAACATATCGCTGACCATAAATCTCCACACCTGCTGGTGGGAGGCCTTGGCATGGGCTTCACGCTGGCTGCTGCCCTTGCCAACACCACGCCCTGCGCTCGCGTCTCCGTATCGGAACTACTGCCTGCAGTGGTTCGGTGGAACCGTGAATATCTCGGCATTGTTGCCGGCTTTCCTCTTGACGATGCGCGTGTTGATGTTATCGAACAGGATGTTGGTAAGGTTATGTCTGAGCATCAAAACAGTTTCGATGCCATTATGCTGGATGTAGATAACGGCCCGGATGCCTTCACTGTCGATGATAATGAGGCCCTTTATGGCTTACACGGTCTGAATAATGCCTATACCGCCCTCAAACCAGGTGGCGTACTTACGGTCTGGTCGGCCTTCCCTGATACGGAGTTTACCCAGCGCATGATGAAAATAGGTTTTGATGTGGAGATGCGGCGCGTACGGGTTCACGCAAAGCAACGAAGCATTCGGCACACTATCTGGATCGGAGTTCGACCCGGGGGCCCTGTTCAGCCTTCATTCAGCCATGGCTGATAACCTTCTGCCAACCGGGGCGTTCCCGGCTTAAAACATTAGTATAAAAAAGGGGTAACAAAATGAAGCGTATATTTGTTGCAATCATGTTTCTCGCAGTTCTTGGTCTGGTATCAACACCATCAGCAGAGGCCAACACCACAGTGAATTTTCCGGATGGATCAGCAGCTTTTGCTCAATTTGTAAACTACAATCAGATCGCCTTTATTTTTTGGGATTCATCCCTGAGCGGTGACAATGATCTCTTTACTCTTCACGCAGACAGCTTTGCCAATCCCTCCTATCTGTTCCTGGGCAGTGATCCAAACGGTGGGCTATCTTATTGGCTGGATTATATCGGGCTCGATATCTTCGGAAATATGATTTTTAACCTGAGAGTAAATCAGGGCTCTGGCTGGTTCTATATTGGTCAGTATCTGCTGTAGAAAATAACTGCATCAGGCAGCCAAAGGAGTGACTTGTTATGAAAAGATATTTGCCCGGATCACTACTATTCTTGTTTGTTTTTATGTCGGGAATACACCTTGTCTTCGCAGTTGAATCAGAAGGGGAGATAGATCTTCCCTTTAAGGTGGCTGGTACTGTGATAAATTCTTCCGAAGAATCTGTTCTGATTGAGATGACCACAACGCAGGAAGAGAAAGACAAGGAAACTGCCAGTAGTGAACACTGGTTCCACGAAGGAGACTCGGTTCAGGGCTTTGATCTTGTTAAAATTGATAAGGACAAGGTTACCTTTGAACGGGACGGTCAAACTCTGCATGTCATGGTGGGGTATGGCCGCGCTTCGAAGGAAAATGTGGTGAATGCCGTTGCTGTTGCACCCGCTGATCGAACGAGAGGCAAGCTGCTCCCCCCCCACGTAACGCTGTTAGCGGATTTTCCAGCCAGTCAGGATAAAGAAATTCAGATCAAGTTTATTCCAGCGCCGGAAAATGTGGAAGATTTTCGAATACAGGCCCAGGCTTTTCTGGACAAGCTATATCGCAACCCGGATTTTACACAAAAAGCTCAGATATTAAGAACCCGACTGCTTCAGCAGAGACAGGACAGCGCATTGAAAGATGACAAAAAGGCCTCTGAAATTGAACATTTTGTGAAATAGCATTCAATTTGGCCCTTGGGAAACTTACAAGCCATGATTACTCATTCGCTGCTTCCCAGCACTATCAAGACATACGGGAAACGCCTTTGATAGAACTCTAAGCCATTAGATTAATTACTGAAAATGACATGTGGCCGAGCCTGTCAAATGATTATAAGCAAAAGACATCTTCAATAATGAACTGAATCTGGCTGCCACCACGGTATTCATCGAAACGCAGATAACCCAGAAATGAATGTGCGGAACCAGGGGTCAGGCTGGATTCAATATCTGCGGCCCTAAAAATCACTGCATTCAATCTGGATGTTTCGGATTCCAGCAACAGACGGATATTACCTCCGCGCATATCCCGACGTTGAACGATTTTCATCGATTCAAAGCACCATAAACCTTCCGGATGCCCCTGGCCGAAAGGTTGCAACCATTGCAATCGCTCAATGAGGCCAGCATGTACCGCATCCGTCCCGATAACCCCGTCCACATACAAAGGCTCGGCACTCGAGGCCGAAGTCTCCTGCCCCTGAACTGCAAGGCTGAATGCCTTGACAAAACCGTCCCAGGATTCAGCTGCCATGCTACCACCTCCTGCCCCGGCATGACCTCCGTAGCCAATCAGGTGGGCACTGCAGGAGTCAAGTAACTTGCCGACATGAAACCCCCTGCCTCCGCGCAGAGATACGCGGATGCAACCGTCCGGTTCAACAAAGCCTACGGCTGCCGGTCTGCTGTGTTTACGGGAAAGCCTGCCTGCTACCAGGCCGACAACACCCGCATGCCATTCAGAGTCAAATGCTACCAAAGCATCGTTGCCTGTTTCCTTTAGACGTTCCTCAACGATGGCAAAGGTTTTCCTCTCAACATTCTGACGTTGGCGATTCAACTCATCGAGTTCAGCAGCAAGATTTGCAGCTTTATCCGGATCCCGACAACACAGCAACTGCATGGCCTGCTTGCCATGATCCATACGACCTGCTGCGTTGAGGCGTGGTGCAATCTGAAAGCCGATATTCTGGGCTGTGATTTGACCCTTGCTTCTCCCCTTATTCAGTAATGCAGCGATGCCATCACTTGGCTGATCATTAAGCTGTTTGAGGCCATGACTGACGAGAATCCTGTTTACCCCGGTTAAAGACATGACGTCAGCTATGGTGGCAATGGCGACACGATCCAGGGCCTGCTTCAGATCAGGCATGGTACGTCCGCTTTCACGTAATCTCCGCCATGTTGCCATCAGTAAAAAGAAGGCCACACCGGTACCGCAGAGAATACCGCCGGCAAAGCCACAGTCCGCCCGGGCCGGATCCAGTATGGCAAAGGCCTCGGGCAAATGCTCTGCGGGCAGATGATGATCTGTAATGACAAGATCAAGCCCCAGACTTAAGGCCTTTTTTGAAGCTACATCCTCTGATATTCCCGTATCCACACTGATAGCGCGACTGACCCCCTCTACATATGCCTTTTCAATATTATCGGGATCAATGCCATGCCCGTCATGTATCCGGTGTGGAATAGATGCCGACACCCTGACTCCTGCCTGCGCCAGAAGATCAACAAGAATGGCGGCTCCACAAACGCCATCACAGTCAAAGTCACCAAAGATATGGATGTGTTCGCCTTCGATGACAGCACGGGCCAGTCGGTCAGCAGCTTTAGCCATGTCCTGCATACCTTCCGGGTTGGGAAGGTTGGCAAGACGGGGAGAAAAAAAGGCTTGTTCTTCTGGAATACCACGGGCCTTCAGAAGCCCTTCCCACGTGCTGAGTGGGTCATTTGCATGGAATGGCTTGTAACGCCACTTCAAACGCCTGCCCCGTAGCGTGAGCCTTCCCGAGAGCTTGTCAGATGCAGGCATGTTTCACCATTTCCTCAATCTCCATTTTTCCTCCCGGTTTCCATGTTCTTCGAAATGCCGGTGACCATGATTTTGTATCCAGCAATAAGGCATTGCCGCTGCCACTTAGCAAAAGAAACCGGGGCGGTGGCCCGTCAAAATTGATGATATTTTCGATATATTCCGTATCTGTAATTGCAAGTCCGGCCTCTTCCGTATCAGTCAAACCGGCCAAAACGGAATCATTTGTCCGAACCGGTTGCCAATTGGCCGGAGCCGGGGTATCGGATACGCTGGCTGCACCCCAAAACCAGACACCATTTATGTTTTCCTGAGGCGCATTGACATCGGAAGCATGTTGAGTCAGGAGCATTTGAATTTCAGCGGCCAGTCGCATCAGACGGCCACCGTCTTTGCCTGCAGGATGACGGTCGGGAAGGTAGGCATTGCAGATACTGCCAAACCCGACAGGCTCAGCTTCCAGGGCATGGTCACAAGTCGCAACAAGCCCGGTACCAGCAGCATGTATTCTTATCCCTTCAGGAATAGTCAGGGGATTGATCAATTCAGCCAACCAACGGGCATCTTCCTCCCCCCACAAGGTGAATGATTCCGGCAGGATTTTAACCCTGTCCCGCATCACTACCGCATGGTAGGGAGAAACCATCCATAGTTGCTTTGTATTATCCGGGATAATACATCGTGATGCCAGCAAACAACTAACAGGGTGTGGATAGCCCAGACATAAGGCATACCACTCGAGTGCTGTTAAGGGGGAGCATTCAGACCATCGTTTTTTGGATCGACACAACTTCCTGCGCCAGGGCATCAGGGCCGGGTGCACATCAAAACCATTACCCGTACAAATCAGCCCGTCGGTCACAAGGAGCATCGAAATATCTTCAGTCAAGTGCCTTTCGTACTGCATCTCCTGTTGCATCCACCGTAACCGGCTGAACCACACCGATCATCGCTGTCTCCGGATCCTTAAGGCCATTGCCCGTCAGTGTACAAACGATACGGCTTCCGGTCGGGAAGTATCCCCGCTTGTTCAGCTTTATCACGCCAGCAACAGAGGCAGCCGATGCAGGCTCACAGAACACCCCCTCAAGATCAGCCAGCATGCCATAAGCATGTAAAATCTCCTTATCTGTAACAGACTCGATCAAACCGCCTGAGTCATCCCTGGCCTGCTCAGCCTGTTTCCAGGATGCCGGTTTACCGATACGAATGGCGGTCGCCACCGTCTCCGGATTATCCACAGGATGGCCAAGAACAATGGGAGCAGCTCCGGCAGCCTGAAAGCCAAGCATTTTGGGACTGCTCTTGCTTATGCGCTTTTCCCTGTACTCCTGATAACCCTTCCAGTAAGCCGTGATATTACCGGCGTTACCCACCGGCAGGGCATGAAAATCCGGGGCAAAACCAAGCTCATCCACGATTTCGAAAGCAGCTGTCTTTTGTCCCTCGAGACGAAACGGGTTAATGCTGTTGACCATGGTGATGGCACCCTCGTCAGCAATATCGCAGACAATCTCCAGGGCCTCATCAAAGTTTCCGCGTACCTGGATGACTTTGGCTCCATATCGAACCGCCTGGGAAAGTTTGCCCAAAGCAATTTTACCTTCCGGTATCAGGACGTAAGCAACCATACCGCAATTTGCTGCATAAGCGGCGGCAGAAGCGGAGGTATTGCCGGTAGATGCGCAAATCACCTTCCTGGAGCCATCGTTAAAAGCCCTGGTGACCGCCATCGTCATGCCTCGATCTTTAAATGAGCCGGTAGGATTCAAGCCTTCATATTTGAGGTAGATATTCAGATCACGGTTGATTGCATTCCTCAGTCGATAGGATTCATGCAAAGGTGTATTGCCCTCGTACAGGGTGATAATGTCATCACTGTCCTGAACGGGCAGGAAGGCACGGTAACGTCTGATAGATCCCTGATAATACAACATGTCAGGAACCAAACCGTTCGATGCGAAGGGTAAGGGGATCCGCTTCAACCGAAGGCAAGGCAATAATACGCTGCATGGCAGCCTGAAGATTTCCCTCCGTTGTCTTATGCGTGAGCATGACAACTGGCACGGTTCTGGTTTCATGGCGTTCTTTCTGTAAAACAGCTTCCAGACTAATTCGATGGCAGGCAAGAATCTCGGTGACAGAAGCCAGCACGCCCGGGTGATCATTCACCATCAGGCGAAAATAGTATTCACTTTCCACATCAGCCATAGGCATAACTTCCATCTGTTGCCGTTCTTGTTCAGGGAAGGCCATAACCGGAGCCAGGCATTTCACATCACCGGGTATTACACGTGCGACATCCAGAATATCGGCTACAACCGCACTGGCTGTGGGTCGCTCCCCAGCCCCTCTGCCGACAAAAAATGTGTTTTCAACAA
>JBHHTX010000049.1:0-11977 GCA_046753585.1 Mariprofundaceae bacterium
GGCTCATTCATATCTGGGCTACCTCAGCCCCAATGAATATGAGAGCCTTCGGCAACCGTTGCCACTGGCAGCATAACTCTTTTCGATGTGTACACCTTTACCCAACCACTACAACCCATGATTTCTAGGCTTCGATCTCCATAGAACAGAGGTTGAACAGGCTCACCTAATACCGATACGCCCACTGCAACCTCACCATCAGGATGACCACCAAAGATGAGCTTCACCGAATCTCGCAGAGCGGCATTGATAGTAGCACGTAACTCAAACAACTCATGCGGATTGGTTTCAGTACGCAGTCTTGCAATAGCACGATTGATCTTGGACTTGATCGCATTGGCATCAGGCATGGTATGAGCCGAGATTTCGGCCTCCACCGTATCCAGCTCACTTTTGATATCTGCCTGCTCATTCAGGATTTCGAGATAGCGTTCCTGTGCAAGATCGAGGGCATCACCTGTAGCGGCTTCAAACAAACGGCCATACCTGCTTGCACGGCTTTCAGCATCGGCAAGCTTGGCAGTAAGAGAAGCCTGTTTGCTCTTCAACTCAGCCAGATTGGTTTTAACGCCTGCCGCCATGGAATACCAATCAACCTTCTGGGCAACCTCCATCAGGACAACGGTTTCTATCTTCTGATATGGGAAATATTTCTTGTGATCACAGCCCAGTTTCCTGCGGGCGTTGCTGCATGCAAGATAACGATAATTCCCCTTTTTATCTTGATGATCAATGTATCGCATATTCCCATGGCAATGGATGCAATGGCACATGCCCTGTAACAGGTTCGAGAACTTCGTGCCTCGACGGCCACGCTTGATCGTCCTCTGCTTTCTGGCGGTTTGCGCCGCATAGAACACATCCTCTGTCAGCACTGCAGGAAAATAATCAGAGATAGGATCACCCAATGGCGTACTGACACCGTTCTTGTGGCTGTATGGCTGAAATTCACCCAGCAAAGACCTGTTCTGGCATAGCTTCTGGAGATAGGTCTCATGCCAGCCATTGGCTCTGCCCCATGATGGAATTTTTCTCTCATTGAGTTCTCTGGCGATGCGACCTTGCCCTATGCCTCCAATAACCTTACGGAAAATTTCCCGAATCAGTTCGGCACGATCTTCAATGAGATCAAATTGATCGGTTTCTTCATTGTACTTGAGCCAGTTCGGTCAGAAGCGGGAAAGCTTCTTGTTCCGAGCATTGGCAACTTTCGCCTCCCAGCTTGCGCGTACCCGTTTGGACTTCATGGCACTCTCTTCATGAGCGCGTGCCATTGAGACAAGAGAAATCACAAGGTTGCCAATATTGTTGATGCTTTCCGATGTGTACTCCTGACCGTCAGCCAAAGTAACGATCTTGATGCCGGAGGAGAGAATGCTTATGAATAGGTTCAGAGACTTGGTCAGCTCCTCACGCGATAACCGATCCAGAGACTCTAATATCAGCACAGAGCCTTCATCGATATGGCCGTGCTTAATCAGATTCAGAAACTTTTTCAGGGAGCCTTCTGTTCGGTTCGCTCCACTATAGCCGCTCACCCCAAGATCACGCATGGAGGTATCAAGTTCATAACCATTCTCTTCAGCCCACTGCCGCGAACCTTCAAGTTGGCGGCGCAGTGAATCGCCTTTGAGCTGTTCTGGCGTGGAAAACCGAATGTACGAGTAAGCTTTTTTCTGCATAATTGCCTCTGATATGATTACTTATCGGTCAATTGTGCCATTACTACAATGGGTGGCTCATCAGGGAGGGGTTAATGCATCTCGGTGTAAATATCGATCATATTGCGACATTGCGTCAGGTTCGTAAGACAACGTATCCTGATCCTTTAAGTGCAGTTCCAGAGTGTCTCAAAGGTGGTGCCGATGGGATAACGGCACATCTGCGCGAGGACAGACGGCATATTCAGGATGAAGATATGAGAAGGCTGTCGGATGTCGAAGGCTTGCATCTGAATATGGAAATGGCGGCAACTAATGAGATGGTATCTATTTGTAGTGAATTAAAACCTGCTGCTTGTTGCATAGTACCGGAAAAACGGCGGGAATTAACTACGGAAGGCGGTTTGGATGTTGCGGCTCATCAATTACGTTTGCATAGCATAGCGGAAAAACTGAAGGCCTCTGGTATCAGGGTCTCTATGTTCATCGATCCCGAAATTGAACAGATACGGGCCAGTCATGCGATTGGTGCGCCGGTGATTGAATTACATACCGGCCACTATGCAAATTGTCATGGCAAAGCAGCTGATGCGGAGTTGAACAGGATTGCTGATGCTGCCAAGCTTGCAGCAGATCTTGGCTTGATTGTTCATGCTGGGCATGGTTTGACATTGGAAAATACACCGGCGATTGTAGGTTTACCCGAGATTCAGGGGCTCAATATTGGTCATGCCATTGTAGCGGATGCCGTTTTCAAAGGGATGGTTCAGGCTGTTAAAGATTTTAAGCTGATGATGAACAAAGGAGGGGGTATAGAATGTTGATTGTACGATTATTAAGCATCACGTCTTGCTCTTCGTTTCTGTCGTGATCATTGGTATTGGTGTGGATCGCGTGGTTGTAAGCCGCATTCGGTCAAGTCTGGATCGTTTCGGAGATCGTTTTATTCGGCGGGTCTATACGGAACATGAATTTGAACAGGCTTCGAGCAAAAATGATAAATCACGTCGTTTGGCGTTGCTTTTTGCTTCCAAAGAGTCGGTTTCCAAGGCTCTTGGAACTGGTTTCAGGCAAGGGGTGGCGCCGAAGGCTATTGAGACAATCCACCGTACTTCTGGCAAGCCGGATATAATCTTGCATGGAGCTGCCAAAGAAGTAGCCAGTCGCCTGGGGGTGGATGTTATGCATGTTTCACTTTCTGATGATGATGGAATCGCCATGGCCTTTGCTGTGGCGGAATCGAGGCCCGGTTAATGTCTCCAATTCTTACAAGTAAACAAATGTCCTGGGCAGATCGGCATAGCATCAAAGAGTCTGGTGTTTCCGGTAAGGCGCTGATGACTCAGGCGGGATGTTGCCTGGCCAGGGCGATTGTCCCCCGCTTGGATGATACGGTAAAGAGCAGGTTGCTCATTGTTGCCGGACCCGGCAACAATGGCGGGGATGGTTTTGCTGCAACTCGCTGGTTAATGAAGCGAAAAATGAATATCCAGATTATTCTCCTTGGCAAGCTTGCTGACCTGAAGGGTGATGCGGCTGCCCATGCAGCCGAGGCCAGCCAGAAAGATATTGAGATTATTGAGTGTCCGGATATCGCAACGCTTGCTGACTGGCAGGATTCCTTTGTCAATACCAGTATAATCATTGATGCTATATTTGGTACAGGTTTGAAAAGACCTCTGACCGGAATAATGGCAAAAGCGGTACATATTATAAATGCTTCGGCAGTGCCGGTGCTTTCTGTGGACATTGCCAGTGGCATTGACAGCGATAGTGGTCGTATACTGGGTACGGCTGTGAAGGCAAGGTGGACGCTCCCGATTGCTGCCTGTAAATGGGGACACTGGCTGAATGAAGGGCGGGAGTATGCTGGTGATATTCTGGATCCGGCCAGGATTGGCATCTCGGATGAGCTCATAACTCGATCTTTGCAAGAGCTGGCAGGGCCGGCCGACAGGGCACAGCTTATTGATAGAAAGATGATATTTGAATCATTTCCAGGCCGTCCACGCAGAAGTCACAAAAAGGACTATGGACATGCCTGGATTTTTGGAGGCAGTCAGGGATATACAGGTGCACCGAGACTGGCGGCAGGTGGAGCTTTTGCGGTTGGGTCTGGTCTGGTCAGTATCGCCTGTCCCGATGACGTATATTCAGTTGTAGCAGCTTCAAGTCTGGAGGCGATGATTCACCCACAGCAATCTGCTCCATGGCATTCGGCTGATTCCTTACTTGCCGGCCCCGGATGGGGAATGAAGGAACAAAGTCTTTTAGCCCAGCTGCTGCAATCAGATATACCACTGGTACTGGATGCGGATGGTTTGAATATGCTTGCCAATGATCCGGACTTGATTGATAAGCTTGTCGGGCGCGGGTCTCTCGGTGTGCTTACGCCTCATCCCGGAGAGGCTGCACGTCTGCTTGGGGTATCTGCCGGAGAAGTGGAATCTGATCGGCTGGCTTCGGCTTTGGGCTTGGCAGATAAGTTTGGGTGCTGGATCGTTTTAAAGGGAGCTGAAACTTTGGTGGTCTCTCCTCAACGACATGTATGGGTTTGTCCGTTTGGTACACCCAGGCTAGCCACGGCAGGGACAGGGGATGTTTTATCCGGCATGATCACTGGCCTTCTCGGTCAGAAACAGGCACCTGAAAAGGCTCTGCCAACAGCTGTTGCCCTGCATGCCCTGGCCGGAGAGCAGAATGGCTGGTATCTGGCCGGTGATTTGCCGACAATGGTCCGAAAGGTTCTTTTGGAGCTTGGAGTTTAGCCCGCATTTTATTCAAAAATGCTTCCGCACCCTTGCTCGTTCTTTTGCCCGCAACGAATCCCTTGTCAGCCGTCCGTACACCCGGTTATGCACTCTTTCTTCGAAACCCGTTGCGAACAGAGACGCTGCACAATCATCCCGGTGATTCACGAATGGTTCAGGTTAGTTCCAGCACCCGGATGCGGGCGATGAGTGATGTCGTGGAATGACCTTCGATAAATGGCATAATGATCACTTTTCCGCCATTTTTATACACTTCCGTAGCTCCAACAATATCATCCGGTTTGTAGTCTCCACCCTTGACCAGAACGTCTGGTGCTATCGCCTTGATGAGATTCAGCGGTGTATCCTCGGAAAAGGGGATAACCAGATCTACGGATTTCAGTGCAGACAACATGCAGGCGCGATCTTCAAGAGTATTGAGCGGTCGATGTTTTCCCTTTAGCCGATGGATGGAGTTGTCATCATTCAGGCCGATGATGAGTACGTCGCCAAGCGCCTTTGCCTCTTCAAGGTAGGAGATATGGCCCGGATGTAGCAAGTCGAAACAGCCATTGGTGAAAACGATTCTTTTGCCACTGTTGCGGCATAGCTGAACGTGGTCAAGAGCCTGAGAAGGCGACGTAAGACAACGCCTGCTTTTCACTTCTTTATTCGTAGTAAATCTACTATGCCAGCTACGCCACTGATAGAGTAGGCAATATCCTTTGCCCTGTGACGCTCAATGTCATTTTCAACCAGTCCCTGCAGGAATACTTTGCCATCCACCGTCTCGACATGAATTGAAAACCCGGATGTAATCGGATCGTCAAGCAGTTTGGACTTGACCTTGGTCGTGATCCATGTATCGGAAAAAAGCTCTTTTGCTCCAGGTGTGCCCAGTTTTATCTCTGAGTGGACAGCCAGGACATCAGGGAAGCTTTTGCTAATTTGTATAGCCCGGTCAATCTGATTTTTTTCCGGAAGGTAGCCGGTAAGAGTCACTTTTGAGTCAATAACCTCAACGCTGACCCAGCGCGATGGCATATCTTCTTCAGCGATCAGGCGGCCACGCAGTTTACCTGCCGTGACTACATCATCCAGATGAGAGCCAATGGAACGTTGGTCATGAGCCGCGCTTCCGGCTACAGCTCCGCCGCCAACAATCGTGGTGGCCATACAACTTGCCAGCGCAATCAGTGAAATTAATAATGTGCTTATCTTTAGTATTTGAGTCATGTCATTCTTACCCTCATTTATTAGTCTGGTGGTAACCCGGTTATGCTCTGACACCAATAGCATCCAATACAGAAGCAAATAGCAGAGGCAGGAGAATTTCAGAGGGGCCAGGCAGAATCAAGCTCTGGCCATCCGGTTTTGCGAGACAGCGAAATGTATCCTCGGCAAGGGGGGAGGCAGGAGCGGGATTAATTTCCACAAATGTCAATTTTTCCACGGGATTGCCAAGGTTTCTTGCTGCATCAACGGATTGCAAAAAAAGCTTGGGTATCAGGCTTGATGCCACATTGATCAGCACACCCCGGTTTGCTCCGGCGACCATGGTGGTGAGGACTCGAAAATCAGTGTGCCCCGTAGCTCCCAGAGATTCTCCGTGAGCCAAAGGATGCAGGTTAAAGGAATCGCCACCAATAACAGGTAGTACGGTAGCCGGGATACCATAGTGACAAGCAATTGCCAGAAGGCTGTGATCCAGATGTTGATATTCGGAATCTAGCAATTTCCTCCCGACTGCCTTGCCGATCCCCCAGCCTTCGCCTGCCCCGAAGGCGAGGGCTTCATTAATTAACTGTCCTGCTTCTGCAGTTCCCTGGCTGAGGCTTTCCGGAATATCATCTTCTCTGTGACAGAAGGAGGAACCGGATAAAGCTATTTCCACATCTTTGGCGCAGGCCTCTCCTGTCAGGACAAGCCCTCCTACCAACTGTGCCTCAAGCAAATGAATAATGACCGGGTTTAAACCCGAAGTGATAGCAGCTGCTCCGCAGCCAAGGATGAGACGTTGTTCGTGCCTGTGGGCGGAAACAATGGCATCCCGGGCCAGCAACAGTCGGGCGGACACGCCCAGGCCGGGAAGGCTGCACAGAAAGTCGGCGAAACTTTCACCGGCCCTGTAGGAAGATCCGAAATCTTCACCATCTACTTCAATGTTGCGATCCAGAAGTGAAGTCGGGATTAATTTACCAAATGACAAGGGTTTTACTGGCATGATTCGCCTCCAAAAAGATTTAAGTCGATCAAATCGCAAAGAATATGAAGACAGGTAATATGCATTTCCTGGACGCGGGGGGTGGAGGTGTGCCGGATATTAATGTGCGTATCTACGCTTTCCAGTTTACGCAATGCGCCGCCATCCCGTCCAGTGAGGGCAATAACCTTCATTCGGGCTGCTGCAGCTGCTGTGATTGCAGCCAGGATATTGGGTGAATCTCCACTGGTAGAGATAGCCAGCAAAACATCTCCCTCGTTACCCAGGGCTTCCACTTGCCGTGCGAAGACTTGCTCGAAAGAGAGATCGTTGGCAATACTGGTAATGACAGATGCATCATTTGTAAGAGCGATGGCGGCTAAACCCGGGCGGTTGGTTTCAAAACGGTTGACCAGTTCCCCGGCAAAATGCTGGGCATCGGCGGCCGATCCACCATTGCCGCAAATTAGTATCTTGCCGCTTGCCTGAAGGCTGTTCTTGAGAATTTCGGTTGCCTCCAGCAATGGTTCAACAAGAGTCAGGCTGCATTGTTGGCGCAGATTGATACCTTCCGTGATGGTTTTCTTGATGCGGTCACGCATATATAACACTTACCTCAGAATATCTTTAAGATGTTCAATCCGGGCAAACCATCGCCCGGGGGTCAGGATGATTAAATCGAAACGGCATTGCAATGCCGCTAAACTGGGTTGCTGGCCAATATAGGCTTGAGCGGCAGAGCGAATACGCCAGCATTTATCTTCGTGCATAGCCAAAAGGGCATCATCACGGTTCTTTCTGGATTTCACCTCCACAAAAGAAACGATATCACCACACCTGGCAATGATATCAATTTCCCCCCTGGCTAATCGTACGTTACGGGCCAGGATTTTATAACCCCGGCGCTTTAGAAAATGTGCAGCCCGTCCTTCTGCTATGCGTCCCCTGGCTGTGCTCAATCAGTACATCTCATAAGGTTTTTAGCTGAGTTACAAGCTTATAGACCCTGTCCCGGTGGACATTCATTTCTTGTGAAATATTTCGAGCCATGGTTGTGGGTGGTAGTTTATGCAATTCCTCCGTATTCAGACGGGCAATAATCTCATTATCACTGACCTCCCGTTGCTCGGGGCAGGCGGGGGCAATCAGAAGGACTACTTCACCAAGTACTTTTCCGGTTTGGAAATGAGCAATGACCTCATCGAGATTTCCGTCAACAAATTCTTCATGCAGTTTTGTAAGTTCTCTGGCTACGCAAATGCTGCGTGGTGGTGGGCAATATTTTTTCAGGTCAGCAAGTGTTTTCAGCAATCTTTTTGGGGATTCCAGGATAATTTGAGTGGATTCTGAGCGGCAAACAGACTCCAGCACCCTTTTTCTGCTAGCGCCACTTCTGGGCAGGAACCCCAGAAAGAAGAAGCTGTTAGTTGGAAGGCCGCTTGCACTCAAGGCAGCGATAAGACTGCACGGGCCGGGAACAGGAATGACGGAAACATGATGTTCCTTCAGCAGAGATAGCAACCTGTAGCCGGGGTCATTGATCAATGGCGTTCCCGAATCGGAAATCAGGGCAATATTCAAGCCATCAAGGAGTTTTTTAAGAATCGAACGGCTTGCGGCCATCTCATTATGTTCGTGACAGGCAAGCATGGGGGTGTTAATGCCGTAATGTTGCAATAAATGGCGGCTGTGTCGGGTGTCTTCAGCAGCTATCAGATCCACAGATTTAAGAGTTTCAATCGCACGAACGGTCATATCACCCAGATTTCCAATGGGTGTGGCGACGATGAACAGTTGGCCAAGTCCTGGCTTCTGACTATGCTCCGGTATCATGATATCAAGACGTTATCCTGCTTGTCTCCCGGCTGCAATGGTCATCCTGTTTCCCCTACTGTTGATATTGGGATCCTGTACCAGCGGACCAAAGCGGGTGATGACAAAGATTTCCTCTGGAACTGGCGAGCATTTTGCCCCGGAGCCGCAGATTTCCAGGCAGATATCCGGATTGATGCAACTTGCCGAGAAAGAAGGCCAGGCTAACCGGGCCATAGCAGAAATGCTGATATTACAACTCAATTCCCCTCCGGCTCTGGCGGAAGAGGCCGCCTTCAGGCGTGCCCAGTTGATGCTGCGCTACAATTATCCTGATGGCGTTAATACTGCTGTTGAGGTGGTTGCACGTTACCCGGATCATGCCCTGGTTCCATACGCGCATATCTGGATGGCTGAATGGGGCAATCGGCATAACAAGCAGGATATGGTTCAACAGTATACGCTCAATGCCCTTAAACATCATCGTTTAACCCAGGGAGCTGCCGATCTGGCTATCACTCTTGGCCTGGAGGCGGCGCGTCAGGCCTCTGAATGGCAGAAGGTGCAATGGTTATTCGCTGCTGCAGGTTTTAGCCCGGAGCATGCCGATGCCTGGTTACGAGAAGCTGCCGAGCACGCTTCTGTTTCCAGTATTGAAAGGATGCAGAAAGCCGGGTTACTAGGAAGCAAGCCGGGAAAGCTTTTTCTGCAACATGCGGCTCGTTATCGGCTGTTAACCGGAAATATGGATGAAATCGAAGTGATTCTTCAAGTTCTGGCTATGGAAGCGCCGAATTCAGCCGAGTATTCCAGGGTTCGAAGCTGGTTCGAGGGGGAGTTACAGAAAGCCTCAATCGGGGTTATTCTGCCTCTGAGCGGAACATATTCCCGGTATGGAAAAGAGGCTTTGCGCGGTATCCGCCTTGCCGCTTCCTCGGCCAGAGGAAGCCAGAAACTCAGTCTTTTTATAGAAGATTCTGGCGGCAAGCCGCAACAGTGCCAGAATGCGTACAAGAGCTTGCAGGAGCGGGGTGTTGCTCTAGTTATTGGGCCACTCATGGGCGATTGTGTAGAGGACTTGATTCCCGTTCTTTCCCCATCGACACCGGTTATTGCATTGACCAGCAGAGTGGAGCTGGCCAAAAACTCTCCCTGGCTTTTTTCACACAGTCTTTCCCAGTCCATACAAGCCAGCTTCATGGCTGAATTCGCTTTTTTACAGGGAGCTCGAAACCTTGTGTTGATTCAATCCGCTAAGGAATCCGGTCAACGTGAGGCTGCTACATTTGCCGAGATGTTTGAATCGCTTGGCGGCACTATTGCGCATACAATGCAATTACCCAATGAAGGCATTGACTACCGGGATTCGCTGACCCGGATTCGCCTGGCGACAGATGATGAAGCCATGCTGGCCATGTTGGATGAAGAAAATGCTCTTTTTGGCGATCCCGAGCAGGAAATACGCCTGCCGGTAAGTTTTGACAGTATGTATTTGGCACTTTCGGGGAAAACAGTGTCTCTGCTTGCCGGTCAACTGGTTTACCTCGATATTAGCCATGTTCATTTATATGGCAGTAGTCGTTGGATGGACGGTCGTTTACTTTCCGACCGAGGGAGATACATGTCAGAGGCGAGGTTCTCCAATATTACTTTCCCCGAGGGGCGCGCTCCGGAACTGAGGCGTTTGCTTCGAAACTATCGGGAGATATGGGGCGAGGCTTCTCCCAGCAAACTTTCAGGCCTGGCCTACGATTCAACCCTGATTGCAGCCATGCTGACCAGTCGGCTTGGCCTGCAGGGTAACGGTGTATTGCGGGGGCTGAAGGATGAAGCCGGGTTTCCCGGTCTGACAGGGCATGTCTTCTTTGACAATGAGGGCATTGGCCACAAGATCCCCGGGGTATTTACCATTAAAAGAGGGAAGGTCGTTCCAGCGGGGTAAATCAGAGATCCAGATCGAAAAAGTCTTCGGATTTTTCTCCAGCTGTGGGGGCGGTATTGAGCTTACCCGATTCTTCCTTCGTAGGTCCGGAACCGCTTCGGAAGGCTTCCATGAATGGTTTTATAGTTGATTTGTCGGCTGGTTTTCCTGTCTTTCTGTCAATCATCCGCCATTCAATTCCTTCTGGTGGTGTGAAGTCTTCAATGCGTTTTCCTTTGTGCATCGCGGTCATGGTCCCCAGCCAGATAGGCAGTGCTGCTCTCGACCCGGTCTCTCGCCTTCCCATGGATGTGGGTTTGTCCCGACCAGCCCAGACACCTGTAATGATCTGGGGCGTAAAGCCAACAAACCATGCATCTACCTGATTATTGGTGGTTCCTGTTTTACCCGCAGCAGGTCTCCCCAGTTGCTTTGCTCGCACGCCGGTGCCGCGATCGATAACGCCTCGCATCATATTTGTAGCTAGAAAACTGCTGACAGGGTCAAGCGTCTGCTCCGCAGGCTGCATGCCGGTTCCAACCCCCAAAACAGGATCGACGTGGCAAATCTGACAGCGGTTTCCTGCTACAGAGCGGTGCAGGGTTCTGCCATCCCGATCCTGTACCTGCTGTATCCATACCGGTTGCCAACGTTTGCCGCCATCAGCGATGACAGCATAGGATTCGGTTAAGTCGCCCAGCGTGACCTCTGTGGCTCCCAGGGCAAGGGCAAGTTGCGGTGGGAATTTATGTTTAAACTGGTAACTGCCAAGTGACCGGAGAAAACTTGAGATACCCACGTCCTGTAATAATTTGATGGATGCTAAATTGCGCGAATGTTCCAGGGCGTCCCGCAGAGTAACCGGTCCGGCAAAGCTGTTACGATAATTATCAGGACGCCAGAAATTGTCGAGAGCCTGATTTTCAAAGGCTACCGGCGTATCCATAAGAACTGTAGCCGGTGTAAAGTCCTTGTCCATGGCAGCAGCGTACAGAAATGGTTTGAAAGCCGACCCTGGCTGCCGTCGAGCCTGTGTCACCCGGTCAAAATCACCCATCCTGTAATCAAAGCCGCCAACCTCCGCCGCAACGGTTCCATGTTTCAGATCGATGGCATAAAGAGCGGCTTCAATAGACGGTTTTTGAGTAAGGCGCACGCCTGTTTTGCCATTACCTTGCAGCCAGATCTGATCACCAACCTTCCAGACTCTGGATGAGCGGGGAATCGCCTTGTCCCATTGCCACTTTGGTTTGGGAAGATGCCACTTCTCAATGCCGTCATTGACAATCATTTGTCCGTTCCTCGATATTTTTCGTATCAGAGCCGGAAAAAGCTCTTCCTCCAGTCTGGGATTGTCCGGTCTCGACCTTGCCCATTGGCTCAATATTTTATCCCACTGCTCAGGTTCAAAGTGATTTTCAGGTCCTCGGTAGAATTGACGTTGCTCTATTTCTAAAACGCCCTTCCGGAGAGAATGAATAGCAGCATTCTGGTCAAATGCGTTGTAGGGGACAATGATGGTAAGGCCCTGGCGACGAAGGGTTTGTGCTCCAAAATGCGCTTTAAGCTGCTGGAATACACTATTGGCATAGGCATTTACAAACTTGGTTTCTGGTAAGGGGGTGATATT
>JBHHTX010000050.1:0-11791 GCA_046753585.1 Mariprofundaceae bacterium
CAGCAGTGATATCTTCGGCGCTATCCACGATGGGCAAACTCTGTTCGCAACTGGTGATTTTTTAACCCCTATGGAACCCTGGCATCAGGCTTATATGCCATGCAATGCAATTCTGAAACCCTGTCTGGAGAAGATGGAACAACGCTGGCAGATCGATCGCATCCTGCCCCAGCATGGCACTGTTATTGAGGGCGATGATGTAAGCCGTGCCTTTGCCCATCTGAAACAACTTCCATGTGGCGTGGATCTAACGACATGAGAAAGGGCATTGTCGAAGCCAGCAAGGTACATGTAGCGGAAACACATAAGATCAGTCGCTCCCTAATCGAAAAGGCCATGTTCATGCGTGGCGCGAGTTATTACTCAAATGCCAAGGCCACATTGCTCACGCAAACAATCTTTGAGGTTGATGAAAGCAGGAAAACAGCAATCAGGCTTAATGAATCGCTGCAGAATAGTCGAAAAGTTATCCGGCAACAAAACAGGAGTCTGGAACGCCAGGTAGATGAACGCACCCGTGATCTGGTCAGGGCCAATCATGCCTTGTCCATGCTCAGTCGCTGCAATCAGCTTCAGATACGCGCTGCGAATGAATTTGAATTGCTGGATGAAACATGCAAGCTCATTACCGCTGAAGGACCTTATTGCCTGGCCTGGATCAATTACGCGAACCCGGACAGCTCCGACAATCCCTGCCCGATTGCCTGGGCCGAAGATTCCGGCAAAAAGATAAAAAAACCGGATAAGGTCTGCCGGCTTCCGAACCTGAGTCAATGCCCTTCCATGGCATCCATCCAAAACCGCAAAACCCTTATTTTCCGGAAGGACGATACAGAGTTCCGCAGCTGCGCCACGCGAGCAAAAGCAGCCACTGCCCGTTCACTCATCTGCCTGCCCCTGCAATCAACCCGGAAGATATATGGCAGCCTGAACATCTGTTCCAGCAAGGTTGATGACTTCGCGGAGGCCGACATCTCCCTGCTGCAGGATCTGGCTGATGACCTCAGCTTTGGCATCAGGACCTTTCGCCTGCAGGAAGACCGTGATCAGGCCCATCAGAAGATACAGGAATCCCTGCTTGAAAAGGAGTCCATGCTCAGGGAAATTCACCACCGGGTAAGAAACAACCTGCAACTGGTGGTCAGCCTTCTGCACATGCAGGCCAGGAAGATGCAGAGCAAGAAATTTCAGGACATGACCCTGGACTGTGAACATCGCATCATGGCCCTGGCCGCCATACACGAAGAATTGTACAGCTCCGACAACCTGAGCAGCATCGATTGTCAGGCCTATTTTAGCAGAATTTCAGACCAGCTGATGCTGGCCTTTCAACCGGACAATACTGCCATTCATATCAACGCAAACGAGATAAGGCTGGCCATCAATGAGGCCATCCCCTGCGGTCAAATCCTGCATGAGCTTATTTCCAATGCAATAAAGTATGCTTTTCCCGACAACAGCAAAGGATCCATTCATGTCACCTTCGTACCAACCGCTGCCGGTCTGGAACTTTCCATTGCAGATAACGGTATCGGTATACCGGCCGGATTCGATATTCAATCCTGTGGTCAGATAGGCATGGATCTTGTCCGGATACTGGCAAAACAACTGGATGCCAGCACTGAAATGAACGTGAACGGCGGCACCCGATGGACGATACGCCTGCCGCATACAAAAGGAGCATAGAATGACAGCCACCCGTATTATGATCGTTGAAGATGAGCTAATTATCTCCCGGGATCTTGAGCAAACCCTGCAAGCAAAGGGTTACACCGTAGTTGCCACGCCTGCAAGCGCTGAAGAGGCCATAGATCTGGCCGGAAGTGTCCACCCCGACCTTATACTGATGGATATTGTACTCAGAGAAAACATGGATGGCCTTGAAGCTGCACTGCATATCGGCGAACGCTTTCAAATTCCGGTCATCTTTCTCACTGCCTATGCCGACAAGGCCAAGCTGGAGCGGGCCAAACTCGGCAATACCTTCGGTTACATCCTGAAACCTATCAATGAAAATGAGCTCATATGCTGTATTGAAATGGCCCTTTACAAGCACGGTCAGTCGGGTGAATTGAAAGCTCAGCTGGAAAACTGTGAACGCTTCGGCAGGACATTGCTGAAACGGGAAGACAGGATTCGTGAACTCAGGGAAGAAAACAGGACTCTAAAAGACAAAATTGATACCTTGACCGCTGCAACATCATGAAAAGCGCCGCCAGAATCCGCTCACTTGAAATGCGAAACGCCTACCTTTGCCATAAACTCGACCGTATCGAAAAAAGCCGGAGCCTGCTGACCGAGGCTCAGCTGGCCATGCAGAACATGGCAGAAGACCTGGAGGAAACCGGCAATAAACTGAAAAAGGAACTGTCAACGCAGCAACAACAGCAGGGAGAGCTTCTGCAAACCCGGAAGCTGGAGGCCGTAGGTTCATTAGCCGGCGGTATTGCCCACCATTTTAATAATGCAATGGCCGGCATGGTTGGCCACCTTCACCTGGCCAGAATGAAGAACAGTGGCGACACCGACTCCACCGACAATATCAATCAGGTGGAGAAAATCATCTTCAACACTGCGGAATTGATTCGGCAACTTCTCTCCTTCGCCGGCAAGGAAGTGGTTTTCATGGAACCCGTACAGCTGGCTTCATTTATCAGAAAGGAGGTTGATGTGTTCAGGGCTTCCCCGGACATGGAAGCTCGTCTGGAATACAGCCACGATACGAAAAATATTCCGGTTCTCGCGGACCGGGATCAAATTCAACATATATTGTCTCAGCTGATCAACAATGCCCGCGATGCGGTAAAAGGGCAGGACGAACCACACATTACTATCCAACTGGAGACATATCAGGCGGATAATGCCTTTATTGAATCCAACCCGTCCCTCACAGCCGGGCCCTATGCCCACCTGAGCGTGAAAGACAATGGCTGCGGCATCCCTGAAGATAAGATCGAACTCCTGTTTGAACCCTTCTTCACCAGCAAGGAGATTGGCCAGGGAACCGGACTGGGGCTGGCCATGGTCTATGGCGTCGTCAAAAGCCATCATGGCGTTATCAACGTGGAAAGCAGCGAAGGCAAAGGCTCCACCTTCCACATCTACCTGCCCGTTCTGCAGGAAGCCACCAAAGAGAATTACAAAAAAGCTTAGAGAAAGTGGAGCCGACGATAGGAATCGAACCTACAACCTGCTGATTACAAATCAGCTGCTCTGCCAATTGAGCTACGTCGGCACGGGCCGCGAATCATACGTGCAGATATCGAGAACTCAAGCTACGGATTACCTGAATCGTCCGCATTCCACGGTAGCACTCGCCAATTCGTCCCGGGCTGAAAGTGGTCGCCTGCATAAATAACGCAGCCATCAATCAGTTGATCCGGAAAGGCCTTTTTAAACAGACTCAGACCTTTGAAATAGTCGCTGTTAATTGTGGCTCCTGCCTTGATTTCCAGGGCATGCACCTGCGATCCTTCCGGCTCAAGCAAATACCTCATTGCCGGTGTTGTCACGGTAAAAATAACTGTCAGCGGAGGCCCTCTGATTGTATTTTGATTTCAGTCTGTCGATGATTATCATATTCTCAAAGAGTGAACCATAAAGGGGATCGCGCTGAATTTGTTCCGGTTTATGAATACCCAGCAACCAAGCAGCCAAACCCACATCATAAAAATAAAGTTTGGGGGATTTGACCAATCGTTTTCGCGTGTTGGCAAACCAGGGCGGGAGCAGGAAAATGATGTAGCTGGCCTGTAACAAATCCAGCCACTGCCGGGCAGTGCTTTGGGCAATGCCGGCGTCACTGCCAAGATTGTTCAGGTTAAGCATCTGACCAACTCTGCCGGCACACAGGCGCACAAAGCGTTCAAATTTCTGCATATCATGAATAGCACTGAGTTGGCGCAGTATTCACCCAACGCCTGCGATGGATTGAGATTATTCTGGATGATTCGAGGGTAGAACCCACTGTGCATGAGCGAAAACAGCGAGGGAACCTTCCCCGCGTTTCTCAATTCCCGGATAGAAAGCGGCAACAACCGCAACAAGGCCGTGCGTCCGGCCAGCGACTGGCTTAGCTGGTCCTTCAACTCAAATTGCCGGCTTCCGGTCAGAATAAATTGGCCCACAGCAGGGTTCTTATCAACTATCTCCTGCAAATAGGATGGAATGTCCGGGGTGCGCTGAATTTCATCAAGAATGGCACCCTCCGGGAGGGTAGCAAGAAATCCACGCGGGTCACTTTGTGCAAACTGGCGGATGTCCGGAGCCTCAAGGTTGACGTAGGGCTTATCAGGAAAGGCCATTTTGCACAGTGTTGTCCTGCCGCTTTGCCGCGGTCCGGTGAGTGTCACGACAGGATATTCCCTGCTCGCCTGCAACAGGGTAGGAAGCATCTCTCTTTCAATTATAAATTAACGAAATAATCGTCAATTTGTATTTTACTTCTCTGTCCCGGCCTGATGCAATTGCTTCATCCCATTACAAATACGACGCAGGCTTTCTTTCTTTCCGAGCAGGGACAGGGTGGTATCAATCGGCGGTGAAACAGGGCCACCGGCTATCAATACACGGATTGGCTGCGCCAGCTGGCCCAGCTTTATTTCCTTTGCCAGACAAACCTCCTGAAGTAATGCATGAATAGATTCAGCATTCCAGTGGGTCAAGGCCTCTGCCTGTTCCAGAAACTGGTCGAGAATAGCCCATGTCTCCGTTTTGAAGTTTTTTCGCACCGCCTTCTCATTATATTCTGATGGCGGCTGGTAAAACAGGCTTGCGCCTGCAGCCATATCATTGAGATCGGAGGACCGCTCCTGCAAACAGGTAATGACCTTCTTCAAATCAGGCCCGGAATGAATATGAATCCCCCTTTCATACAGGCGCGAAACAATTTCCGCTTCTAAATCAGCAGCAGCCGCTGAGCGCAGGTAATGTGCATTCAGCCATTCCAGCTTCTGCCGGTCAAAACGGGCCGCTGCCTTGCCCACGCTACTTATATCAAACAGCTCAATAAGCCTGGAACGGGAAAAGATCTCCTCATCGCCATGGGCCCAGCCCAAACGGGCAAGATAATTCAGCATGGCATCCGGCAAATATCCGGCCTGCTGATACTCGGTGATGGAAACGGCTCCATGCCGCTTGGACATCTTGGCCCCGTCCGGGCCGTGAATGAGCGGAATATGTGCGAACTCAGGTATCGGCAGACCCAGAGCCTGATAAAGTTGAAGTTGACGCGGTGTATTGTTCAGATGATCACCGCCACGGATAATATGTGTGATACCCATGGCCGCATCATCCACGACAACGGCCAGATTGTAGGTGGGCGTACCGTCAGTACGCATAAGAATCAGATCATCCAGTTCATTGTTGGCAAAGGTGACGTCTCCCAAAACAAGATCATGTATACTGGTTTCTCCTTCATCCGGTGCCCGGAAACGAATGACATAAGGCGCGTCCTGAAGCGGATCGGGACGCTGGCGGCAACGGCCATCGTATCTGGGCTTGAGACCACGCCTGCGCTGATCCTCACGCATCGCGTCCAAATCCTCTTTGCTGCAATAACAGCGATAGGCAAGCCCTGCTGCCAGCAACTGTTCGATGGCTGCAATATGCTCGCTCTGGCGTCGGCTTTGAAAAAACTCTTCGCCATCCCAATCCAGCCCCAGCCATTTAAGGCCATCAAGAATTACCTCTGTCGCTTCCCTGGTGGAACGCAAGCGATCCGTATCCTCGATGCGCAACAAAAACTGTCCCTGAAAATGCCGGGCAAACAACCATGAGAACAAGGCCGTGCGGACACCTCCGATATGCAACATTCCGGTCGGTGAAGGGGCAAAGCGGGTACGAACGTTCATGAAACCTCCAATGTTAGGGCTTGCGCACAAGCAAGCGAATACTACTCGTTTCCGCACCATGCTGCTGCGCTTCAGGCCAGACAGGATAAATTCTTGTCAAATCTATCCCCCTGTGGTGCAAATATCGTTCGATTCTTGATTGGGTCTGCCTGACTCGTTTGAATAAATCCGCATCCAGAGACCTGCCCAGCTGAGGCTCCAGTTCAACAATAAGATTTTTGTTCCGGCGCAAGAAGCGGATAATTTTAGCTAGACGACCTCTTTCGTTATGACTGAACCTTCCTTCTTCACGCAAGCGGAGTCCTGATATTTTCCTCGGAGAGGATGGAGTTATTTTCCTTATCCTGACCTCTGCACCCTGCTTCTCCGCACGACGCTTAAGTTCCTCGCTAAAGGCATACCCTAATACGCTCCAATCCAAAGGACGGGATAACCAGTTACCACGAACCGGAATCTCAAGTTCCATACTCTTCCCCCGGCCCAGCAGTTTATTAAAGAGGCTTTGACTACCGTATCCGGTAAGAGCAAGTATTGGGTCATCAGGATAAGCGCCACTTTCCAGCTTCCCATGCAGCAAATGCAGGTGGAGTTTTCCGCTATATGCCTCATCACGTGCCTTGCTTGTCAACGCAAGGTCGCCTGACAAGCGGCCATGAAGCAGGCGTGGAAATCCGGACAAATGTAGCCAGTCATTGGCAAAGAAGGGAACCACGTTATGCCATTTGGCTTGCAGATAAAATTCGGGAATCGCCCGCATAAAATCAAGAGAGCCTTTCAGGTCTATTGTCCCTCCACCTGCGTTAGCAGAAATGAGAATTTTGGCTTCCTTTCCCGGTTTGAGGCCGCTAACACTACCCGCAATATGACTCAGCCAGATATCTTCGGGGCTGCCCAGGCTAATTCTTCCGTTTTCAAGGCTTAGCATATCCACTTGCCATATTGAAGAATCACCTTTTGCCCTGGTTTCTTCTTTAGCGGGCACCGAGGAGATAGCCACCTGGCTGATGGCACCGTGGTAAAGCCAATTCTTTAATCTGAATTTAGATATATATTGTGGGCCCAGGCCAACTCCCGCCTGCTTGATAAGCAAATCCGCCCTTTCCGCCTGTAATAGCTTGCCCGCCTGCCCGAAATGCAAATTCTTAACAGAAAATTTACCGGAATATCGCATTTGGCCCGGGCGGATTATCATTTTTAAATTCAAATGGACTTCACCGCCAAGCTCGGGGGCACTGCCTGCATCCAGCCAGGCCAGCCTTGGTATCATGTATCTGAGTTGAAGCAACGGCACATGGTTCGCATGAACACCAATCTTTATATTACCGTCGGGCACACCGCCCTCCGCATCCAGCTTCCATCGCTCAAGTTCCTGCCGCGCTTGAAAAGCGACCTTGAACCCTTTTGAGCCAATATGACCTTGTCCATCCAGCCCTGGCAGAAGTATACCATTGCCATTCGCATCTAGTTCAAGCTTCAGCATCAAGTCCTTGATTCTCAAATCAGCAATGCTGAACTTTTGCTGAACATCCACAAATTTGACTTCTTCAACTGATTCCGGCCTGAAGTGCATCCGGCCACCGGAAATATCCGCCTTAGCTATACTCCATCTGTTTTCAAGCAGATCGATCCGGGCATCCCTGACCGTAATAGTATCCATGTTCCAGTCTGGAAAATTTGGCGTTGCATAAGCAATTCTGGCAAAATCGCCATTCATGTTCAAACGCCACCTCGTCAGATGTCCGGAATCATTTGCCCGCAGAAACAATCTAGTTTCCCCGCTAAAACTACCTCCCTGCAGCAAACGCCCCTGCAACCTCGGTGAAAAGGAGGCAAGGGAAAGAATGGGTAAATCCTCGCTTCTGGCCTCAAGTCGGGTTTCAAAAGGAAAAAGCGAACCTTTTCCGGTAATATCGATTCTGGACTCATCCAGAACAGCTTCTGCCTTGACGCTATATGCACCACCCCGCCCCCTCACCATGTTTGCCGTTGTCAACTGAATGGGAAAACTAACAGGAGACTCCCTGCTGGCATCAAAGTAATGAACCTCCGCATTCGTCAGATTAAAGCGGCGAACCAACACATGAGGTGCCTTCATTTCTGTTCGTAGCCGATCCAGCATTACCAGAAAGGGAATACTGTGATCTTCCAGAATTCGCATCTCCCAGCTGGCCTCATCAAATGCGACCTGACTGATATCCAGCTTCTGCTTCCAGCTATCGAATTCACTAATATCCAGACTGATTCGTCCAGCCTGAAATATATTTCCGGAAGCTTGCGAGTCATTCAGACCGAATCCGGCTAAATGGGCCTTGGCAGAACCCTTCCAGCCGGCATTCTTACCAAACTGGCCCTGGAAATTGATACCTCCTGCTATCCGCCCTCGCCATTCCAGATCAGCTGACGGTAATTTAGCATACGTCTGAAGCCGCTGTAGCGGCAAATCCACCCATTTCGCGCTTCCATGCCCTTGAAGAACGTTCCCCGCCTCAAGTTTCCACTTGCTTGTGCTTTCAAAGTCTCCATCAGCCAAAGTGAAACGTATCAACGCCTTCAAGGCGTTGTTATAATCCCGACGAATATTCAGGTTCAGCGAAGACAACTCCAGATCAGCCTCGCCAGAAACGTGAACCCCAAGCCGGCCACTTGTTATGCGGAGATGATTGGCCCGATGTATTAGCTGGTAAAGAATCCCCGGGAATTCCTGATTTGCGTTGAACACCCGATCCAGCCTTTCCCATATCTCGACCGGATCGGAGTAGATATCGACTTCCAGATTTTGTATCTCAATTGCACTGACCAGGGGAACGCCAGAACCCAGAGTGGCCAGGGACACATGCAATCCAATACTGTCAATATCAAGCTTTACATCATCACGATCAAAGCGAAGGCCATCGATATCAATTCTCCCTCGTGACATCCGATATCGAATCCCGGAAGCTCTCAGATCAAATTCAGCAAGATTCTCCCTTACCAACTGGCGCACCTCTGCCTGCACTTCGATTTGAACAATATATTGAAGACCAAACAGGGCCAGAATAGACGCTATCACAGTAGCCAGGTACCACTGCGCTAAAGCCGGCAGCTTTTCCAATTAACGAATTTGTTTCATCGGAACAAGCGCGCTCCGGTGAAAGTATTTGTTATCATTTCTTGGGCCCTGGATCAATACGGGGTTGCGTCTTGAATCTGGATAATCACATCCTGGTCTTCCAGGGTGGAAATATCCTGTTGAACTTCCCTGCCAGCTGCAACATCCCGAAGCAAGCGTCGCATAATCTTTCCGGATCGTGTCTTGGGAAGACCGATGCAAAAACGAATATCATCCGGCTTGGCGATCGGCCCGATTTCACTGGATACCTGCTGGCGCAATTGTTGCGCCAGTATATTTAAATCCTCATGCGACTCCTTTAACACAACGAAAGCGCTAATCGCTTCTCCCTTGATATCGTGCGGACGACCGACAACGGCCGATTCAGCTACCAGCCCATAAGAAACCAGTGCAGATTCAACTTCCATGGTACCGAGACGATGACCTGAAACATTCAGAACATCATCCACTCTGCCCATGATCCAGTAGTAACCGTCTTCATCCCGCCTGCAACTATCCCCTGCCAAATAGAAATGGTTGGCATATTTCTTCCAGTACGTTTCAACATAGCGTTCAGAATCTCCCCATATACCACGTAACATGGACGGCCAGGGGCGGGTGATAACAAGGTTTCCACCATGATCTACAGGCATAGACTTTCCTTCGCTATCGACAGAGTCTGCAAAAATACCGGGTAGCGGTAATGTGGCAGAACCCGGCTTTGTAGGTATCGCATAAGGAAGAGGTGCAATCATGTGACCACCGGTTTCGGTTTGCCACCATGTATCCACAATAGGAAGCTTGCCTGCACCAATCACCTGATGATACCAGATCCATGCCTCCGGATTGATAGGCTCACCTACAGTCCCCAGAACACGAAGACAAGACAGGTCATACTTTGCTGGCCACTGATCTCCCGCCTTGATCAGGGCACGTATCGCGGTCGGTGCTGTATAAAAAACACTGACGGCATGCTCCTGACAAATCTTCCATAATCTTCCGGGATCAGGATGGGTAGGCACACCTTCATACATCAGAGTTGTACCACCACATGCCAGCGGCCCGTAAATGCTGTATGTGTGGCCGGTAATCCAGCCGATATCCGCTGTACACCAAAAGACATCCGCACCTGCCTTGAAATCAAAGACCCACTTCATCGTCAACATGGCCCAAAGCAGATAACCACCACTGGAATGGATAATCCCTTTCGGTTTACCCGTAGAACCGGAGGTATAAAGAATAAACAAAGGCTGTTCCGCCGGGAGTGCAACAGGTAAACAGTCGGAAGACTGGTCGGCAAGCATATCGTCCCAGTCCAGATCACGACCATCTTGCCAGCCAACATCATTACCACATCGCCTGACAAGCAGCACGTGCCGGACACTGTTACAGCCTTCAGCCAGCGCCAGATCAACATTGGGTTTTAACGCATGGATGGAACCCTTGCGCCAGCCACCATCAGCCGTAATCACAAGTTTCGCCCCGGCATCCTCGATGCGATCTTTGAGTGAATGGGCGGAAAATGCACCAAATACGACGGAGTGAATTGCACCAATGCGACTGCAGGCAAGCATGGCCACTGCCGCCTCAGGAATCATCGGCATATAAATAACAACGCGATCACCCTCTACCACCCCCGATTTCAACATCGCATTGGCAGCACGATTTACCTGTTCAAGAAGTTCTGAATAACTAATATGGCGAACTTCTCCCGGCTCCCCTTCCCAGATAATGGCAGTCCTCTCTCCTCGCCCGGCGGTAACGTGCCGATCCAGACAGTTCTCTGAAACATTAAGACTGCCATCTTCAAACCAACGGTAAAAAGGAGCGTTCTTGCTGTTCAACACCTGTGTAAAAGGCTTTTTCCATAACAGATTAGCAAGGGCGATATCTCTCCATGTGCCTTCAAAATCATCAGAAAACCTGCTGCACAGAGACCGATAGGAAGCCATGCAATCGATGTTTGCTCCATCACTGTTGGCAGAAGGTGGAAAGACTCTGCTTTCTCTAAGATTAGATTGAATCGCTTCCGACATTCTTCCTCCTTCCTTACAGAATTTGACTGTGCTTACTCTCATGTACAGACAATCCCAAGACAAGACGAAACTGACCATGTCCTCAAACTGCAAATACCTTCATCCTTTTATCACGTTTCGTAAGCACCATTCACAAAACCTATAGATATCTGCAAGCTGGTAAGGGAAACAGCAAGAACACGGCTGTATTTATAATGAAGGCAGGATACCATTTGATTATGAACCATGAACTTTCCATTTTGTTAACCAGCGCCGGAGATAAAGAAACGGCAGAATTTCTGGCCCGTGGTTTAATTAAGGCAAAGCTTGCAGCCTGTGTCCAGATTTCGGCAAAAGGATGGTCTTATTATCAATGGCAAGGCAAATTACAGTGTGAAAAGGAATATTACCTGCATATTAAAACATGCAAGTTTAAGCTGGAGGCTGCGACAAACTGGCTGAAAAAGAATCACCCGTACGAGGTTGCCGAAATTATTTGCTTAGCTGCCACAGCGGAGCAAGCCTATGCCGACTGGGTAAAGTCAGAACTTACCCCGATTCATGAATAATCAATTGGTGGTCGAAATGATCAAGGCGAAGTATTGAACACTCTCCAAAAAAGGATAAGCGATGACTGAAGTTACTTTTGCCGGTGCGTTCCTCGCGGGCCTGCTTTCATTTTTATCACCGTGTGTATTGCCGCTGGTGCCGGCCTATCTTTCCTATATCAGTGGTGTTTCCGTAGATGCATTGCGCTCGGAGAAAGAGCATGTCAGACGACCTACCCTGATTCAGTCTCTGTGGTTTATTGCAGGCTTCAGTCTTGTTTTCATCGC
>JBHHTX010000051.1:0-11672 GCA_046753585.1 Mariprofundaceae bacterium
TGATATTGGATTTCTTTTCGATTTTCTTCTTATCGCTCATGTTGTCACATTTGCCCTTCATGGTTTCAAAATTTTCTCTGATTCGGGTGAAATGATGCCACCAGATACGACCATTTTCATCCCATCCTCAACCGACATAGGTAAAACCTTAAGCTCCTCCTCCGGAACAAAAAGTAACCAGCCAGATGTTGGATTAGGTGTCGTGGGCACAAACACTGTCACCAGGCCGTCAACTTCCTCAGCCGGCAAGGGAAGCTTGGCAGAACCTGTAACAAACCCTATGGACCATTGGCCAGCTTGCGGAAAAGAAACCAGCACAACCTGACGAAAGGTATTTTCCCTGGAGCCCACAACTGCTTCCAGAAGCTGTTTGATTGCTCCATAAATAGAGCGCACTACAGGAACGCGTGCCAGAATTGAATCAAACCAGACAAGCAACCGCTTACCAAAAAAGTTAGTGGCCAGCATTCCTATCAATACGATAAACAACAGGGCGAAAATAATACCCATACCGGGAATATGAATACCCAGCAGGGTTTCCGGCTGATAGAATTCGGGTAACAGGGCCAAAGCGCGATCAGAAAGTCTGATCAGCCAGTTTATAACCATGAAGGTGCCAACAATAGGAAGTAGCACAATCAGGCCGGTGATAAACCACTTGCGAAAAGGCATTATTCTGCCTGCACCCGTTGTAAAAGATTCGTGACCGGGACGATGGCATCCAGATCAGGCCCGGTGATCCCGTTTTCCAGAAAAGTCAGGGTTTCTGCATTGGGATGTGCGATGACAATGCATGAACCCAGCTTGCGATAGCATTGCATAGCTCCCAACCATGCAGCTTTAATTGCCCCGGATTCAGGGTCATGATCCAAAAAAACCCTGCGCTCTGCCCAGGATAAACCCGCCAGCCTGGCCTCCTCGGCTGCAACCGTATCCTTGCTGGTGCGAGAATCCACAAAAAAGAGGGAACGATCATGCAACAATGCCATCAACCAGCCCATAGGTTTTCGCATGGAAGTAAGCCTTGAACCCATGTGATTGTTCACACCCTCAATATAGGGAACCTGCTCCAGTTCATGTAATACCCGCAGCTCGAATTCATCCTTCTCCATCCCGGCAAGCAGAAAGTCATCACTCCCGGCATAGTGTCGGGTTTCCGGCTCCATAGGCAAATGCAGCATCACGATGCGATTAGCCTTCTTTGTAAGCTCGGCTGCACTCCTTGCAAAGGGAGAGGAAGGAAGAATGGAAATAGCAACAGGAAAGGGTAGCGCCAAAACCCTTTTAACAGCACTTAAACTGTATCCAACATCATCAAGAATAATAGCCAGACCTTGCTTATCGTGGCCTGTGACGGGAATGGCTTCCTGTTCAACCTTCTCCTCAGCGGGAAGGCTTATCAGCCGGGAATCGGTACTAAACTCTTCGTAAACAACGGAAGATTCCGGAGATTTGGGCTGCCAGACACCGGACCAGATACCCACCAGCACGATAAAAACAACCGCGATGACAACGTAAAACCAGGGCGGCTGATTTTTCAACTGCACTTTTATAAAGCTGAAGCAGATCTAGCCGGTAACTTTCTGTACCGTATGCAGCCCCTTTAGCAAATCCAGTGCGCGCTGAAGAGCTGCATCGACGGCTAGGCGTTTCTTCATCTTCTCGCTTATCTCTGTTTTATCCTTGTTTTTATCGGAATCCAGTTTCTTTTTATTACCATTCTCCAAATGCCCTTTAAGGCTTCTTTCCGAAACCATGGGGTTTTCCTGTTTGGTCTCTTCGACAGCAGGCTTCAATACGGTAAGCACTTCAATATCCGGCTCAATACCTGTCGCCTGGATAGATGTGCCTGCAGGGGTGTAATACAGCGCTGTAGTCAGTTTCATGGCAGATCCATCTCTCAGGGGAATCACTGTCTGTACAGAACCTTTGCCAAAGGTGCGATTTCCAACCAGAACGCTCCGATGATTATCTTTCAGAGCACCCGCAACAATTTCTGAAGCAGAAGCTGAGCCATTATTGATCAACACCGCCAAAGGCATTCCATTAAGAATATCTCCGGCTTTGGCCTCGAATTTAAAATTACTACCGGTTCTTGATTTTGTGCTAACGATTACGCCTTTTTCCAAAAACAGGTCTGAGACTGAGACCGCCTGATCCAACAAACCACCAGGGTTATTGCGAACGTCTAGAACTGCCCCATACAACGGCCCCTGCTCCTTCAACTTCTTAATCGCTTCCAGCAACAGTTTATCCGTACGCTCCTGAAACTGGGTGATGCGTAAATAGGCATACCCCGGTGCCAGGATGTCGCTTTTTACCGACTTTACCTTGATAACAGCCCTGACTATCTCAACAAGCAGTGGTTTTCCCTCTCCTTCACGGAAGATTGTCAGATTAATGGAGGTGCCGGGTTTGCCGCGCATCAGCTTGACACCTTCCATCAGGCTAAGATCCTTGGCCAGTTGATCCTCAATCTTGATGATCAGATCACCTGCCTTGATTCCCGCCCGGTCAGCCGGCGTATCTTCAATGGGGGTAACCACCCGAATTCCTCCCTCAGAAGCCGAGATTTCAATCCCCAAACCACCAAACTCACCTTTTGTATCCACCCGCATCTGCTTATACATTTCCTTGTCAAGATAAGTCGAGTGGGGATCAAGACTGGACAACATGCCGGCAAGCGCACCATCAATCATGGCCTCATCACCCACTTCTTCAACATAGTTCCTTCGAACTGTTTCCATCACACGGGAAAATTTCTCCAATTGCTGATAATTTGCCGCTACAGCCTGATTGTCGTTCGTAGCGCCGGTAAATATGATTGAACCGAGCAGCACCGTAATACCGAACCCGATTAATACGTGGCGAATCTTCAATCTCATAACAATCTCCACTGATTCAACAGTCATAGTTTAGAAAAATCCTGAAACGTGCTTACATGCACTTGATTGCAATTCCCTGCCCGCAGGTCAGGGCTCAATCATTTTAAAGCATCCTCTTCCCGAGTGATTATAAAAAAACCACAAAATTGGCACAACTTCCGATCTCAAGGCCACCACAATATTTGGTGAACCGTTCGTTGTCTATCTCTTGCGACACCATTTACGCGGATTAACCGGTTTGCCGGTATCCCGCAGCTCAAAATACAGAAGGGTTCGCTCTACCCAACCGGTGCTACCAGCGCGGGCTACGACCTCACCATCTTCCACCCAATCTCCATTCTGCTTGTAAAGGGCATCATTGTGGGCATACACACTTATCATGCCATCACCGTGGTCGATGATCATCATCAAACCATAACCTCCGAACCAGTCAGCATAACGAACCTGCCCTGAAGCCAATGTTTTAACCTGTCTGTTCTTCCCGAGCGGCTTAAGCTGAACGCCTGCAATCCTGGCTTTTCCCGGCTCCGGTCGCTGCCCGAATCCCACCGTAACCCGGGATTTTATCGGCCAGCCCAGTTTTCCCTTGCGTGTTCTGATTGGACGTCGGTGAATATTTGCATCATTGGCTGACAATCCGCTTTTTAACTGTTCCAGCAGACGTTTTAATGCATTCTCCTGCAGAACAATAGCTTTCTCCCGCTTCCTTTTCAGGTTGACATCTTTCTGTACTTTCTCCCATCTAGTTCGTTTCTCTGACTGACGCTCAGCCAAATCCTTTTGTCTAGCCAGCTTTACATGTCGCAGTTGTTCAAGTTCAGTAAGCTGGCGCCTTGTTTCCAATTCAAGTCTCTGCAAATCATGCAAACCCTGCACATAGCGTTCACGGTCCTCAGCCTGGCTCTCCAGAAGCCTGCTCAGCAGGTATTGGCGATGTGGAATCTCTGTGACAGAGATTCCACGCAGGGCAAATACAAACCAGTGTGTCCGCTCTAACTGCTGATAGGCGACTGACACCTCATTCAAAATATGTTCACGCAACTCAGATATATTTGATTCCATCACCCTGTGTTCAAGCTGCAAGGTATCAAGTTTCTTGCTGGCTATCTTAACAGATTTTTCAGCTGCAGAGCTCTCTTTTGCTGCCGCGACAATCTGCTTATCAAGATTTTTTAAATCATTTCCGAGATGGCCAAGCCTGTTTTCCAGATCCTGGCGAATGGTTGCAAGTTTACGGCGTTCCTGCTGCAACTGCGTCAACTGTGTCTTAACGTCCTGTGCCGACCATACCTCCATATCTCCGGCAAATATCACACCAGCGAACAGAGCGACAAGAAAAACAGGTCTCATGAACGGTGGTACGGATGCCCCTTTAATATGGAAAAAGCACGGAAAAATTGCTCCAGCACCATAAGCCGAACAAGTTGATGCGGAAATGTCAGCCTGGACAAACTCCAGCAGCCTGATGCAGCCGATCTCATCTTTTCACTAACGCCATCCGGACCACCGATTACAAAGCAGTGCTTTGACCCCTGTGCCTGAGCGCCAAAGTATTTGGCCCAGTCACTACTGCTCATAAGTGTCCCGGTTTGATCGAACAAAACAAACTTACTACCTGTCCGGGCAAGCACCCGTTCCTCTTCTTCACGCAAACGCTGTCCAAGCTGTTTGCCTCGCCCTTCCGAAACCTCATGGATTCGAATATCCACATAGTATTTCAACCGATCAAGGTAGCGTCTTTCAAATGAAGACAGTTCCGGAGCCCCTCGACCTACAACTTCGAGGTGGAGCTTCATTGAACAGACATATCTTCCTGGACCTCGTTCTCAACCGATGGTGTTTCAGCCCAGAGTTGCTCCAGATGAAAAGCCTCACGAACTTCCTGCAAAAAAAGATGCACAACCACATCTCCCAGATCAACCAGCAACCACTCCAGAGCATCCAACCCCTCTATATGAGCCGGAAGATGAAATTGATGGGCCACTTCCACAGCAGCTTCAGCCAACGCTTTCAAATGTCGGTCTGAACGGCCCGTGGCAATAACAAAGTGATCAGTTACCGTTGATCTGCCAGTCACATTGATCAGTAAAGAATCAATCGCTTTCTTGTCTTCCAGGGCGGTCAAAACCGCTGCAGTTAGCTTTTCCGTTTCTATAAACTCACTCACTTTGTCTTCTCCATCTTCCCTGAACCATATATTTTTTCGATATCGGTGCGGATATGCTCGCTCACCGCATGTTGTAAACTCAAACCCTTTTCAGACTTTCTGCGGATATCTGTCGCTGACACATCCGGCAGGGATTCATTAACCCTTATACAGCGTCCACAGCCGGGAATCTGTCGCCATGCCTCGATCGTAGTCTGGTGCCACTCCGGCAATGCAACATTGCTTTCAATTGTAAAACCGGCTCTGGAAAATACAGCAATATCTACAAGCTGGCAGTGTTCAGGGTAATCTACCCAGCTTTTCATTCCGGCGTAGGCGTCTTCCCCCAATAACAGGACTGCCCATGTATCCGGATGCTCGGTTCTGAAACGCCTCAAACTAAGAATCGTGGGCGTAGGCTCGGCTCGTATAACCTCCCAGTCCAAAATCTTCACATGTTTCTGGCCGGCAAAGATATTTTCAAGCCAATGGAGACGCTTGATGGCATCCGCTTTGCCGGACAAGGACTTGTGAACAGGTATGCCTGCCGGAAGAATCCACACTTCCCCAAGGTCTAACACCTTCAGGGCAGTCAGCACCAACTCGACATGTCCCAGATGTGGCGGATCAAAACTCCCGCCAAAAATTCCAACCGGTTTATTGCTCAAAAGATTCAGGCGCGAACCTCACCATGTCCAAGTACAATCCATTTCATTGTCGTCAAACCTTCAAGCCCGACGGGGCCCCTGGCATGCAGCTTGTCGGTGGATATACCGATCTCGGCCCCCAGCCCATATTCAAACCCGTCGGCAAAACGAGTGCTTGCATTGATCATCACCGAGGAAGAGTCCACCTCCCGGAGAAATCTCATACTGGAATGATAATCTTCAGTCACAATGCTATCCGTATGGCCTGAACCAAAACGGGCAATATGATCCATTGCTTCGTCAAGGCTCTCTACCACGCGAATGGACAAAATCGGACCGAGATGTTCCGTGGACCAGTCCTCCTCTTTAGCCGGCGCAGCCTTTTCAGACAATTGCAGGGTACGCTGGCAGCCCCTCACTTCAACTCCCATGTCGTCCATCGATGCAATAAAATCAGGTAAGAATGCTGTTGCTACGGACTCATGCACCAGGAGTGTTTCCATGGCATTGCAAACACCATACCTCTGGGTTTTGGCATTGATCGCAATATTGGCAGCCATTTCAAGATCTGCCTTTTCGTCAACATACACATGGCAAATACCATCCAGATGCTTAATCACCGGAATCCGTGAGTCGCTGATCACTCGTTCGATCAAAGAACGACCTCCTCTCGGAATAATGACATCCACATAAGTATCTGCCTTCAGAAGAGCCCCAACAAAGCTTCGGTCAGTGCTGTCCACCAACTGGATCGCATCCTGTGGCAAGCCAGTATCCACCAGGGCCCTGCGCAAACAGCCTGCGATGGCACGATTGGTGTGAATAGCCTCGGATCCACCCCTTAGAATAACCGCATTGCCTGATTTGATGCATAAGCCCGCCGCATCAGCCGTCACATTCGGCCTCGACTCAAAAATAATGCCAACCACGCCCAGGGGAACACGCATACGACCAACCTGAATACCGGAAGGGCGGTATGCCATATCAGAAATAGCTCCAACCGGATCCGGCAACGCAGCAATTTGCTCAAGGCCAACCGTCATTGCTTCGACTCGACCAGAATTTAATTCAAGTCGCTCCCTCAACGCATCATCCAGCTTAACTTTTGCAGCCTTTTGCATATCCAGCTCATTGGCAGCAAGAATCTCATCCGTCTGGCGCCGGATCACTGCTGCGGCAGTAATCAGCGCATTATTTTTAGCCTGCGGTGAAGCGCTCCGCATCATTCTGGCAGCCTTTTGCGCCTGCAGACCCATTTGCTGCATAATTTTGTAAACTTCTACAGACATGACTTCACTCCTTATAAAGTTTAACAAAACGTCACTCTTCAAAACTATAGAAAAGTAACATGTAGCTATTCAGACTTCCTCCGATTTTTCTGAGGACAAGGCGAAAAAGCTGAGCTTGCTACAGTAAGCGAGCATTTTTTAACGCCTGTCTGGGTGCGGCCTGCCCGCTCGGGCAGGCAGTCATCAGAAAAATCAGCGCTGAGCTGAATAGTTACAACAAAACCAGATTGTCCCGGTGAACAACGGCTGAGAAATCACGATAACCCAATATGGATTCGATCCGATTGCTGCTAATTCCCTTAACCCTGAACAGTTCATCCTTATTGTAATTTGACAGGCCTTTAGCGATCACGCCGGATGGCCCACAAATTTCAATACATTCACCCTTGTCAAAGGTGCCCTCCACATTGGTTACGCCAACTGGCAAAAGGCTACTTCCCTGCCGAATAAGCGCATTCTCTGCTCCCTGGTCAATCCACACCTTTCCTTCAGGCCTGAGCACCTCAGCAATCCAGTGTTTTCGTCTGTTTTGCCTGTCCGCTCCACAGAGAAATACCGTTCCCTCATCTTTGCCCGCCAACAGGCAACGAAGGCTTTCCTCCCGATGTCCATCAATAATTGCAACCGTGACCCCGCCACGCATGGCTACGCGTGCGGCATGAAGTTTACTTCCCATGCCACCGGTACCAAATTTCCCGGACCCCCCCCCAGCCATGGCAAGGACCTCCGGAGTAATGGCTGCAACAGAGGAAAGACGTTTCGCAGTTTTATTAATGGCAGGGTCCTGTTCATAAAGGCCATCCACATCCGTCAGCATAACCAACAGGTCGGCATTCACCAGGAGGCTTACCAGACAGCTGAGACTGTCATTGTCCCCAAACTTTATTTCCTCCACGACGACTGCATCATTTTCATTCACAATGGGAATAACCCCGGCAGAAAAGAGTGTTTCAGTGGTATTGCTGGCATTCAGATAACGCCGACGATGTCGGAGGTCATCTTTAGTGAGCAGCATCTGGGCAACCTTCAGACCGCAAGCGGCAAATGCCTGCTCGTAGGCATGCATCAACGAGGGTTGGCCAGTTGCCGCTGCTGCTTGTTTCTCATGAACTGAAAGGCGGCGACCAATCCAGTTCATATGGACGCGCCCCAATGCCACAGCGCCTGAAGAGACCAACACAACATCCGTCCCTTGCTCGCGCATATTGGCAATATCCACAGCCAAACGCTGAATCATGGCATGGCGGACACCATCCTTTTCATCGGTCAAAAGTGAGCTACCCACCTTAATGACGATTCTTCGAATACGGTTGAAATCAGAACGACTCTTTACCATAGCCAAATACACCTGTTCATAAAAAACATTTCCTTCCGCTCAATGAACCCCCTCTTGCCTCATCTTGCCCAATCTTTCGTATACGGCAAACAACAAGCTATCAACCCCACGTCCGCTTACTGCGGAAATACTCCATACGGGCAGGCCAAGATCACCGGCCTCTCGCCTTGCCTCTTCGATCTCTGTTTCGCTCAAGGCATCAATTTTATTGAGCACCAGTAAACGTGGCTTGCTGAAAAGTTTCAAACTGTAACTTTCGAGTTCAACTTCAAGTTCTTTTATCTGCTCGGAAATGCTGCGTTCCTCTATATTTGCGGCATCTACGAGATGAATCAACAGACCGGTGCGTTCAATGTGCCGAAGAAAACGGTCTCCCAAACCTTTCCCCTCATGAGCGCCGGCAATAAGCCCGGGAATATCTGCAACAACAAAGCCGTCTCCATCGGCCATTCTTACCACTCCCAACGTCGGGGCCAGGGTAGAAAAAGGGTAGTCAGCAATTTTTGGCTTTGCATTGGATATTCTTGCCAACAACGTAGACTTGCCGGCATTGGGAAGTCCAACGAGACCTACATCAGCCATGGATTTCAATTCCAGGATGCGAAAACCGTATTCTCCTTCTTCTCCCGGCTGTGCATACCTTGGTGCCTGATTGGTGCTTGAAGCAAAATGACTGTTGCCCAGCCCCCCTCTGCCTCCCCTTGCCATGAAAAATTGCGCGCCATTACTGTCAAGATCAGCCAGTATTTCGCCCGTCTCATCCTTGACTATGGTTCCTACAGGCACCTCAACAACGATATCCTTTCCGTCCTTGCCATGCATATTGGAACCCATGCCATCCTGGCCATTTTTTGCTATAAGGCGCTTGCGATAATAAAGATCAAGCAGAGTTTGCTTCCCGTAAGAAGCACATACGGTGACATGCCCCCCCCTGCCACCGTCACCACCGTTGGGGCCACCCTTCGGAATATACTTTTCGCGTCGGAAGGCAATACATCCGTTGCCACCTTTACCCGCCTGCACTTCAACTCGCACCTCATCGATAAAACGCATATCCCAATCCTATGTTTCCTGATACCAAGACACAAAACATCAATTGTAAGCCATTCGCAAAAGCTTGAGTCTCCCCGCATGAACAAAAAAAGGGGCGCGCCAAGCGCACCCCTTTAACTGAAACCAGCGTCTAATCAGCCCGCAATACGCACTTCGGTGCGGCCACCACGTTTATAATATTCCACCTTACCCTCGCATAAGGCAAAAAGCGTATAATCACGACCACAGCCTACATTATTGCCGGGCCGAATCTTGGTTCCCCTCTGACGAACAAGTATATTGCCGGCAAGAACTGCCTCGCCACCATATTTCTTCACACCCAGACGTTGAGCATTGGAATCACGTCCGTTGCGACTTGAGCCGCCTGCTTTCTTATGAGCCACTTTCTACTCCTTTGCCACCGTTTTTGTCTCAACAACCCTGGACGAACCAGCCCCTGTAACCGAGATCTCGCCAATGCGAAGAGCGGTAAATGACTGCCTGTGCCCTTGTTTGTGTACATAATTCTTGCGGCGCCGTTTTTTGAACACAATAATCTTTTTAGATTTATCCTGCCGGGCAATAACGGCGGCAACTTTAGCTTCGGCAACATCTTCGCCAACCTTGATTTGATCGTCCTCACCAATTAGCAAAACGCTATCAAGGCTTACATCATCGCCAGGCTGACCTTCCATCTTGTCAACACACAGGAGATCCCCTTCCTGCACACGATATTGCTTGCCGCCGGTTTTAATTACTGCATACATTGTAAACTCCAGTCTGTCCTAGGCCGTGGCCTGCTGCTTACCATATCGCTTGTAGAAACGCTCCACACGACCTTCGGTGTCCACGATCTTTTGCTTCCCGCTGTAAAACGGGTGACAAGAGGAGCATATCTCGATATGGATATCGCCCTTGGTGGAACGCGTTTTGAAAGTGTTGCCACAATGGCAAACAACGGTTGCAGATTTATATTCGGGATGAATGTCAGCTTTCACATAAAACTCCAATATTCTCAAAGGGCGCGATTTATACCGATCTTCTGTCCGGATGACAAGCGTATATGTGATCCATGAGCGCAATTTGGTTCAGAAATACTCATCCAACTCCTCTCCAGGTCCGGACTCTATCATATCTTCCTTTAATTCAATAAGCCAAAGAAGCAGGCAAAACCTGTTTCCTGATTCTTCTCTACCTGCTTATCTGCCAGGCCTAATAAGCAGGCACAGGGGTTGCCGGACCGAACTTCCAGGAACCATCTGCTTGCAGGCAGGCTGTTCCATACGCTTCTACCCCCCTGCCGCCAATGATTATCCGGGTTTGATACTCCCTCGTCTGCAAACATGAACGTCGCTGCGTAATATATCTTGGCTGAACAACCCTTACGGTGCTAGATGGCACGACAACCGTAGTCTGTCTGTGCTCATAATAATGTTGATTGGCTGATTCACTAATCGCATAACCGAACAAGGCTCCCACCGCCAAACCAAGGCCAATCCCAAGTCCGTCATTATAACGTGCATGGGCACGAGGATGATACTGGTGATGGTAAACGTGCCGGGCAGGCACATGAAGCCGGCGTTCATGGTATGCCGGATTGGGCTGGATTGAGTAATGGTGCCTACGATGATAGTCATCATCGTCTCCATCGTCAGCCAGGGACAGATTTGGAGCTACTATGCCTGCTAGCATCAAAGCCGATGCAAGAGAAAATAATTTTAGTGTTGTTAATAACCGATTCATCAATACCTCCTGTTTGACAACCAGGCCTGTCTTAATTTCGGCCAGGTTTTGCCTGAAGTTATCACGGCAATCTGAACCGATGCTGAATATCCTCCCCTCACTCTGCATTTCTCATGAGATTGCGGATATATAGCGCAGACCAGGTATTCAAGGCGAAGTTTTCAGGTGAAAAAGCATAGCTTTAGCTATGGTTTGAGACTCAAGGCTTCGATCTGGTGCGGCCGGGCAAGCCAGATGCCGCAAAAGACAAAACGTCATTTGAGAAAAGTGAATATTTGTCACCAACACATTGTTATCCATAAGAAAAATAATGTACCTCTTTGTTCTCATGAAAAATGCGGGTTAGGAATATAATTTATTGATTAGAATCAAGGCATGGTCTGAGAACACGGTTACGCTTCCATGCCTTGATCTAGATAATTCATTTGAATCACCAGGGAACATGGGGATTTATTTTTCCGGAGGGGCTTAGAAATGGACGAAAAAATTACGATTAATCCAAATGAATGGATTATTACGGAAGGCAACACTCCAGCCTATTACATTTACGAGTTGGTCAGTGGCAGTGTAGGCGTCTACCGCAACGGGGTGCGC
>JBHHTX010000052.1:0-11597 GCA_046753585.1 Mariprofundaceae bacterium
TGGATGGCCGCATGTCCGAGGAACGTTTTACTCCATTTCGCTTGCAGATGGGCATTTATGGCCAGCGTCAGGATGGTGTTCAAATGATGCGTATAAAATTGCCGGGAGGTGTGATCAAACCTGCACAGCTGGATGTGATCGGTACACTGATCGAACGTTATGCCGGCAAGCTTGATATGCCGAAATTTGCGCATGTGACCACAAGGCAGTCTATTCAGGCACATTTCCTTGATATAAGGGATACGCCTGCCTTTCTGCGGGCCATTGCTGAAGTCGGATTAACTACACGAGAGGCGTGCGGCAATACGGTCCGTAATGTCAGTGCATGCCTCCTGTCCGGCGTATGCCCGTCGGAGCATGTCGATGTAAGCCAGCACGCACGCAGGTTTGCTGAATACTTTCTACGGCATCCTCTGGGGCAGCAGTTCCCGCGCAAATTCAAGGTATCCTTTTCCGGCTGTCTTACAGATTGCGGTTTGGGTGGTATGCACGATATCGGTTTTGTTGCTACGGCCAGAGACGGCCAGCCGGGTTTTCAGGTCTGGGCTGCAGGCGGACTGTCTTCTCAACCTGTATCTTCCATATTACTGGAGGAGTTTGTCGGGGAAAATGAGATATTACTGGTTGGTGAAGCCCTTATGCGCATTCATTTTAAATACTCCGATCGCAAACGGCGGGCCCGTGCCCGCATGAAGTATGTTTTGCTCAAGCTGGGCGAAAACGGATTTATTGAGGAATACAGAAAACAGCGCGCTGCCATCGAGAAGACCCATGCGCATGATACAGGCTTGTCCGATGCAGACTGGAGAGTACCGACCGGTGCGTTTCCTTTCAGCGGTGATCCGGTAGTAAATCAGCATGACGGCAACAAGGCAATTTTGCTGAATCTGTTCAGGGGGGATCTTACTCCGGAACAGTGTCATGCCGTGGCCGAGGCTGCACGCATCGGTGGTTCGGATGATATCCGCACTACACCGGAACAGGGCATGGTTATTATCGGGGTTTTGGCGGACAAGGTGGATGCAGTGCTGGAGAAGCTGCGTGCAGCTGAGATTCAGACCGAGCAGGCCCGAGGCATATCCGATATTGTTTCATGCCCGGGTACGGAGACATGCCGTCTTGGCATTACCTCCTCCCGTGGCCTGGCTTCCGCGCTTCAACCCTTGCTCGCCGAGTTGAAGAAAGATCAATCACTGTCAGATATCCGTATCAAGGCATCCGGTTGCCAGCATTCCTGCGGTCAGCATCATATAGCTGATCTCGGATTTCACGGTCTAGCCAGAAAGATCGACCGGCAGGCAGTGCCACACTATCAATTGCACATCGGTGGATCCGGTCGCGTGGGTAAAACGTTTGCCTTTGCTACTGACCCGGTACCGGCCAAGCGAGCACCCGAAGCAGGGATTGCAGTCCTGAATGCATACAGGGAACAACGTGTTGATGGCGAAAGCTTGCATGACTGGGCTTCGCGCTTCGGGCAGGAGGGCATCAATACCATCCTGAAACCCTTTGCCGGAGAGTCGGGTGAGATTGATGGCCTGATCTACGACTGGAGTGAAAATGAGACATTTTCCACCAAGGGGACAAAAAAGGGGGAGTGCGCCGGAGCGGTTCTTTCCATGAGCGATGCCCTGAAGAGCGAGGCGGAATATGAATTGTTGCTGGCCAGAGCCCACCTGGACGGCATGTTCTGGGCAGAAGCGGCAGCTTGCCTGAAACGATCAGCTATCTCTGCGGCACGGGCCTTTCTTGTCCCTTATGGTGAGGCGCCGGAGGAAGATACTGAAGTGTTTCCTTTGCTATCTGCCAATGCTGTTCAGGATGCCCCTGTTCGTGATGGCCTGAATGCTGTGCAGCAGGCCCTGATGGGGATTGATCTGGCTGATCCGGCAGCAGGGGTGACAAGGCTTTGTACGGTACAGTCCGGCTGGGTTGATGTTGCGGCCAAACGCTTTGCACCTGTTCCGGCAGAAGTTGATTCCGATGGAATTACATCAGCCGCGGTTGAGAATGAAGCCGCTGATGGGGATGAAGAGACGCTTGATTTGTCTGGCGTGGCCTGTCCCATGAATTTTGTCAAAACCAAACTGAGGCTGGAAATGCTTCCTGCAGGAACAGTTTTATCGGTTATTCTGGATGATGGGGCTCCGATTGAAAATGTTCCCAAATCATTGCAGGAACAGGGGCATGAGGTGAGAGAACAAACGCGCATCAGTCAGGAGCAGTGGAAGATCATGGTGGTGAAAGCAGCCTGATATGGTCTCTTTTTCGCCGGATATCACGGGTAATCCGGGCCTGACAAAGCTGGCCCTGGTCAGTTATGGCGTTGCCTTGCCGGATGGCCTTGACAAGCCATCCCGATGGGTCTCGCAAACCAATGCCGGTGAAGCTGTTGTTGATATGATTTTACCGAGCGGTCACTGGACCAGTGTACCGGTGGGACAGCCCTATACGGAATCCAGTCCAATGAAGCTGATTCAGGAGAATGAATTCTCTTTTATTGATTGCGCCGGCCAGCGATTGCCCGTTGAAATGCAGCGGGTTCCCCGTTTTTACCGTGAGCAGACAAAACATGGCGCACGCATGGGGGCTTTTTCGGCCCTGCACGACAAGGTTCTGATTCTGCACCCTTTCCTTGGCTGCGGTTTTTTTTCCGGTGAAAATCAGTCCTGCCGCTATTGTCTTTACGATTCCATGCTTAATGAGCGTGTTCCGCCACTGCGTGATCCACTGGAACTGGTTGAGGTATTGCATGCCGCTCAGAATGAGCGTGACGTGGACACGGTATATCTTTACAACGGATATTCGCCGGACTCAGCCTGTGGCTTGACGCGGTTGTTGCCTGTAGTGGAATTGTTGCGCCGACATCTCCCGGGAAAGCAGATCGCACTGGAAACTGTTGCTCCCCATGATGCGCATGTCGTGGATGAACTCTACGCCGCCGGTGTTGACCTTTTTATCTGCAATCTGGAGTTGAACGATCCCGTATCCTTTGCTCGCCTTTGTCCGGGCAAGGAGGAACATGGGGGGCAGGCTGCTGTTCGTCAGGCTCTGGATTACGCCTTACAGACGTTTCCTGCCGGGGCTGTAGTCAGCAATCTGATTGCTGGTCTGGAGAGTGCCGAGTCAACGATGGCAGGAGTTGAGGATCTTGTAAGTTCAGGTGTGGTGCCATTATTGCAACCCTTCCGTCCCTTGCCGGGAACTCCTATGGAAGATGCTACACGTCCTTCCCTGCAGCATCTTGAATCTGTTTTTTTGCATCTGTACGAAACCCTGCAATACGCCAGGCTGCCTTTGCGGCGTTTACGTAATATGGGCAGGGTGATGACACCGATGGAAGGTCGTTTCCTGCTGGGTCGGGAGGCCAGCTTGCGTGAGCGTATCGGTGATCTGGCATTTTCTGTTGTGGGCAGGCGCGTTGGCTCCATGCTGGATACCTGGAGGCGAAATCTTCGTGTGCAGTATGCGGACGACGGCAGCCCTCCGAACAGGTAACCGTGTCCGTAGCTATTGATCGCAGGCCACTGTCAGCACTGCTCCTTCACCATAGTGTTCCGTTTGCTGCTGTGATGGTTCTTGCCATCGTAGCCTGGTGGATGCTTGGCCTGGAGCCGGCACAGGGCTTAACCGAACCTGGCTGGAGGGCTCTGATTGTTTTTGCCCTGTGTCTGATCTTGTGGGCAACACAGCTTTTTCCGCTTGCAGTTACTTCCCTGCTCGGGCTGGCATTGATCCCGTTGCTGGGAATCATGCCGGCAGCAGATTCGTACAGTCTTTTCGGGAATACCGCCGTTTTCTTTATTCTCGGGGCCTTGATCCTGGCTGCGGGAGTGATAAAAACAGGGTTGTCCGAGCAGTTGGCACTGGGGATATTGAAAAAAGTAGGCGGAGGAACAAAACGCTTACTTCTGGCTGTGCTTATCCTGTCTGCATGTATGGCCTTTTTTATGCCGGAACATGCCGTGGCTGCAATCTTTTTGCCTATCATTTTGGAGGTTGTGCGTGGCCTCGATTTGCCGAAAGGACACCGCTATTCTGCCAGCCTTTTCTTTGCCATGGCCTGGGGAACGATCATCGGTGGCGTGGCTACATTGCTGGGTGGTGCCCGTGGGCCTCTCGCTATCGGAATACTCGAGGAGATAACGGGAGAACAGATTGCATTTCTGGACTGGACTATTGCTGCTGCTCCCCTCGTCTTCTGCATGCTGGCCGTTGCCATCGTGGTTCTTCTCTGCTGCATACGCGGTGTAGATGTGAACACTACGGGCGCGAGTGAACGCTTAAGGCAGAGACAGCTGGAACTGGGGCCACTTTCCAGCAAAGGTAAGTGGATGGCTGCCGTGATGTTGTTGACAGTAGCTGCTTGGGTGTTCATGGGTCACGCTTATGGACTGGCCAGCATTGCTCTGGCGGCAGTAGTGGCGATGTTCTTTCTTCGTCTGGTCAGTTGGCACGATGTAGAAGAATATGTTAACTGGGGAATTGTTCTGATGTACGGCGGCGCTATTGCTATTGGCAAGGCGCTGTCCGTGACAGGGGCTGCTGTATGGGTGGCGAATTCCATGCTGCCTGCCGGTATTACCAGTCTGGCTCTGCTTGCCGGCCTGGCTCTGATTACACTATTGCTGACCGAAACTGTTAGTAATGTAGCGGCAGTAGCTATTTTGCTTCCGATTGCTATCCCGCTGGGGCAAGCTGCCGGCATGGATGTTGTGAGCATTACCCTGGCTGTAGCTATTGTGGCTGGGTTTGCTTTTATGCTACCCATGGGAACGCCGGCCAATGCACTGATCTATTCCACAGGCTATGTGAGGTTGCACAGAATGATTCGCCGTGGCGCAGTCATGTCTTTTTCCGTCTGGTGTCTGTTTCTGTTGACGGCGTGGTTTATCTGGCCACTTATCGGTAGAGGCTGGTGATGCGTGATGGACTTTGTGAACAGGCAAAAAAGGAGTAAACGTCAGACTATGAAAAAAACTGTCAACGCATCTGATCTTCAGATTCAATCTGTTGATCTTCTCAGGCAGGCGAGAGATCGACATGGCGATAAGCTTGTGTATCCATGCAGCTTTGGAGCTGAGGGCATGGTTCTGATTGATCTGATCTGCCAGCATACAGCTGGTATCAGGATTGTTACGCTGGATACCGGTCGTTTGCCACAGGCAACGCATGATCTCATTGACGCCTGCCGTAAACATTACGGTATCGCTATTGAAATGCTTTATCCGGATGCCGGTGAAGTTGGCGAAATGGTTCGTGATCATGGCTCCAATCTGTTTCTGAACTCAGTCGAGAAGCGCAAATTGTGTTGTGAAATTCGCAAGGTTCGCCCTTTGCGACGGGCCTTAAAAGGTATGGATGCCTGGATTACCGGCCGTACCCGGGATCAGTCGAAGGAGAGGCGGGACATGAGACGCATCGAAGAGGATTCTGTCTTTGGCCTTATCAAGTACAATCCCCTTATTGAATGGACCTGGCAGGGAATATGGGATTACATTCGTGCCCATCATGTTCCGTATAGTCGTCTGCATGATCAGCATTTTGTTTCCATCGGCTGTGAACCGTGTACACGTGCCATTTCCGTAGGGGAAGACCCGAGGGCAGGGCGCTGGTGGTGGGAACAAGAGGAAGGCTCGGCTGCTGAATGCGGTTTGCACATGGATCCTGTGAGGCGGTCGGGCAACAATCATGAACATGGCGAGGGTATTTAGATGGGTGATCATAAACTTAGCCAGTTAAAGACGCTTGAAAGCGAGGCCATTCACATCATGCGCGAGGTGGTGGCGGAATTCCGGAATCCGGCCATGCTGTACTCGGTCGGGAAAGATTCGAGCGTGATGGTGCATCTGGCGCGCAAGGCATTTTATCCGGCACAGCTACCCTTTCCCCTTCTGCATGTGGATACCGGCTACAAGTTTGCGGAGATGTACTCCTTCCGTGATGCATTCGTCAAAGAAATTGGCGCGGATTTGATTGTACGCCGCAATGAAGAAGCCATTGCCAATAAAATGGGTCCCGGGAAGTATGGTGTGGCCCGTTGTTGCGGGGCCTTGAAGACCGGAGCACTTCTTGAAGCACTGGAGGAGGGCGGCTATGACGCTGCTTTCGGAGGGGCCAGGCGTGATGAAGAACGATCCCGTGCCAAGGAGCGGGTATTTTCCATCCGCGATGAGTTTGGCCAGTGGGATCCGAAGAATCAACGGCCCGAGTTGTGGGATATATATAATGGCCGTATTCACGAAGGCGAGTCCGTGCGTGTCTTTCCCCTGTCAAACTGGACCGAGATGGATGTGTGGATGTATATCCGTGAGGAAAACATTCCTATCGTGCCCTTGTATTATGCCAAAGAGCGCCTGATGGTTGAGCGCGGAGATCTGCTTATTCCGGCTGATGATGTTGAACATTTGCATGAGGGTGAAAAGCCGGGAATGGTTATGAGCCGTTTCAGGACTCTGGGTTGTATGCCCTGTACCGGTGCTGTCCGGTCAACTGCGTCAAATATAGATGAAATCGTTGCCGAAGCTGCAGCTGCCCGGCGTAGTGAAAGGGAAACCCGCATTATCGACCATGGTGCCAATACAATGGAAGATAAGAAAAAAGAAGGCTATTTCTAGGTGTGTCATGACAAAATTCAATTTTAAGTTAAATGAAGAAATCGAACTGTTACGACTGGTAACGGTTGGCAGCGTGGATGATGGCAAGTCAACGCTTATCGGACGGTTGCTGGTGGATACCAAGGGGGCTTTTGAAGATCAGCTTCTGGCGGTGCGTAAGCAGAAGTCGGCCAGAAGCGTAGCCTCTGCGACCGAAATTGATCTGGCTATGCTTACCGACGGTTTACAGGCCGAGCGTGAACAGGGCATTACCATTGATGTGGCCTACCGTTATTTTGCCACACCCAAACGAAAATTCATTATGGCGGACTGCCCGGGACATGAGCAGTACACACGCAATATGGTGACCGGCGCTTCAACCGCCAGTGTCGCCATCATTCTGATCGATGCCCGCAACGGCGTTCTCACCCAGACCCGGCGTCATACACATATCCTGGGTCTGCAAGGTATGCCGCATCTGATTGTGGCCATCAATAAGATGGATCTTGTTGGCTATGATCAGCAAGTCTTTGAGAACATTCAGCGGGAACTGGTCGGGTTTTGTGCTAAACAGGGCATACACGATCTGATCTGCGTTCCGATATCGGCACTGGAAGGCGATATGGTGGTTGAGCGCGGTAGTAATATGCCTTGGTTTGAGGGGCAGACCGTCCTGGAGACCCTTGAGACCCTGAAGGTGAATGCCCAGGCCGATGAACTTGATTTCCGCTTCCCCGTGCAGCTTGTCAATCGTCCTCAGACACCTGACTGGCCGGATTTTCGTGGTTTCATGGGTCGGGTCGTTTCGGGAAGCATCAAGGTTGGAGATGCGGTGACCGTGTTACCCTCTAAAAGTGTTTCAACTGTTAAGGCGATCGTAAATTTCGACGGCAATTCTGATGAGGCTTTCGCCCCCCAGAGTTCTACCCTGACCCTGGAAGATGAAATCGATATCTCACGTGGCGACATGATTGTGCGCAGCGACCATCTTCCTGAAATCGGTCGTGAGATTGAAGCCATTGTCTGCTGGATGGGAGAGGATCCACTTGTTGATCGCAAGAAATATATCATCAAACACACCAGCAATTCGATCAAGGCCATGGTTACGGATATCTGCTATCGCACGGATGTGAATACGCTGGAACATGATGAGAATGCCGGTCAACTGGAGATGAATGATATCGGCAGGGTCGCATTCAAGCTATTAAAGCCACTGGTTTTTGATGCCTACAGGGACAATCGCGCTACCGGTAGTTTTATTATCATTGACACGTTCACCAACAACACCGTAGGTGCGGGCATGATCTGCGGCTGACAACCGCTACAGAATATATCGGCTCAGATCCTCATTGTCGCTGATGTCCTTGAGTTGCTTGCGAACATAAGCGGCGTTTACCAGCAGCGTTTTCTTTTTCTGATCCGGTGCTTCAAAGCTGATTTGTTCCAGGACACGCTCAAGCAGGGTGTGCAGGCGACGGGCACCAATATTTTCGGTTTGTTCGTTCACCCTGGCCGCCAGTCTGGCAAGTTCGCTGACGCCATCTTCCCTGAACTTGACCTTGATGCCCTCGGTAGCCAGCAAGGCCACATATTGCCGGGTCAAAGAGGATTCCGGTTCTACCAGAATACGGCAGAAGTCTTTCTCGGAAAGGGCATCCAAGGTGACCCGGATAGGAAGCCGTCCCTGTAACTCAGGTGCCAGATCAGAAGGCTTTGCCAGATGGAAGGCGCCGGAGGCAATAAACAGGATGTGGTTGGTACGCACCTGACCGTAGCGGGTGTTAACAGTAGTTCCTTCTACAAGAGGAAGAAGGTCGCGCTGCACGCCCTGGCGAGAGACATCCGCACTGCCACCGGAGTTGCTGCGGTTGGTAATTTTGTCTATCTCATCAAGAAAGATAATGCCGGAATTTTCTGCCCGGTTGATGGCTTCCTGCTTGATCTGATCCATATCCAGCAAACGGTCAGCCTCCTCCTGCTTCAGATATTGCAGGGCTTCCCTGACGGGCATGCGTTTGTGTTTGCGTTGGCTGGAGAGCATATTTCCAAACATGTCCTTAAGATTCAGGTCAACCTCCTCATTACCCTGGCCTGTAAATATTTCCAGAACAGGGTTTTTTGAAGAACTGGATACCTCGATCTCCACTTGCCTTTCATCAATTGAGCCTTTTCTAAGCCTTTGACGCATTTTTTCACGCGAAGCCTCAAGGCTGGTGTTTTTTTGATCTGCTGATACTGGTCCGCTGGGTTGCACCGGGTGCGGAATCAGGATATCCAGCAGACGCTCCTCAGCCGCTTCATCAGCACGCGCCTGAACCTGAATAAGGAATTCCTCCCGTACCATTTTGATAGAGGAATCAACCAGGTCGCGGATCATGGATTCTACATCCCTGCCTACATACCCGACTTCGGTAAACTTTGTTGCCTCGATTTTTACGAAAGGTGCTTTAGCTAATCTGGCCAGCCTGCGGGCGATTTCTGTTTTTCCGACCCCTGTTGGCCCGATCATCAGAATATTCTTTGGTGTGATTTCCTCATGCATGGGAGAGGGGATCTGCTGTCGTCGCCAGCGGTTTCTCAAAGCAATGGCAACGGCACGTTTCGCATCCTTCTGGCCAATGATAAAGCGATCCAGTTCGCTGACAATTTCACGCGGTGTCATGGTTTCATTCACAATATTTACTCCGTGGACAGGGTTTCAATCCGGATTTCTGAATTGGTATAAATGCATACCTCGGCTGCGACCTGCATGGCTTCACGTGCGATGTCGGATGCGGCAAGTTTGCTGTGCCGCAGCAGGGCAGTAGCAGCTGAGCGGGCATAAGCTCCACCGGAGCCAATAGCCATCACACCTTCATCCGGTTCAAGCACCTCACCGGAGCCGGAAATAAGCAGAGTTCGCTCATGATCTGCAACGATCATCATGGCTTCAAGTTTTCTCAAATAACGGTCCGTGCGCCAGTCCTTGGCCAGACTTACGGCCGCACGGGTTAGGCTGCTGCCATGTTCATCCAGCTTGGCTTCAAACTTCTCGAAGAGATTCATGGCGTCAGCGGTGGAGCCGGCAAAACCGGCCAGAATCTTTCCATTTCCAAGGGTTCGCACCTTGCGTGCGCCATGTTTAACCACGGTATCGCCCAGTGTTACCTGTCCGTCTCCGCCAATTGCAACATCTTGTCCTTTCCGCACACAGCAGATTGTTGTTGCATGCATGATGCACCTCGCTATTTGAATCGTTGATGGCGACGTATGCTAAAAGCTCAAGCCTTTCCGGTCACCTGAATATTCACAAGGTTTTGGGAGAAAGCAAATCATTGACGAAATCCATTCTGAGTCGTAAGTTGCGCCGCCTTGTGAAAGGCTAAAGTGGCAAGGTTCAGTCGGGGCGTAGCGCAGCCTGGTAGCGCATCTGCTTTGGGAGCAGAGGGTCAGAGGTTCGAATCCTCTCGCCCCGACCATTTTTTATTAAGGCAACATCTTCTTCATGGGATGCCAGCCTTAGTGCAATATACGGGCTAGCAGGCGCCTGTAGCTCAACAGGATAGAGCAACGGCCTTCTAAGCCGTAGGTTGCAGGTTCGAGCCCTGCCAGGCGCGCCAGATGGCCATTATGGTGGATGTAGCTCAATGGTAGAGCCCCGGCTTGTGGTGCCGGTGGTTGTGGGTTCGAGTCCCATCATCCACCCCAGTTGCAAGCCAGTAGTAGATACGTAGCATTGCTGCGGGCCGTTAGCTCAGCTGGCAGAGCAGCGGACTCTTAATCCGCGGGTCGTCGGTTCGATCCCGACACGGCCCACCATATAGCACAAGGGTTTAGCAGAAATGCTAGACCCTTTTTCTTTGTCCGCGGAACACAAGGCCACGAAAAGCCACAGCAATTCACACTGCAAATTGCATACGAACCAGGCATCCGATTGCTATTGAAAGCGGCAGGCAATTATATTCCAAGGCGGCACCGTGTTGCACTATACTGCCTGTAGCAGTAGTAACAGTGCATCCCCGGCAATGTTTTCAGAGTCTTGTCATTGATTTAGCCACAATTTGAGCTACCCTCGGATGTGGGGGGAAGTCAGTGGCAGACTGCCTGACTGGAGGAGTAAAGCAGCTGTGTCTATTTTACGTTTAATGTCGATTGGATTGGCTGCACTGATATTGGCCGCATGCTCTGCTGAAGAGCACTCCCTGCTGAAGGTGGGGAGTAATCAATGGCCGGGTTATGAGCCCATGTTTTTGGCACGCGATTTAGGCTTTTATGATGAAAACCGCATCAAGCTGGTTGAATTACCCTCATCAACCGAATCATTGCATCTACTGCATGAAGGCACACTGGATGCGGCAGCCCTCACCCTGGATGAAGCACTGGGCGCTATGGCAGGTAATACTTCTATTTCAGTGGTGTTGGTGTTTGATGTTTCTAATGGCGCAGATGTGATCCTGGCAAGCCCGAGCATCTTAACCGTTCAGGACCTTAAAGGTCGAAAAGTCGGTGTAGAGAGCACGGCAGTTGGCGCCATTGTATTGTATTCTGCGCTCAAAAAAGCTGGCCTTGCAGAGACTGATGTTGAACTTTCCTACCTGACTGTCGATGAGCATGTTCATGCCTATACGAAGGGAGAGGTCGATGCGGTTGTAACATTTGAACCTTCAAAAACAAAACTTTTACGACAAGGTGCGCATGTTTTGTTTGATAGTCGTGAGATTGCCGGCCTCATTGTGGATGTATTGGTTGTTCGCACGGATCAGCTCAACGAACAAATGCGCAACATTCAAATGTTGATTGATGGTTATTACAAAGCGCGACAATATATGCGTGAACAGCCCGATCATGCGATGACGCTGATGGCTCCCAGACTGGGTATGTCACCACAGGCATTACGCGATGCATATCAAGGCTTGAAGTTGCCCGATCTCTCTGAGAATCAGGCTCTGTTTTCAGGAGAGCCTTCCCCATTTGAAAGCTCTGCCAATGAGGTATTGAAGGTGATGAGCGAGGCGAAAATGA